>CALQBJ020000199.1 GCA_943328785.2 Bifidobacterium breve
CCGCGTTGCTGACCGACGGACCCTGGTGTCCGGACGCGGCGGATCCGAATCGCTACGACGCCGATCTGCTGCGGGTGCGGCAGGTGGTGATGACGCTAACCGTCCAGTCGGCGGTTGCCGCGCTGCGCGGGCCGGCTGGCCCGCTGTTCACGCGTGGCGGCACCGCACGCGGGACCCGCCTGGTGCCCGACCGGGTGGTGCGGCTGGTCCTGTCGCCCAAGCCGCTCGGACTGGGGCGCTGAGTGGGCAACGAACGGGGCCTGGCCCTCATCGTCACGCTGCTCGCTATGTTGTTGCTCTCGGCGGTCGGGGCGGCGCTCGTCCTGACCACCAGCGCCGATACGCTGATCGCCGCGAACAGTGGCGCCTCCTCCGAAGCCGGCTACGCCGCCGACGCGGCCTTCGAGCGCACGGTGGCGGAGCTGCGCAGTGCGCCGAGCTTCACCGCGGTGCTGAACGGGGCCGTCGCCTCGGCCTTTCGCGACGGGGGCGCGTCAGGGTCCCGCACCCTGCCCGACGGCTCGTCCATCGACCTCGGTGAGGTTGTGAACGCCGCCAACTGCGGCAGAGCCACCGTCTGCTCGGCCGCGGAGATGGACCGCACCACCAGCGATCGGCCGTGGGGACCACGGAATCCGCGCTGGCTTCTCTTCTCGTGGGGCCCGCTCGACGCCGCGACCGGCGGCACAACTGGAGGGTTGCCGCTCTTCGTGGCAACGCTGGTGGCCGACGACCCGGGAGAGGTGGACGGCGACCCGTGGCGCGACGGCGGCCGCAGTGGTCCGGCGCCAAGCCCTGGGGCCGGCCTGCTGTGGGTACGGGCTGAAGGGTTTGGCCGCAGAGGCGCCCGGCGCATCGTCGAAGGGGCGGTCTCAAGACTCGACCTGATTGCCCTGGCGCGATGGGAGGTTGCCGACCCGGCTACGCGTGGTCCGGCGCCGTCGGGCTTCCCGGTCCTGCAGGTGATTGCGTGGCGGGAGTTGCGCTAGTCGTCTGTGACCCCTACAGACCCCTTACGGAGGATTCAGCTCGAGCCGATACGTTCTACAGCCATGCGTGTCCTTGCCACCCTCTTCATCGCCCATGTCGCCGTCACCTCGACGGTGTCCGCCCAAACGCTCGCCGACGTGGCCCGCAAGGAAAGCGAGCGTCGTCAGACCATACAGGGCGGTGCGAAGACCTACACCAACACCGACCTGAAGCCGGTGGCGGGTGCACCCGCGGTTGAACCGGCCGAGCCTGGCGACGCGACCGGGCCAGAGGCGGGCGGTGCCGGGATCGGCAGCAAGCCCAAGGCTGATGGCGACATCGACGCCAAGGCGCCGGGCGACGCCGCGAAGGCGTCTGGCGATACCGAGACGAAAGACCAGGAGTACTGGTCGAAGCGCATGGACGCGCTGAAGGAGCAGTTGGAACGTGACCAGACCTACCTGGATGCGCTCCAGACGCGGGTGGACTCGCTGACCGCCGACTTCGTCAATCGCGACGATCCGGCGCAGCGGAGTCAGATCGCGAACGACCGCCAGAAAGCCCTCGGCGAACTCAACCGGTTGAAGAAGGCCATCGAGCAGGACAAGGCCGCCATTCCGGAACTCGAAGAAGAAGCCCGTCGCGCAGGCGTAGCCGCGGGCTGGCTGCGCTAGTGGCCCGCCGCCAGACCGATCCGCCCATCCTCCTCGTCGAGGACAAGGACTCCCTGCGCGCGATGCTGCGCCACGCCCTCGAGTCGCAAGGGCATGTCGTGATCGAGGCGCGCGACCAGAACGAAGCGGTCGAGGCGCTGCGCACCGGCCGGCCCGGCCTCGTACTGTCGGACCTTCGGCTCACCGAGGGCGACGGGTTCGGCGTCCTCCGCGCCGCCAAGGAACTCGACCCGGAGCTGCCGGTGGTCGTCATGACCGCGTACGGCAGCATCGAGGACGCAGTTGAGGCGATGAAGGAAGGTGCGCTCGACTTCCTCGCCAAGCCGGTCGACCCCGACCACCTGCTCCTGCTGGTCGAGCGTGCGCTCTCGCAGCGGCGCCTCATCACCGAGAATATCCTACTGAAGGAAGAGCTTGCGCAGCGTCGCGGCGCTCCGCAGATCGTTGGTGAAGACCCGCGCCTGAAGCAGGTCACCATCGCCATGCACCGCGCCGCCGCAAGCGACGCGACAGTGCTCATCGAGGGCGAGAGCGGCACGGGCAAGGAGCTCTTCGCGCGGGCGGTGCACGCGCTCAGTCCACGCGCCGACGGCCCGTTCGTCGCCATCAACTGCGCGGCCATTCCGGAAACGCTGCTCGAGACCGAACTATTCGGACACGAGAAGGGCGCCTTCACCGGCGCCTCGCAGCGCAAGCCCGGCAAGTTCGAACTCGCCCATCGCGGCACGTTGTTCCTCGACGAGATCGGCGACCTGCCGTTGACGCTGCAGGCCAAGATCCTGCGCGCGCTCGAGGAGAAACAGTTCGAGCGTGTCGGCGGCACCACGCTGCTGCACGTCGACGTGCGCGTCGTCGCCGCAACGAACCGGAACCTGAAGGCGGCCGTGGCGGCACGCCAGTACCGTGAAGACTTGTACTTCCGCCTGTCGGTCTTCCCGATCACCATCCCGCCGCTGCGCGAGCGTCCAGGCGACATCGCCCTGCTCGCACGCTACTTCGTCGAGCGCTTCTGCCGTGAACTGCGCAAGAAGGTGGTGCTGGCGCCGGACGCCATCGACGCGATGCAGGCCTACAGTTGGCGCGGTAACGTCCGCGAACTCCAGAACTGCATGGAGCGTGCGGTCATCCTGACCGACGGCGATTCGATTCACGCCCGCCACCTGAACCTCACCTCGCACCTGCATGCGCCGCTGGCAGCCGAGGCGCGATCCACCGGTCCATGGGACGAGATCGATCTGTCCGGCTCGCTGGCCGACGCCACGAAGCGTGTGCTGACCGAGGTGGAACGGCGCAAGTGCACGCAGGCACTGGCGGAAGCGAACGGCAACGCCGGCCGGGCCGCCGAGATCCTGCAGGTCAGCTACAAGGTGTTCCTGCAGAAAGCCCGCGACTTCGGGCTCGGCTGACGCAGGCGGTCGTTCTGCGTCGTCACGACCACGTGCCCGATCACCACCACGGCCGCCGGCTCGTTCACTTCTTCAGCCCGAGCCGGGAGAGGGCTTTCTTCATCTCCTTCTCGGTCACGTCGTCCACGATGGCCCACGAGCCGATGCCAGTCGGCAGGACGAAGTGCAGCCGTCCTGCGATCATCTTCTTGTCGTGCTTCATCGCGTCGAGCACCTCTTTCAGCGAGATGTCGCCGATCGGCGGCAGCGGACCGAGGCTCGCAACCAGGTTGGCGAGCGCCTTGCGGTCCGACTCCTTCATGGCGCCGCGCGCCACGGCCAGTTCGGCCGCGACGAGCATGCCGTAGCCGACCGCTTCGCCGTGTCGGAACCGGCGGTACTTGGTGACCGACTCGAGCGCGTGTCCGGCGGTGTGTCCGAAGTTGAGGATGCGGCGCAGGCCCGATTCCTTCTCGTCCTTCGTGACCACGTTGGCCTTGATCCGGCACGCCTCAGCGATGATCGAGGTAAGCACCTCGGGTTCGCGATTGAAGATCGCGCGATGCTCCTTCGCTACACGTTCGAAGAGCGTGGGGCTGGAGGTGACGCCGTACTTGATGACTTCGTAGAGGCCGGCGCGGAACTCGCGGCGCGGCAGCGTGCCGAGCACCGACGGGTCGGCGACCACCGCGTGCGGCTGGTAGAAGGCGCCGATCAGGTTCTTTCCGAGCGGATGGTTGACGCCGACCTTGCCGCCAATCGAGCTGTCGACCTGCGCCAGGAGCGTGGTCGGTACGTGGACGAGCGCGATGCCGCGCAGGTAGGTGGCGGCGGCGTAGCCCGCGAGGTCGCCGATGACGCCGCCGCCGAATGTGATCAGCGTGGATGAGCGCTCGGCGTTCGCCTTGATGAGGGCGTCGTAAACCTTCATGACCGTCGGCATCTGCTTGTAGCGTTCGCCGTCGGGCACGATGATCGGTTCGGCCTTCGTGGCCTTTGCGAAGCGCTGCCCGTGGAATCGCCAGACGGTCGGGCTGGAGACGACGAACCGTCGAGCCGGCGCCTTCACGTCGTCGAGCAGTTGTGTGAGGTGTCCGAGCACGCCGTCACCGAGAGTGATGACGTACGGGCGCGAGGGAGTGGCGACGTCGACGCGGACTGGTTCCATGTGGGGTGGTATCCGAAGTCCTTAGGATAACATTCAACAATTGACCTCCACGGCTTCCGACTCCGCTGACTTCATCATCGTGGGCGGCGGCATCGCCGGCCTGCGGGCCGCGTCCGCGCTGGCGCCTGCGGGCCGCGTCGTCATCCTGACGAAAGCCGAATCGTCCGAGAGCAACACCGGCTACGCACAAGGCGGTATCGCCGCGGCCATGGGCCCTGGCGACAGCATGGACCTGCACGTCGCCGACACGCTCGCGGCTGGCGCCGGCCTGTGCGACGAGTCGGCGGTGCGCGTGCTGGTCAACGACGGACCGCGCTACGTGCGCGAACTGATCGAGTGGGGCGCCCGGTTCGATCGCACCGCGTCCGGTGCGCTGCTGTTCGGTCTCGAGGCGGCGCACAGCGTGCACCGCATCCTGCACGCCGGCGATGCGACCGGCCGCGAGATCTCGCGCGCGATGTGGGAGCGGGTCGTCGCGCTCTCCACCGTGCGCGTCGTCAATCACGCGCTCGTGACCGACGTGCTGGTCGAGGGCGGTGTGGTGGCCGGTATCCGCTATGTCGAGGGCGAGGGGGTACTGCGCGACCTGCGTGCGCCGCGCGTGCTGCTGGCCACCGGCGGCGCCGGGCAGGTGTTCGGCGAGACGACGAACCCCGCCGTGGCGACGGGCGATGGCATCGCGCTCGCCTATCGTGCCGGCGCGCGCGTGGCCGACCTCGAGTTCGTGCAGTTCCACCCCACGGCGCTGAGCCTGGTCGGCGCGCCGCGCTTCCTCATTTCGGAGGCGTTGCGCGGGGAAGGCGCGAAACTGGTGAACAGCCAGGGCGAGGCGTTCATGCGCCGCTACGATTCGGCCGGCGACCTCGCGCCGCGCGACGTCGTCGCGCGCGGCATCGTACGCGAGGTCGAAGCGACCGGTGGACCGGTGTTCCTCACGCTCCAACATCTCGATCCCGACCGCGTGCGCGCACGCTTCCCGACGATCGCCGAAATGTGCCGCCGTGCCGGCATCGACATCGCCCGCGACCGCATTCCGGTCGGGCCGGCCGCGCACTACATGATGGGCGGCATCGATACCGACGAGTGGGGACGCACGTCCGTCGCCGGGTTGTTCGCGGCAGGCGAGACCGCGTGCACCGGCGTCCACGGGGCGAATCGGCTCGCCAGCAACTCGCTGCTCGAAGGGTTGGTGTTCGGCGCCCGCGCGGGTGAGGCGATGCAGCAGTCGGCTGCCGCGGCTCCACTGAAGGCGGACCGCGTGCCGGTGCCGGCGGTGGCGGCAATCGCGCCGCAGCCGGAGGCGCTCGCTGCCGGCGGTATCCGCGATCTCATGTGGCGTGCGGCCGGCCTGTTCCGGACCCGCGAACGCCTGGCCGGCGCCGTGGCGCGCCTTGACGCCGCCTGTGCCGCGGCCCTGCTCGACGTCCGCGAGCGGGCCGGCAGCGACGCCGCGGTCTGGCGCCAGTGCAACCTCGCCACGGTGGCGCTGCTGGTGGCGCGTGCCGCCCTGCGCCGCGAGGAAAGCCGCGGCGGGCACTTCCGCGCCGACTTCCCGGCCCGCGACGATCTACACTTTAGGGTCCACCTGGTGGAAAGCCAGTCGCCTTCACCCACTCTCGAATAGTTCGATGGCCAAAAACGAAAAACCCGACGCGTTCGTCACCGAAATCACGCCCCGCTCGCAGGATTTCTCCCGCTGGTACCTCGACGTCGTCCGCAAGGCCGAACTCGCCGACTACTCGCCGGTGAAGGGCTGCATGGTCATCCGCCCGTATGGCTACGCCATCTGGGAACTGATCCAGCAGGCGCTCGACAAGGAGATCAAGCGGACCGGGCACGTGAACGCGTACTTCCCGCTGTTCATCCCGAACAGCCTGCTCACCAAGGAAGCCGAGCACGTGGAAGGGTTCTCGCCGCAGGTGGCCTACGTCACCCACGCCGGTGGCGAGGAACTCGAGGAGAAGCTTGTCGTCCGCCCGACCTCGGAGGCGATCATCGGCGTGATGTACGCGAAGTGGATTCAGTCGTGGCGCGACCTGCCGATGCTGCTGAACCAGTGGGCCAACGTCGTGCGCTGGGAGAAAGTGACGCGGCCGTTCCTGCGCACGACCGAGTTCCTCTGGCAGGAAGGGCACACCGCGCACGAGACGGCCGAGGAAGGCGAGGCCGAGACGCGCAAGATGCTCGACGTCTACACGAACCTCTGCGCGTCGCTGCTCGCGATGCCGGTGGTGAAGGGGATCAAGAGCGAGAGCGAGAAGTTCGCCGGCGCCCTCCGCACCTACTCGATCGAGGCGATGATGGGCGATGGCCGTGCGCTGCAGGCCGGCACCTCGCACAACCTCGGGCAGAACTTCGCGAAGGCGTTCGACATCACGTTCCAGGCGCGCGACAAGTCGGTGCAGCACGTGTGGGGCACGTCGTGGGGCGTCACCACGCGCCTCGTCGGCGCGATCATCATGACGCACGGCGACGATAGCGGCCTGGTGCTGCCGCCCGCGGTCGCGCCGTACCAGGTGGTCGTCGTCCCGATCGGCCGCGACAACTGGCGCGAGACGGTGCTGCCGAAGGCGCAGGAGATGCAACAGCAGCTCGAGGCGGCCGGCATCCGCGTCACGCTCGACGAGCGCGAGGAGCGTCCGGGCTGGAAGTTCTCCGAGTGGGAAATGCGCGGCGTGCCGCTGCGTCTCGAGATCGGACCGAAGGACATCGAGAAGGGGCAGGTGCTGCTGGCCCGCCGCGACACGCGCGAGAAGCTCGGCGTGCCGATGGAGGGGCTGGCCGCGAAGGTGCGCGAACTGCTCGACGACATCCAGCGTGGACTGCTCGCGAAGGCCATCGCCTTCCGCGAAGAGCACACGCACCGTGCGGACGACTACGAGACGTTCAAGACGACCATGGAAGGGCGTCCTGGCTTCGTCATCGCGCCGTGGTGCGGTGAGGCCGAGTGCGAAGCGCAGGTGAAGACCGACACGCAGGCCACCATCCGGAACATGCCGCTCGACGGCGCCGCGCCAGCCAAGGGCTGCGTCCGCTGCGGCAAGCCCGCCGTGGCCGAAGCCTGGTTCGCGAAGGCCTACTAGTGGCCTGTACAGCGTGACCGGGTACTGGTACGCTGCCGCGCCATATGGCGCTGAGGTTGAATTCCGAAGAACGAGCGGAACTTGAGGCCCGGTTGCGGAGTC
>CALQBJ020000200.1 GCA_943328785.2 Bifidobacterium breve
CGACCCGGAGGCGGCGCGGCGGGCGCTGCTCGATCAGCTGAAAGCGGGCGGACTCGAAGGCTTCGGCCTCGACCGCAAGCCGGCGGCGGTCTGCGCGGCAGGCGCGCTCGTGCATTACCTGCGCTCCACGCAGAAGGCCGACCTTGCGCACGTCCGCGCCATCTCGTACCGCCAGCGCGCCGATTCGCTGCTCATCGACCCGACCACGCTCCGGCACCTCGAGATTGTCGAAGGGTCGGAAGGTGGCCGCGACGGGTCGCTACTCGATGAACTCGATCGCACGGTCACCTCGATGGGGAGCCGACTGCTCCGCTCGTGGCTCCTCCGTCCGCTGCTCTCCCTCGATGCCATTCGCGACCGGCTCGATGCGGTCGAGGATCTCGCGTTCCGCACGACGGAGCGGGGCAAGTTCCGCGATGCGGTGAAGGGGGTCCAGGACCTCGAGCGACTCGTCGCCAAGGCGGCGATGGGGACCGCCGGCCCGCGCGACCTGGTCGGGCTGAAGCAATCGATCTCGCTCATCCCCCGCTTGCGGACGCTGCTCACCGACCTCCAGGCGCCGCTGGTGCGCTCGCTGGCCTCCCAACTCGACGACCTGTCCGATGTGCGCAACCGCATCGAGTCGGCGCTGGTTGACGATCCACCAGTGCTGGCCCGCGACGGCGGCTTCACGCGCGACGGCTTCGACCCCGAGGTCGACGACCTGCGCGCCATCAGCCGCAGCGGCAAGCAGTACATCGCCGAGATGGAGCAACGCGAGCGCACGCGCACCGGCATCGCCAACCTGAAGATCCGCTACAACCGCGTCTTCGGCTACTACATCGAGATCACCAAGTCGAATCTGGACGCGGTGCCGGCCGACTATCACCGCAAGCAGACGATTGCGGGCGGCGAGCGCTACGTCACGCCGGCGCTGAAGGAATACGAGGAAAAGGTGGTCGGCGCCGACGAGCGGATCGTCGAGCGCGAGCTGCAGTTGTTCGAGGAACTGCGCCGTGCCGTCGCGGCGGAAGCGCCACGCATCCAGGCCGCCGCCCGCGCCATTGCCGCCATCGACGTGCTCGCGGCGCTGGCCGAGACCGCCGCCGTGAACAACTACATCAAGCCGCATGTGCACGACGGCGACGAGATGACGGTGGTCGATGCACGGCATCCGGTGGTGGAACGCCGCACCGCCGGCCTCGGCGATGCCTACGTGCCGAACGACATCACGCTCAATGGGGGCATCTGCCAACTGGTGGTGCTGACCGGGCCGAACATGGGCGGCAAGTCGACCTATCTCCGCCAGACGGCCCTGGTGTGCGTGATGGCGCAGGCCGGTTCGTTCGTGCCGGCGCGCGAGGCCAAGCTTGGCCTCGTCGACCGCATCTTCGCGCGAGTCGGCGCGTCCGACAACATCGCCCGTGGCCACTCGACCTTCATGGTCGAGATGCAGGAGACGGCCAACATCCTGCACACCGCGACGTCGCGCAGCCTGGTCGTGCTCGACGAGATCGGCCGCGGCACGGCGACCTTCGACGGTCTCAGCATCGCCTGGGCGGTGGCCGAGCACCTGGCGACGAACCCCAAGGTTCGGCCGAAAACGCTCTTCGCCACGCACTATCACGAGTTGACCGACCTGGCCGATTCGACGCCGGGCGTGGTGAATTTCCACGTCGCCGCGCGCGAGTGGAAGGAAGACATTATCTTCCTCCACAAGATCGTGCCCGGCCGCTCGGACCGCAGTTACGGCATCCAGGTGGCGCGCCTTGCCGGCTTGCCGCGCACGGTCGTGGAACGGGCTCGCGAAATCCTCACCGCGCTCGAACGCGACGAACTCACCCGCGGCGGACGCCCGTCGGTGAATGCCGCACCCAATAGCTCACAGCAACAGTTGGGTCTGTTTCAGGCGCCGATCGTCGACGACCCGTTGCGCGACACGCTTGCGGCACTCGACGTGGACCACCTCACGCCGATTGAAGCCCTCACCCTGCTGGCGGCGCTCAAAAAACAGGCGCAGGCGTGAGCCAGCCGGCGAGGTTGGCGCTGCTGACGCTGGCCCTGGCCCTGGCGGGCTCGGCCTGCCTGCACCGCCCCGCCGACGACCCGAACATACTCATCGTCTCCATGACGAACGGGCCGAATAACCTCGACCCGCGCTACGGCACCGACGATGCGTCGCAGAAGGTCCACCAGCTGATCTTCGACAATTTCATGGAGCTGGACGACCACCTCCGCGTGGTGCCGAAGCTCGCCGAGTCGCTCGAACACCCCGATCCGCTCACCTACCTCGCCAGGCTCCGGCACGGCGTCCGCTTCCACGACGGCAGTCCGCTGACGGCCGACGATGTGGCCTTCACCTTCAATCAGTTCCTCGACCCCGCCTTCATCTCGCCGCGCAAAGGCGGCTACCGCGAACTGCAGTCGGTGGTGGCGCGCGACCCGTACACGGTCGTCTTCACGCTGAAGCAGCCGTTCTCGTCGTTCCCGATCAACCTCATGATGCCGATCCTGAAGAAGGGGTCCGGAGCCGACGCCCGCGAGCACCCGATCGGCACGGGGCCCTACCGGTTCGTGCGCTATGCGGTGGACGATCGCCTGGAACTGGCTGCGAACCCGGACTACTGGGCGGGCGCGCCGAAGAACAGCGGCCTGATCATGAAGATCGTGCCCGACGATGTGATGCGCGGGCTCGAACTGAAGAAGGGCACGCTCGACATGGTGGTGAACGACCTCGCGCCAGACATCGTGCACCAGATGCGTACTGACCCGCGGCTGCAGGTCGTGCAGGGGCCTGGCGTCGACTACCAGTACATCGGGCTGAACCTGCAGGATCCGAAACTGAAGGATGCACGCGTGCGTCAGGCGCTCGCGTATGCCATCGATCGTGATGCCATCGTCGAGTATCTGCGGCGTGGCCTCGCCGTGCCCGCCGTCGGCATGCTGTCGCCGCTCTCGTGGGCAGCCGCGCCGGATCTGCCCAACTACGCGCACGATCCGGCGACGGCGATGGCGCTGCTCGACGACGCCGGGCTGCGCGACCCGGATGGTGACGGCCCTGCCCCGCGAGTGACGCTCACGCTGAAGGTGTCGAACACCGAGTTCAATCGCCTGCAGTCGTCGGTGATCCAGCAGGACTTGCGCAAGGTCGGCATCGACCTCGACGTGCGTACCTACGAGTTCGCCACGCTCTACGCCGACGTGCTCTCCGGCAACTTCCAGTTGTTCACGCTGCAGTGGACGGCCGGCGCGCTTGCCGATCCCGACATCCTGCGCCGCGTCTTCCACTCGAAGCAGGCGCCACCCGACGGGTTCAACCGCGGTCGTTACAGCAACCCCGAGGTTGATGCGGCCCTCGACGCCGCCGGGGATGCGCAGGACCCGGCGCAGCGCCTCGAGCTCTTCGCACAGGTGCAGCGGCTCATCGCGCGCGATGTGCCCTACGTCAGCCTCTGGTACAAGACCAACGTCGTGATCGCGCAGCGGAACCTCACCGGTGTCCACATCACGCCGCTCGCCGACTTCTACTTCCTCAAGGATGTCGCCCGGGTTGCGGCCGCTGCGAACTAGGCTGCTCGCCATCGCGACGTTGCTGGTGCTGCTGGCCACACCCGCGCGGGGCGCCGGCCTGCTCGATCCGTTCCTGCGATTCCGGCAGGTGCGGACCGCACACTTCACCATCTACTTCCATCAGGGTGAAGAACGGCTCGCCGCTCGTCTGGCGGCGATGGCCGAGGCGGTGCGCGTCCAGGTTGGCGGCGCGCTCGGTAGCGAACCTCCGGCACGCACGCACGTCATCCTGGCCGATCAGTCGGAATCGGCGAACGGCTGGGCCACGCCGTTGCCGCGCAATACGATCTTCCTGAACGCGGCCGCACCGTCTGGCGCCGACTTCATCGGCCGGACCGACGACTGGCTGCGGCTCGTCTTCACGCACGAGTACACGCACATCGTGCATCTCGATCGATCGCGTGGCCTGGCGCGCCTCGCACGTGGCGTGCTTGGACGCTCTGCCGTCGCCTTCCCGAACCTCTGGCTGCCGCAGTGGCAGGTGGAGGGGCTGGCGACATTCGAGGAGAGCGTGCTGACCGGACAGGGCCGGTTACACGCCGGCGACTTCCGCGCCATCGAGCGCGTCTCGGCCACAGCGGGAGCCACGCTCAGCCTCGACCGCGCCAGCGGCGGACTGGTGCGCTGGCCGGGCGGTCACGCCGCGTACGCCTCCGGACTTGGCTTTCACGCCTACCTCGTCGACCGGTTCGGCGAGGCGTCGCTCGGCCGGCTCGCCGCCGCTACCGCCGGTCGTGTGCCGCTGTTCGGGAGCGGTGCCTTTCGCGGCATCTACGGTCAGTCGCTCGGTTCCCTGTGGCGCGACTACGCGGCGGCGCTGGTCGCTAGCGCACCGGCGCGTCTGGCCCCGGATTCAACACAACTGACGCATCGCGGCTACGTCCAGGCCGGTCCGCGCTTCGTGCCTGCGGCCTGTCCCTCGTGTCCGGCCACCGTCGTGTATGCGTCGCAGTCGCCTGATGGTTTTCCTGACCTGCGTTCGGTGGGCATCGACGGCACCGGCGATCGGCAACTGACGACGCGGTATCTCGGCTCGACGACCGGCGTGAGCGACCGCGTCCTCGTGTTCGATCAGCAGGAACTGCATCGTGACGTGGCGATGCTCAGCGATCTCTACGCCCTGGATCGGCCGAGCGGCACGGTTACCGCGCTGTCGCGCGGCGCGCGACTGCAGGACCCCGACCTGTCGCCCAATGGCCGGTTCGTGGCGGCGGTGCGCGAGGCGCGCGGCCGGCGCGACCTGGTCGTGGCTGAACTGCGGCGTGGGGCGGACGGCCTGACGCTGTCGGCCGCGCAGACGCTGGCGTCGGAGTCCGACACGCAGTTCGGCGCCCCGCGCTGGTCGCCCGACGGGCGGTTCATCGCGGCCGAGCGCCGCCGCCTCGGCGTCCTCCCCGACGTCGTCGTGATCGAGCATGCGACAGGCACGGTGCCGCACACCTTCGCCGACCGGTCGGCGCGCATCGTCACGCCCGCGTGGCGACCAGACGGCCGTGCCGTCGTCGCCGCCGCCGACTTCGACGAAGGCTGGTTCGAGCTCTACGAATTCGCGCTCGACGGCCGGCCCGAGGCTCGCCGCCTTACACGCACGACTGGCGCGCTGTGGCCCGACGTCTCTGCCGACGGCCAGCGCCTGACGTTCGCCGGCTATACCGCGCGCGGCTACGACGTCTTCGTCGCGCCGTATCATGTGTCGGGCGAACCGGCGCGCGCCCTCCTCGAATCCGCGTCGCCGCCATCGCGACCGGCCGCGTTCGAACCGCTTGCCTCGACCGGCTACTCGCCGTTCTCGACGATCGCGCCCACGTCCTGGACGCCGCTGCTGGTGGCCGCGAGCGATCAGACCCGGGTCGGAGGCACCGTGTTCGGCGGCGACGTGCTGGATCGCCACGCCTACGGCGTCAGCCTGTCATGGGTCGTCGATGGACCGTCAGTCGTGCCTCCCGTGCGGGCTGCCGTCCCCGACTGGAGTGCCGTGTATGCCTACCGGCGATGGACGCCGTCGTACTTCGGCTCGGCGTCACGCGAGACGCTCTTCCGGCGCGTGCGCCTGAACGCGTCGGCCTCTGCCGTCGAGGTGCCCGTCATCCAGGAACAGCAGCAGGCCGGCATCCTGCTGCCGCTCGTTCACGTGCGGACGAGTGCCCAGGCGCTGGCCTCGATCGTGCGCACCGAAAGCCGCTACCGCCTCAGCGACGGCGATCGCACGTCCACCCTCGTGGCGGCGCGAGCCGCACTGGCGCGCGACACGACGCAGCGACAGGGCTATTCCATCAGCCGCGAGACAGGGCTGAACACCGGTGCCACCCTCGAACTCGCGCGAACGGCGCTTGGCTCCACCGCCACCGCCACGACAGCCACGGCCGATGTGCGAGCGTACCTGCCTGGCGCCGGCCTGCACCATGTGGTGGCGCTTCGCGCGGCTGCCGGGTCGTCGACGGGGCTGGATCTGGCGAGGCAGGCGTTCCAGGTCGGTGCCATCGGTGCCTCACCCAGCGTCATCGACTTTGGCAGCTCCGCGCTCGGCCTGTTTCGTGGCGCAACGCGAGGGACGCCGAGTGGCAGCCGGCTGCTGGTGACCAACGCCGAATACCGGCTCCCGCTCGCCATCGTCGAGCGGGGCCTCGGCACGCTGCCGCTGCTGATGCGAACGCTGCACGGGTCGGTCTTCGTCGATGCGGCGCGCCTGCGCGGCAGTCTTGTGGCCTCCGACGAAGGCTGGCGCCGGGCCGCCGGCGCGGAACTCTCGACAGACGTGGTGATTGGCTACGCGCTGCCGATCGCGGCGTCGGTGGGGGTGGCGTGGTCGGACGGTGCGGGCGGCTCGCACGGCCCCACCGTCTACGCGAGACTGGGCCGGGCGTTCTAGGACGGAGGTTGGGGGGCGGAGGCGGGGGCGATGACGCCGCCGGCGATGCGCATGCACCGCCGACGGCCGACATCAGTCTGACTAGCTTGTCTTCTTGAGCTGTTCGAGTTCCTTCTTCGCGTCCGGGGCGAACTGCGATTCGGGGAACTCGGCCACCAGCTTGTTGAAGGTCTGTTCGGCCTCGGTGCCCTTGCCGGCTTCGACCTGTGTGCGCCCGAGGCGCATCAGCAGTCCGTCGACCGGCAGCGGGCCGTCCTTGCGCTGGGCGAGATCGCGGAAGGTGGCGATGGCCGGCTCGTATTCGCCGCTCTGTGCCTGCGCTTCAGCGAGCCCCAGCTTGGCCATCTGCGCGTAGAGGCTGGTGCCGCCCGTGCTGATGACCTGCTGAAACGTCTCGGCGGCGCTCTTCGGCACCCCGAGCTTCAGGTAGGTGGTGGCCTGGCGATAGCGGGCGTAGATGCCCGCGTCGCTGTTCGGGAAGGCGTCGGCCACTTCCTTGTATTTCGTGAGCACCGTCTGGCTCTTCTCGCGTTCTGAGACGAAGCTCATGCCGGTGGGCGCCTGGGTGCCGAAGGCGGCGGACGGTCCGACACGCGCTTCCTCGACGCTGAGCGCCGCCGCCAGCTGCGTGGCGGCGCGCGATTCGGTGCGCCCCTTCCATGCGCTGTAACCCCCGACGCCGGCTAGCACAACGACGACCGCGACGATGACGCCGACCACGGGTCCACGCTGTGCCGCAACCATGGTGCCTGCACCGGCGGTCAACTGGGCCAGTTCATTGTCCTTCAGGTGATGACGCTCTGTACTTTTCATAAACGTGTCTGGTCCCCGCCCATCGCTCGCGACCTGAATGGTGCGCCCGGGCAGAATTGAACTGCCGGCCCCCCGCTTAGGAGGCGGGTGCTCTATCCTCTGAGCTACGGGC
>CALQBJ020000201.1 GCA_943328785.2 Bifidobacterium breve
CCAGCCACTTTCTCGAGGCTTCTTGGTGATTGGTGAACCGTTGATGGCAACCGGTTTCGGTGAATTGAAGATTTTCTCTGGCAGTGCGCACGTCGACCTGACCAAGGAGATCGCGCAGTTTCTGGGCGTACCGCTTGGCGCGGCCCGGCTACGCCGTTTTCCCGATACCGAGGTGTCCTTCCAGATTGACGAGAACATCCGCGGCAAGGATGTCTTCGTCGTGCAGCCCACGGCGGCCACGGACACCGGCTCGGTCGATCAGCACCTGATGGAGCTGATGATCATGGTCGATGCGTTCCGCCGCTCGTCGGCCTCCCGCATCACGGCCGTCATTCCTTACTACGGCTACGCCCGTCAGGACCGCAAGGACAAGCCGCGCGTGCCGATCTCGGCGAAGCTCGTCGCGAACATCCTCGGCGCGGCCGGCACCAACCGGGTCCTCACCATGGACTTGCACAAGGCCCAGATTCAGGGCTTCTTCGACATTCCGGTCGATCACCTGTTCGCCGCGCCCGTCATCATCGAATACCTGACGCGCCTGGACTCGCCCAAGCTCACGATCGTGGCGCCCGACGCGGGCGGAGCTGAACGTGCGCGCGCCTACGCCAAGCGGCTCGGCGCCGAACTGGCCGTGATCGATAAGCGGCGCAGTGACGATGGCACCGCGGAAGTGATGAATGTGATCGGCGACGTCGCCGGCCGCACCTGCATCATCCAGGACGACATCGTCGACACGGCAGGCACGATAACCAAGGCAGCCACGGCGTTGAAGAACAACGGCGCCGAGCGTGTGCTCGCATGCGCGGTGCACGGCGTGCTGTCAGGACCGGCGATCGAGCGTATCGAGAAGTCGCCGATCGACACGATGATCGTGACCAACACGATCCCGCAGACAAAGGCGGCCGAAGCCTCCAGCAAGATTCATGTGCTGTCGGTGGCGCGCCTCCTGGGCCAGGCAATCAAGAGCATCCACGAAGAGACCTCGGTATCGAGCCTCTTCGTCTAGACCTCACGGTGGAAGCGTAGACGCGCCTGCCAGATTCCAGGCGCCAGGAAAGATTAGGGAAGAGACATGGAAGCACTGCTCGACGCAACTATCCGCACGACATTCGGTAAGAACGAAGCACGCCGTACCCGTAAGGCCGGCAAGGTGCCCGCCGTGGTGTATGGAGCCGCCAGCGAAGGCGCCAGCCGCGATGCGGTGTCGATCGCGGTGGAGCCCAAGGCGCTGCTGAAGATCCTCCATTCCGAGGCGGGTGCCAACACGCTGATCGCGCTCAAGCTCGATGGTGTGGACACCAAGGTGCTGGTAAAGGACTTCCTGCTCGACCCGGTCACGCGCCAGGTGCTGCACGTGGACTTCTACCGCATCGCCATGGACCGCATGCTGACGGTCACCATCCCCGTCCTGCTGAAGGGCGAGTCGCCGGGTGTCAAGGTTCAGGGCGGCCTCCTCGAGTTCGTGCGCCGCGAAATCGAAATCGAATGCCTGCCGGCGGACATTCCGGAGCACGTCGACGTCGACGTCAGCGCCCTGATGGTGCATCAGGGCGTTCGCGTGCGCGACGTTGCCACGAACCCGAAGTGGCGCTCGCTCACCGACCTCGACACGATGCTCGTCCACATCATCCTGGCCAAGGCCGATGAAGCGGCGGCGACCGGTGACGCGGCGACGGCTGGCGGTTCCGAGCCAGTAGTCATCAAGAAGGGCAAGAAGGACGAGGCCGAGGCCGAGAAGAAGAAGTAGGCTGACCTCTTCCACGAGCGATGAAGGCCATCGTCGGGCTCGGCAATCCCGGGCGGGAGTATGCGGGGACCCGTCACAACATCGGGTTCGACGTGCTCGACGAGGTCGCGCGGCGCTGGCAGGTGCAGTTACGTCCCTGGAAGTCAGTGGCGGACGTGGCTGTCGTCAGCAACCGTGGCGTCGTGCTGGTGGAGCCCCAGACCTACATGAATCTCAGCGGCGATGCGGTCAGTCGCATTGCCGCCTTCCACAAGCTGGCACCGACCGATGTGCTCGTGGTGGTCGACGAGGTGCAACTGCCTCTCGGCCGACTGCGCGTGCGCCGGAACGGCTCGGCAGGGGGCCACAACGGCCTCAAGTCGATCATTCAGCACATCGGCGCCGAGTTTCCCCGCTTGCGGATCGGCGTTGGTCGTGGCGACCCCAAGTGGGATCTCGCGGACCACGTGCTCTCGAAGTTCGGGCGCGAGGAACGCGAGGCGGTAGCGGACCTGGTCTCCAGGGCCGCGGATGCCGTGGAACTCTTCGCAGGCGAAGGGCTGGATGTGGTGATGAACCGCTTCAACCCGGGGCCTGTCGACAGTCGCAAGTCGTCGTCAGACAGTGAAGCGTAAGTAACAACCTTGCCACCGTAGTGGTGGCCGCGGCGGACCCTGACCCCTCGTCATCCCGCTGTGTCCTCGAGGAGCAAGCATGGCAGACCGGCAATACGAACTCATCTACATCCTTCCCCCGGAAACGGCGGAAGCCCAGGCCAACGAGCTGCACGAGCAGGTGGCGGACATCGTCACGCGCCTGAAGGGGCAGATCGAGAAGACCGAGAACTGGGGCCGCCGCAAGTTCGCGTACGAGATCGCCCACTTCAAGGAGGGCGTCTACGTCCTCGAAGTGATCAACGGCTCGGGCGAGCTGATGAAGGAAATCGATCGCCGACTGAAGGTGATCGACCAGGTCCTGCGCCACATGATCGTGCGCGTCGACGAAGAAAAGCGCGTTGTGGATCGCACACGCACCAAGCGCCAGAGCGAGTCGGAGCGCCGACGCGTCAAGCGCGGCCTGCCCCCGCAGCGGCAGCCTGGTGAGGGCCGTTCGTCGGACAACGACGATGCGGATGACGATCGCTTTGACGGGGGGGAGGTCTAGACCATGGCATTCGGACAGGGACGCTCGGGTGGCGGCGGTGGCCGCGGTCGCGGTGACAAGAAGACGGCAGACAAGGCGCAGGGCCAGCGTCGGCCGATGTTCCGTCGCCGCAAGGTCTGCAAGTTCTGCGCGGACAAGATCGACGATATCAACTACAAGGATGCGAAGCTCCTGATGCCGTTCGTGCCGGAGCGCGGGAAGATTCTGCCGCGTCGTATCTCGGGTACGTGCGCGATGCACCAGCGCAAGCTGCAGACGGCGCTGAAGCGCGCCCGTCAGATTGCGCTCGTCCCGTACGTGACCGACTAACGCTTGAATTGCAGATTGCAGGGCTCAGCGTCCGGTTGCGCCTGATCACGTCCGTGTCCAGCTGGCGCGGAAGGTGCGGGCCTCCAGTGGTGGCATTGTGATACCTGCAATCTGAATTCTGCAATTCAGGGGAGCATTGAGATGGAAATCATTCTTCGAGACCACGTAGACAATCTCGGTCGGCGCGGCGAAGTCGTGAAGGTCGCCAACGGCTACGGACGCAACTACCTGCTGCCGCGCAAACTCGCCCTGCTTGCCACCGAAGGCAACAAGAAGGTCGTCGAGCGCGAACGCGCCAAGTTCGACGCGAAGGAAGCCGAAGAGCGCAAGGTCGTCCAGGCGCAGGCCGACCGCCTCGCCAACGTCGAGGTTGTCATCACCCGCCGCGTCGGCGACACCCAGGCCCTGTACGGCTCGGTCACGACGTCGGACATCGCCGAGGCGCTTGCCGCCAAGGGCTTCGACATCGACCGTCGCACGCTCCAGCTCGCCGACCCGATCAAGAAGATCGGCGAAGTGGATGTGACGATCAAGCTCCATCGCGACGTGACCGCCACCATCAAGGTGAAGGTTGTCGCCGAAGGCGCTGCCGCCGCGCCGGCCCCGGTTGCCGCACCGGCGGCCGAGTAGCCGCACTCGTTCGAGAGACACGGAAGCTCGGGTTCGACCTTGGGGTCGGACCCGAGTTTTTTCTGTTTGGGGCCTTCCGGCATGTGCGGCGGTACTGCTACCGTCTACCTCTCTGGATCGAGCCGCCCGTTCCGCCGCCGCCTGTCCAGTCCTGATTTCTGAGTTCTGAGTTCCGCACTTCTTCTTCCCCATGGCCGACGCCGCTGTTGCCGAACGCACGCTGCCGCACAACCTTGAAGCCGAACGCTCGGTGCTCGGGGCCATCCTGCTGCACAACGACGCCTTCAACACCGCCGTTGAGGCGATCGACTCGAACGATTTCTACCGCGACGCGCATCGCCGGATCTTCGACAAGATGGTCACGCTGGCGGAGCGCGGCGAGGCGATCGATCTCGTCACCCTGAAGGAAGCGCTCAATAGGGCGGGCGACCTCGACGCGGTCGGTGGTCCGGCCTACATATCGGCGCTGGTCGATGGTGTGCCGCGCTCGACGAATGTCGAGCACTACGCGCGCATCATCAAGGAGAAGTCGACTCTCCGCAGCCTGATCTACTCGGCCAACAAGATCCTCATCAACGCCTACGACGCCGAAGAAGACGCCGACACGATCCTCGATCAGGCGGAGAGCGCCATCTTCGCGATCGCCGACGGCAAGATCCGCGACGGCTTCGTCTCGCTGAAGGACCTGGCCGAGACCAGCCTCGACACCATCGAGAAGCTCGCCTCGCGCAAGGAACTGGTCACCGGCGTACCGACCGGCTTCGCCGATCTCGACGAGATCACCTCAGGCCTGCAGCCGTCGGACATCGTCATCGTCGCGGCCCGTCCGTCGATGGGCAAGACGAGTCTGGTGCTGAACATGGCGCAGCACGTCGGCACCAAGACCGACAAGACCGTGGGCATCTTCAGCCTCGAAATGTCGAAGGAGCAACTGTTCCTCCGCATGCTCACCGGCGAGGCGCGCATCGACGCGCACCGGCTGCGCGGCGGCTTCCTCGGCGAACGTGACTGGGGCAAACTGTCGCAGGCGCTCGGCACACTCAGCGAGGCCAAGATCTTCATCGACGACACGCCGTCGATCGGCGTGCTCGAGATGCGGGCCAAGTGCCGCCGCCTCCAGGCGGAGCACGGCCTGCACATGATCATCATCGACTACGTGCAGCTCATGCAGGGGCGTGGGCGCTTTGAAAACCGCTCGCTGGAACTGGCGTCGATTTCCCGGTCGCTGAAGGGGCTCGCCAAGGAACTGCGCGTGCCGATTCTGGTGCTGTCGCAGTTGAGCCGCGCGTCCGAGACGCGAACGGACCATCGCCCGATGTTGTCGGACCTGCGTGAGTCGGGCGCGCTCGAACAGGATGCGGACGTCGTCATCTTCATCTACCGTGAGGATCAGTACGCCGACAAGAACGCGCCGCCCACCGAGACGACCGGCACGGCCGAACTGATCATCGCCAAGCAACGCAACGGCCCCACCGGCATCGTGAAGCTGGCGTTCATTCGCGAGTTTACGCGCTTCGAGAACCTGGCCGCCGGGCAGGGCGGTGGCGGCGGCGGAGGCGGCGAGTGATTCGCCCGACGACCGCGCGCATTGACCTCGCGGCCCTGACGTCGAACTACCGCAGCATCGTCGAATTCGTGACGCGTGAGCGGCCCGACGCGCCGCCCGGCGTTATCGCCGTCGTCAAGGCCAACGCCTACGGGCACGGTGCCGGCCAGGTGGCGCTGGCGCTCGAACAGACCGGCGCCGCACTGCTCGCTTGTGCCGACATCGAAGAGGGAGCGGTGCTGCGCGCCGCCGGAGTCCGTGCGGAGATCCTCGTCTTCGGCGCGCTCAGCGTCAGCGATCTCGACGGCCTGTTCGACTGCCAGTTGACGCCGACCATCTCGACGCCTGGCGCCGCGCAGGCCGTGCAGGCGGCAGCCGCGCGCTACAAGCGGCGGCTGCGCTATCACCTCAAGATTGACACCGGGATGAACCGGCTCGGATTTCGAGCCGACAACCTCCGGCGGACGCTGCCCGGGTTACTCGCCAGCGAGAACCTGCAACTCGACGGCGTCTACACGCACTTCGCGACCGCCGATGTGCCCGACTCGCCGCTCTTCGAGCAGCAGCGGGTCCGCTTCGAGCGTGCGCTGTCCGACGTGGCGCAGCTCGGTGGCCGGCCCACCTATCGGCACGCCTCCAACAGTGCCGCCCTCCTGCGCGACTCGCGGGTCTGGTTCGACCTGGTCCGTCCGGGGTTGCTGCTCTACGGCATCGTGCCGCCGCCGCTGGCGTCCACCGTGCCGCTGCAGCCGGTGATGACGCTGACGAGCCGCGTGGTGGCCGTGAAGGGCGTGCGGACAGGGGAGGTCACCGGCTACGGCGGACGCTTCACCGCCGAGCGGCCGACCACGCTGGCCATCGTGCCGGCCGGCTATGCCGATGGTCTGGATCTCCGCCTCGCGGGCCGTGGCGTCGTCCTCATTCGCGGCCGCCGGGCGCCAATCGTCGGGTCGGTGTGCATGGACATGCTGATGGCCGACGTGACCGGCATGGACGTCTCTCCTGGCGACGAGGTGGTGATCATCGGCGCCCAGGGTGGTGACCGCATCGACGCGCGGGAGATGGCGGCGTCGGTTGGCACCATCCCGTGGGAGGTCGTCTGCCGCGTCGGCTCGCGGATCGAGCGCGTGTACCGCTGATATGGCCAAGCGTCCCTCGACCGTCTTCGTCTGTCAGGAGTGCGGCGCACAGGCCGCCAAGTGGCTCGGCAAGTGCCCCGACTGCAGCGCCTGGAACTCGTACGTCGAGGAGCGTCCCGTCGAGACAACGCCTGGGGCCGGTTCGGCGGTGGGGCATCGCTACGCGCTTGCCGGGTCGACCGGTGCGGCGAGGCTCTACGCCGACATCAACCTTGAGCAGCACGCCCGCCTGTCGACTGGCATCGATGAGTTTGACCGGGTGCTTGGCGGCGGCGTCGTGCCCGGCTCGCTCGTCCTGCTCGGCGGCGAGCCCGGCATCGGCAAGTCGACGCTGCTACTGCAGGCGGCCGCCAACATGGCTCGCAGCGTCGGCCCGGTGCTTTACAGCTCAGGCGAAGAGTCCGAGCACCAGGTGAAGGGGCGCGGCGAGCGGCTTGGCGTCGGCGATGCGCCGCTCTACCTGCTGGCCGAGACCTGCCTCGAGCGCATCCTCGAGGAGATCGCCAGGCTGCGTCCGGCGCTGGTCATAGTCGATTCAATTCAAACGGTGTTCTCCCTGAAGTTCCAGTCGGCTCCGGGCAGCATCGGCCAGGTACGCGAGGCGGCCACCCAACTGTTGTTCGCTGCCAAGGGGCAAAACGTTCCCATCCTGCTGGTCGGCCACGTCACGAAGGAAGGGAGCCTCGCCGGCCCGAAGGCGCTCGAGCATGTCGTCGACACGGTGCTCTACTTCGAGGGCGAGCGACATCACTCGCACCGCGTCGTGCGCGCGGTGAAGAACCGATTCGGCGCCATCAGCGAGCTGGGCGTGTTCGAGATGA
>CALQBJ020000202.1 GCA_943328785.2 Bifidobacterium breve
CGTGGTGCCGGACATCCGGCACCACGCGCGATGATGGCGGACCGTGGCGGGAACGCGAGAGGGCGGCAGTCGCGGCTGGCGCCCGCTGGAGCCATCCGGGCTCAGGCGAGTGCCGGGACCAGGCACCGCTGTGGGCCATGCAGAACGCCGTGGTGAGCTGAGTTCGGCGGGGACGGGGCGAGGGGAGGAGGACGCCTGGCAGCGCCCCCCTCGATAACTGCGGCGTGCTACTTCGCGCTGTAGCGGGTGAACGCGCCGCCCGCCTGGACGAATGAGTTCGGCCCTTCGGCGGCGAATACGGTGCCGTCGGCATCGACCGCAATGCCTTCACCCGCGACGCCCTGCTGGTTGCGGTCTTCGCGTTCGAACGGCGGGATGAACTGCACGACGCGGTCTTCGTTCACCGGTCCGATACGGACGCCATCGCGCCAGTTCGGATGGCTCAGCGGCGCCGACTCCGAGTCGATCGTGTAGAGCGTCTCACCCTTGATGAACAGGCCGCTCACGCGGCTGAACGTGTAGCGCGACTCGAGGTAGGTGCCGTTCTGGTCAAAGATCTCGAGGCGGTGGTTGCCACGGTCGGCCACCCACAGGCGGCCGCGCGAGTCGAACACCATCGCGTGCGGCGTGCGGAACTCGCCGTGCTTCGTGCCGATCTTGCCCCACGACTTGATGAACTTACCGTCGGGCGAGAACTTGCTGATGCGGCTCGTGGCGCCACGCTTCAGGCCGTCGGCAATCTGCTGCGCGGTGATCATGCCCTGCGCGTCGTGGCCGTCGGCGACGTAGATGCTGCCGTCCGGCCCGACGATGACGTCGTTCGGCTGATCGAACTGGCCGTCGGCATTGCCCGGCTTGCCGGCGATGCCGAGGCTCATCAGCTTCTCGCCCTTCGGCGAGAACTTGTGCACCTGGTGCCCCTTCGTGCCGGCCTTGTTGCCGGAGAAGTCGGCCACCCACACGTTGCCCTGCTTGTCGACCGAGATGCCGTGCGGCGTCACCATCACGCCCTTGCCGAAGTTCGCCAGCACCGCGCCGGTCTTGCGGTCGAACTTGAAGATCGGATCGACTGGGCTGGTATCGCAATCGACCGCGCCGCCGCCCGCGCCGCCCGCCGCCCCGGCGCCGCAGCGCTCGTAGGCAACCACGTTGCCGTCGGTCGGGTCGATGTCGATACCCGCCGTCGTGCCCCACTTACGGCCGGCCGGCAGTTGACCCCAGTTCTTCGTGACGACCGGGTTCGGGTTCGGGTAGCCCTGGCCGGTAATCGGATTACCGCCCGCCGCGGCCCCGCGCGCCTGACCCTGCGCGGAGGCGCCGGTCCCGTTGGTGACAATGACTGCCAGGAGCAGCGCGCCGCCGGCTCCGAGAACGAACCGTGCGATTCGTGACATGGACATGAGACTCCTCAGAATGATGGAACGGCTACAGACCGGTCCGGTGGGTTAGTAAACCGGACGTAAGGGCCGCGCGGCAAGCGAAACCTTCAGTGGCCCCGCCATCCCCTACTACGCCGTGCCGCCCTGGCGGCCACACCGGCGCCGCGGCGCTCCTGAGGCAGCGGCGGCGTGGCGTATCATCCATCCGTCGTTGTGCGGACAGAACCAGGAATCATGAACAGATGATCATCTACGGTGTGGCCCTGCTCGCGGCGTGCATGGTTGTGGGCACGTTTGTCGGTGACTATCTCGGCGTCCTCCTCGGTGTGAAAGCCAATGTGGGCGGCGTCGGCATGGCGATGTTGCTGCTGGTGACCGCCAGTGCGTCGACGCGCCTCAGGGGGCTCGTCGAAGGCGCCTCGGGTGAGGGCATCAAGTTCTGGGGCGCGATGTACATCCCCATCGTGGTGGCCATGGCGGCGCGACAGAATGTGGTGGCCGCGGCACACGGCGGCATCCTGGCAGTGGCAGCCGGCGTCAGTGCCACGGTGGTCTGTTTCGCGCTCGTCCCGGTGTTGAGCCGGCTGAGTGCGAAGGGCCAGCGTGACCACGCGGACACGACCGGACAGCAGGGAGGCCGCTGATGGCCATCCTCGAAGCCACGCTCAAGGCCAATGGACTGATCGTGGCCTTCGCCGTCGTCGGGATCGCCGTGTGGATCTCGTACCTGCTGTCGGCGCGGCTGACCGCTGGCCGTGTGCACGGCTCCGCCATCGCCATCATCATCGGCCTGGTCCTCGCCTATGTAGCCGGGCGGTTCACCGGCGGCGAGAACGGCGTGGCCGACATTCCCGTGCTGGCCGGGGTCGGCCTGATGGGCGGCGGCATGTTCCGCGACTTCGCGATTGTCTCCACCGCCTTCGGCGTGCACATCGGTGAGCTGAAGAAGACGGGGATTGCCGGGGTCATCTCGATCTTTGCCGGCGTGATCGTCGCGTTCGTCGTCGGTGCGCTCGTCGCCATCGCGTTCGGCTACAGGGATGCCGTCGCCATCACCACGATTGCCGCGGGTGCCGTCACCTACATCGTCGGTCCGGTGACGGGCGCGGCCATCGGTGCGGGTTCCGACCTGCTGGCGCTGAGCATCGCCGCCGGCGTGGTGAAGTCGATTCTCGTGATGGTGGGCACGCCACTGGTGGCGAAGGCGATAGGACTAGATAACCCGCAGACCGCCATGATCTACGGTGGGCTGATGGGCACCACGAGCGGCGTCGCCGGCGGACTGGCCGCCACCGACCCGCGGCTGGTGCCGTACGGTGCCATGACCGCGACGTTCTACACCGGACTTGGCTGCCTGATGGGGCCGTCGGTGCTCTACTTCGCCGTCAAGGCATTGTTCGGCTGAGTGGCTGTTCGTCGGGCGGCGCTCGGCCACGGCCCGCTCCAGGTCGGCGCGGCTACAATCGACCACGTGTCGTCCTGCGTCGTTCAGACATCCGCCATTCACGGCCAGGGTGTGTTCGCCACCCGTGCCATCGCGTGCGGCGAGTGGATCATCGAGTACATCGGTGAGCGGTTGACCGACGCCGAGTGCGAGGCGCGCAGTGTCGACTGGGTGCCGGACGCGCCGTACCACACGATGTTTTTCGAGGTGTCAGCCGACCTGGTGATCGACGGCGGGGTGGGCGGGAACGACTCGCGGTTCATCAACCACTCGTGCGCGCCGAACTGCGTGGTCGAGATCGCACACGACCGTGTGCACGTCCATGCGGTGCGCGAGATCGCGCCTGGCGAGGAACTGACGTTCGACTACGCCTACGAGTGGGAAGTGCGCTATCCACCGGCGATGCGGGAGTCGCACCGCTGTGCCTGCGGGGCGCCGCGGTGCCGCGGCTCGATCTTCCTGAACGGGGACGGGGCGTGACTGCTTCACGAAGGGCACGAAGGCACACGAAGGCCTCTCCTTGGAAAGGCCCGTGGCTCTTCGTGCCTCGCGGGTCAGCGCGCCGGCGTTACTTCGGCGGGTCGCACTGGTTCGGGCCGTCGTCGTTCGGCTCCCAGTAGCACTTCTTGTTGCCGTCGAGCTTGTATCGGCCCTTCGGTTTCACATTTGCCGGCTTGCACTGGTCGGGACCGTTGTCATTCGGATCCCACACACACTGGCCGTTCGGGCCAGCCTTGTAGCGGCCGGCGCCGGCGCTGGCCGGAGCGGACGAGAGTAGGGTCACCGCGAACATGAGCGCGGCGACGGAGCATACGAGCGAGAACTTCAGGGTACGCGTCATCGGGTCAGCCTCCTGGAGAGAGCGTCGTGGATGCAGTCTATATCGGCTGGATGCGGCGCGGGCTACCACGTGCGGCCTGGCCAGATACCTTCGAGGTAGGCCGCGAGGGCCGAGCGGAAGACGTCGACGGAAGCCTGACGCTTCTCCGGGTTGGTCTGCACGGCCACGCGGATGATGTCCTTCAACTCCGCGTCGAGCTCGGTGTCGGCGTCGACCGCCGCCCCGATCTCGCTCTCCCACGTCCAGCTGAAGCCCGCCATCATCGTGTAGAGCACCGCGCCGAGCGAGAACAGGTCGGCGCGCGCGTCGGGCGGTTGCCGTGCGAGCTCAGGCGCGGAGTAGCCGGGCGTGGTCGGCGGGTCGTAGAACACGCCGGTCGTGTGCCGCGAGCGGTCGTACGACGATTCGAAGTCGACAATCCGGATGATCGGCCGTCCCCGCTCTATCCGATGCAGGATGTTCATCGGGTTGAGGTCGACGTGGAAGATCGGCAGCCGGTGCAGCTCGGTCAGCGCGGCGGCCACCTCTAGGGCGGCCCGCAGATGTGACACCATCTTGTCCGGCCGGCGCTCGGTGCCGATGGTGGCAGCCAGCGGCAGTTCGTCGAAGAGCGAACTGGTCAGGTAGGCGCGCCCATCGCGCAGGCTGCCGTGCGCTTTCACCACCGGGAAGTAGCGCGAGTCGGGCAGCTCGCGGTTGATCGTCGTCAGGCTGGCGATCTCGTTGGCGAGGTTCTGCTGGTAGACGAGGCCGGGCTTCGAGGTCAGCTTGACGAGGACGTTGGCGCCCGTGCGCTTGTCCTGCGCCGCGAACAGGTGGTGACGCGCGTGGTCGGACGCAGCACCGCGGCGATTCGCTGCCAGTCGCCGCACACCCTTGAGCTGGTCGAATGGCGGCAGCTTGAGGTCGAGGTCGTTCTGCGGCATCGTCGTCATTGTGCCATTGGCCGCACCCGGCACCGGATCGCGCAGGCAGGCGTCTTACGCAGATTGGGCGCCGCCCTGGCGCGGCCCTGAAAGGACATGATGACCGAACCGTACGACAACACGCTCAAACTGCTCGTCTTTGCCGGGTCGAGCCGTGCCGAGTCGCTCAACTACAAGCTGGCCTCGCTGGCCGCCCGGGTTGCCACGGCCAACGGTGCCGTGGTCGACCTGGCCGCGCTGCACGACTTCGATGTGCCCGCCTACGACGGTGACGATGAGGCGGAGGGCGGGATTCCGGCGGGGGCGCAGGCGCTGCGGCAGCGGTTGTGCGCCAACGATGCGTTCCTCATCGCGTCGCCCGAGTACAACGCGTCGATGCCGGGCGCGCTCAAGAGCCTGATCGACTGGACGTCGCGCTTCCGCCCGCAGCCGTTCGACCAGCGTCACGGTCTGCTGATGTCGGCGTCGCCGTCGCTTGTCGGCGGCAATCGCGGTCTCTGGGCGCTGCGCGTGCCGCTCGAGCATCTCGGCGCACGCATCTTCCCCGACATGTTCTCGCTGTCGGCGGCGCACAAGGCGTTCGAGGGCGACGACCTTGCGGATGCGGCGCTGCGCGCCCGCTTCGAGAAGAACGTGCAGTCGTTTCTATCGCTCGCCGAGGCCGCGAAGCACTACCCGGGCATGAAGCGCGCGTGGGTCGAGTTCCTCGGGGAGCCTCCGGGCGCCAGCATCGACCGCGTCGACGACGCGGTCGGGCCGGCCTAGAGCCGTATCGGTTTCGGTGTAGTACCCCGTGTCCGGCTGTAGCCGGACGTTCTGGGGTCCGCCTAACACTACTCTGTCAGGTTGATTCGCTCTGACCGAAGCGGTTTGGCGCTTGTACTGACCGACGGAATTCCGTACCGTCCGTGGGATGACGACCGACTCTGCGCGGGCGCTCCTTCGACGCCTCGGCCAGTTCATGGACACGTTCAGCGGGTGTTTCACCCGCCAGCCGCAGCGGGCCGCCGCCACGCAGTACGTCGATGGCCTCTTCAACGACAGCGAACGCAAGTCGATGGAGGCGATGCACGGGCGGCTGGGGGACGCCGCGAGCTACCAGGCGTTCCAGCACTTCATCACCCATTCGCCCTGGGACGCGAATCGCGTCTGGGCCCACCTCCGCACGCACGTGCCGACGCGGACCGGCGTCCTGGCGCTCGACGACACGGGGTTTCCCAAGCAAGGGACGCACTCGGTCGGCGTGCAGCGCCAATACTGTGGCGCGCTCGGCAAGATCGGCAATTGCCAAGTGGCGGTCTCGAGTGCGCTGATCGCCGACGGCCGCACGTGGCCGTTGACCTTTGAGCTGTATCTCCCCGAATCGTGGATGACCGACCCGGCGCGACGCGAGGCCGTTGGCATTCCTCCGACGGCGCGGTTCCGCGAGAAGTGGCGCATCGCGCTCGCGCACATTCGCACCGTGCTGCAGGCCGGCTTCGTGCCCACCGGCGTCGTCGTCGATGCGGACTACGGCTCCAACGCGACGTTTCGGGACGGACTCGAGCGACTCGGTCTGCGGTACGGCGTCGCCATTCGCGGCGATGCCGTGTTTCGCGCGGCCGGCCGGCCCGACACCGCCGCCGTGATCGCTGCCGCCACGAGCGCCGACGACTGGCAGACGGTGCGCTGGGGCCCGGATCCCGATCGGCAGATGTCCGCCGACTTCTATGCCGTCCGCGTCCGCGCGGCGACCGGCCGCGGCGACCGCTGGCTGCTCTGCGAGCGCGTCGGGCCCGACGACTACAAGTACTACCTGCTCAATCTGGACGCGACGGCCTCGCTGACCGACTTGGTCACCCTCGCGCGCAGCCGCTGGCCGATCGAGCAGCAGTATCGCGAACTCAAAGATGACCTCGGGCTTGATCACTTCGAAGGCCGCAGCTATCGCGGCTGGGCGCATCACGTCGTACTGACGGCCGTCGCCTTCACCTTTCTCCAACTCGAACGTGCACGAGGCACCGGCGCGCCGCGACCCACACTCCCCGTCGTTCGTGGGTGGGTCCGCGAGATCATGGGGCTGCTCTACGTCATCCACAACCGTCGGTTGCTGCGCACGCTCGACAGTTTTCGACTCAATCCGCCGCTACGAAGGTGACAGAGTAGTGTTAGAAGCTCTGTGATCACGCGACCTCTATCCAAGTGAGCTACGGACACGTGGGAGGTCGGCCCTGATGCCAGGTCATCCAGGTGAGCGCTACGTATCTTCAGGCAGGCCTGATCTCAGCACAGTAACGCCCTACCGAATCCTGAACCCAGGAGATTGAGTAGTCCACGTCAGGGCTGCGCTTCGTTCCAAAACACCGGCTCGCCGTCAGGCCGCACGCGGCCACGGCTGCGTCGTAGAGGGCCTCGTCCTTAGGCGACATTGAGCCAGATAAATACTTCTCAATGACCCTGGTTAAGTCCTTAGCTTTTGCGTCCTTACCGAGTTCGACAGACGCGCTCAGGAGAAGTATTTCAAACTCCACGAAGACCTTATTGCGCCTCTCCGCCCTGTTCGACTTCACGAGTTCGTCAATCATCGCCTCCAATCGACTCGCGCCTGATGACTCTGAAGTAGGACCATTCAGGGGTTGCACTCCCTCCCCGTCGATAAATACAGAGAATGGCCCCTCAAAATCGGCGGTGCTAAAGATCTCTTGCATCACAGCAGTC
>CALQBJ020000203.1 GCA_943328785.2 Bifidobacterium breve
CCCTTCAGCAGCGGGTGGTTGGTGATGGACGCCGGCGTCTCGCCGTGCGCGATCTGCCAGATCATCTGCCCCTTGTTGAGATCGATCGCGGCGAGCAGCCCATACGGCGGCTTCATAATCGGCAACCCCTGCACCGTGAGGCCGCCACCGCCACCCTCGCCGCCACCCTCGGCCGGAGCCGCCGGTGCGCTGCCGGCCCCGGCGCGCGTTCGTGCGCCCTGGGCGGCGTTGCCCTGGACGAACTGCAGGTCGTTCTTCGAGGGATCGCGTGGCGGCACGAGCCCGAGCTGGCTGAGTGACTTGTTCGATGACACGTAGACGATCCGCGTCTCGGGGTCGAACGACCCGCCCGGCCAGTTCGTGCCGCCACCGCCGGATCCGATGGCCAACGTCGCCAGCGGACCCTCGACTGTGCTCACGACCGGCGGCGTGAAGATCGGGCCCATCTTGTATTTCGACACAGTCTGTCTGGCTTCTTCACGCAGCGCGGGCGTGAAGTCGATGAGGTCGTCCTCGACGAAGCCCTGCGTGTCGTAGTTGAACGGCTTGCCGGTGGCATCGAGCGGGATTGGCTGCGTCGGCGAGTACCACTCACCGGGCACCGCCCCCTTGGCGACCGGTCGTTCAGGCATCGGCCAAATCGGCTGGCCGGTCTCGCGATTCAAGACGTAAAGGAACGCCTGCTTTGTCGGCTGCGCCAGCGCTTTGACCGGGCGACCGTTGACCACCAGGTCGGTCAGGATCGGCGGGCAGGGAATGTCCATGTCCCACAGCCCGTGGTGCACCAGCTGATAGTGCCACTTGCGCTTGCCGGTCTGCAGGTCGACGGCGACGATGCTCTCGCCGAAGAGGTTGTTGCCGGGGCGATTCGCGCCGAAGTAGTCACCGGTCGGCAGTTCCACCGGCAGGTAGGCCAGCCCGAGCTGCTCGTCGACGCTGATCTGTGCCCAGACGCCGGCGTTGCCGGTGTACGACCACGAGTCTTTTTCCCACGTGTCGTTCCCGTACTCGCCTGGCGAGGGGATGGTGTGGAAGATCCAGAGACGCTTGCCGGTCTTCACGTCGAAGCCGCGCACGTAGCCCTTGACGTTCGTCTTGCTCGTGGGCACGCCGCCCGAACGGTGCGCTGCGCCGATGATCACGACGTTCTTCGCCACCACCGGCGTGGCGTGCAGGCCGATCTCGGTGCTCATCGGATCGATGACCTGGTCGTCGTCCTTCTTCAGGTCAACCGCGCCGTTCTCGCCGAAGGTCTGGATGACGTTGCCCGTCTTCGCGTCGAGCGCGACCAGCCGGTACCCTGGCGTGACGTAGAGGATGCGCGACTCGCGACCATCGGTCCAGTAGGACAAGCCGCGTCCTGACAACAGGCGCGGGCCGGCGCTGCCGCGGGCGCCCTCGTCTTCGCTGTGCATCCACTTCAACTCGCCGGTGCCTGCATCCAGCGCGACAACCGCGCGACGCGAGCCCCCTGTGGAATAGACCATGCCGCCGATCATCAGCGGCGTCGATTCGAATTGATACTCCGGGCGCGGACCGAGGGCGTCGGTCTTGAACCGCCAGGCGACCTCGAGCTTGCCGAAGTTGGCGGCGCTGATTTGCGCCAGCGGCGAGTAATGGGTGTTGGCCAGGTCGGCCCCGTAGTGTGGCCATTCCCCCTTAGCCGAGCCGTTCTGGCCGTGAATGCCAGCCGAGTACGTGACCAGCGCGGCAATGGCCAGAGCCGGGAGTGCGAGTGCGGGGCATGCGAGACGCTTCGGCATGACGGATCCTCGAGCGGGGAAGGGGGACCGCGCCAGAGGGTCAGGGTGAGGAAGCCGCTCACCCCGACCCCACTGTCGCGCGCCGTGCCTTACTGCTGCTGTTGTTGTTGCTGCTGGTTGGTCGAGGTCCGCGAGGCCTGCTTGGCTTTGCGTTCCGCAACGAGCCGGTTGTACTCGGGCTCGTCCAGGTAGACGACGTTGAGCCAGACCTGGAGCATGTCGTCCACGCTGCGCTCGCCGTAGCCCGCCCACATCGCCGGGTCCGGGTTCTTCTTGTTGGCCGCCGTGTTGTCGTGCACGCCGGTCATGTGCAGGATGGTCCCTGCCGGCAGCAGCGGCGCCACGTCGTCAGCGTAAAGGTAGGAAATGTGCCAGCCGAAGTCGAAGTGATCGACGGCACTCAGGACCGTCACCGTGTTGTCGAGATTGATGGCCTCGAACGTCATCGCCTTGCCCCGCATGTGCATGTGCGGCTGGAACGCGTCCAGGCGAACCGGTCGAGTCAGGCGGAGGTAGCCGTCGTGCCGCACGATGGAGTTCGGTGGAATCTCCAGTTCGTCGTTCGGCAGGTTGCGAAACGAGATCGAGCGGACGTCGTACTTCGGGGTGTAACCCTTCGGGTAGAAGATGATGCCGAGCTCGGTCTGGTCGGTCAGCGCTTCGCCAGAGGCGAAGTAGTGCATGTCGAAGCGGATCTTCGAACCCGCCTTCAACAACCGACCGGTGTTGTCGTTGAAGGTGTCGCCGTACTTGCCGACGGCGTATTCGTGCAGGGTGACCCCACCAGCGGGCGTGCCGGCCGGAGCGTCAGGCTCGATGACGTAGGTCACGACGTGGTGGACGATCTTGCGGGTGCTCGGCTTGACCTCCATCGCCTTGATCCACCGGTCTTCGGTGAGTCCCGTGTCGCCGAAGTAGTCGATCCACCAGTCCGGGCCGTTCGCGTACATCTTGTGCGTCCCGTCCATTTTCACGACGAGATCGGGCTTGCCGATGTGCCACGCGTCTTCGGACGTGAACTTCTGTGGCGGCGGCATGTCGGCCGGATTGCCAGCGGGGGCGCCTGCGTCAGCCCAGCGCGTCACCAGCGCGATCTCGTCGTCGGTCAGCGAGAGGTCGTTCTTGTACTTCCTGATGCCGACCGACTTGTCGAGGTGCCAGGGCGGCATCTCCCGGTTGGCGACCCGCGAGCGGATCGACCGTGCCCACGGACGGACCTCGTCATACGTGGTCAGCGACATCGGCGCCACGGTACCCGCGTGATGGCACGACGTGCACTTCTCCTGGAAGAGTGGCGCGATGTTTTTGGTGAAGGTTGGCGCCGCAGCCGCCGCGGCCGACGGGCCTTTCGCGCCCGTGACGGTGACATTCAGCATCGCGTTGGTCCAGCAGCAGTGATAGCCGAAATCACCAGAGAGTTCGCCGGAGCCGTCGTCCACCACGCCGATGAGGGTGTAGTCGCCAGGTTCGCTGAAGGTCGCCGTCGTGGACGCCTTGCCGTCGCGCAGCGGCAGTTTCGCCGTCGCGAAGGTGACCGTGCCGGGCCCTCGGTACTTCGCCCACTCGACCACCATGCCCGCCGGTTCCGTGGGGCTGCCGCGCTTCTTCGGCCGACCGTCGTCGGTGGCCGAGACGTTCACCGTGACCGCTCGACCCGTGGCGACCGACGCGGTGTCGGCCTTGGCGTCAACCACTGGCGGCAGGTTCGAGTTGATGTCGTTGACGTTGCCGCCGCGCGTGGTGCGCAGGCGGTCGATCTGCCACTGGCGCCCGAGCGTGCCGGCGACCGACATCGCCTGACCGTGCACGTTGAGCGTCCAGACAACCTTGGCGCTCGGGCTGAAGTCCTTGGGCACCGTCACCTTGAAGATGTCCTTGTGACGTCGCACGTCGAAGTGTGTCGGCTGACCGCGGTCCGTGCCGGGGTCGAACTTGTTGTCCGGGCCGACCGGAACGTCGACTGCTTCCTCGAAGTTCCGGTTCATGTAGCCGAACCACAGGTTGTACGAGCCGTCCTGGTTGACGTCGAATCCCTCGTATACCGGCGCGATGCCCTGACCGGTCCAGTGCCGCGTCGGCGCGATCGCCCCGGCGGTGAGAGCCTGAGCCTGCAAAAGGCCCGGAACCAAGAGGCCGCAGACCGCGATGGCCGCTGCGACCGTCCGCGAAAATCTACCTGCCATAAGTGAAGTCCTTTCGCCGCAGTGACCGTGCGGATGCCCGCTCGCTAGCACACCTAAAAGCGCGGTCAGTGTGCCTCCCCGCCAGATGAGGGTCAAGCGCCGAATCCCGCGATAACTGTGATTGGGTAGGCCCGGTACCTGGCCTGGACGCGCGCCGGGACCTCGTTGATTACGCTGTCCGCCACATCGAGGTGAGGATATGTCGCAGGCCGTTCAACCGGAACGGCCCCCTGCGCGACATCGGAAGTTTGAGCGGGGGGCGGCAGTTGATAGACGGCCCGTTCTCAGACGCGAGCCACCGCGTGAGCCGCCGCCCCAGCGCGGAGCGCGTGAGGTATCGGCCATCGGCGTGACCGGGAACCCAAGAGGAATACGTATCGGCCGTATCGATGCATTTCCCGCCCGCAGCCGCGTTCGCCTCCGAGACAGAGGCGAGAGACGACGAGCTCTGTTGTCCTTGAGCGTGTCGTAGCTGCCGTCATCGCGGCCGCCAGGGTGTCACCTGGCGGGAAATGGCATCTGCCTACTCGACGAGCTGGAGAATCTCTCGATGACCAGACTCGACGAGCGCCGCGAACTTCTGATGGCTGGCCTGGAAGTCCGGGTCGCCCATTGTCTTGGACAGCGTCGCTTCCATCGCGGCGAGATATGGCAACCGCAACGCCAGAACGAGCGTGTAGGACGGACCGCGGAGGTCCGTGAACAGGCGCTGGTTCACGGCCACGCCCAGACGCTTCTGGACCGCGACGCTCTCCTTCAGTACCGCGGCGGACTCCCGCGGCTTGCCGAACTTCAGTCGGAACACATTGCGAACGAGAACCATGAGTCACGCCGGGCAACGTTCGACCGGTTGAAGAAAGCCTGCCCCATCCAGAACACTCGTTCAGTCTCGGTACCAGACGCCCTGGGACCATCGATAACCCAGTCCCAGGGACGAGCGCTCCACCGTCGCCCCGACGGCGGTGGCGAGAGTCGCGAAGGCCGAGCAAGGGTCGAGAGGGCTTCGGTCAGTTCGCGCCGGTTCTGGCGGGCCACACAACGCCCTGGTTCTGCTGCTGGACGGGCCGGAGACCGCGGTACATGAAGCGCTGCACGCGCTTCCCCTCGTAGGTTTCAGTCGTGTAGACGTTGCCCTTCGAGTCGGTCGCAATGCTGTGCGTGCCGAAGAACTGGCCAGGCTGACGTCCGCCGTCGCCGAAACTGGTGAGGACCTGCAGGGACTGGCGGTCCAGCACATACACCTTCTGGTTCTGGCCGTCGGCCAGATAGATGAACCGCTGCTGCGGGTCCTTCGAGAACGCGATGTCCCACACGGAACCGGCACCGAGCGTGTTCTTCGCGATGAACTGCTCCTTGATGAACTTGCCCTGGGGCGTAAACACCTGAATGCGGTTGTTCACGCGGTCGCAGACATACAGCAGGTTGTCTTTCGCGAGTTCCGCGCAATGCACCGGGTTGCGGAACTGCTGCGCAGGCGGCGCCTCCGGCCTGTAGCGGCCCGGATCGTCGTCGTTCGGCGTGTTGCCGTAGGCGCCCCAGAAGCGCTTGAACTTACCCGTCTCGGTGTCGATCACCGCGACGCGGTGGTTACCGTAGCCGTCCGAGACGTACGCCTCGTTGTTCGGGGTGTCCACGGTGATCTTGGCCACCTGGTGGAACGCAAAGGTGTCGGTGCTGCCGGCGTGGGCGTAGCCAAAGCCGACCTGCAGGAGGAACTTGCCGTCCTTGGTGAACTTCAGCACCTGGCCGTCGTTCACGTCGTTCCCGCCAATCCACACGTTCTGCTTGGCGTCAATGGTCACGCCGTGGTTCGAGATCGGCCACTCGTAGCCAGCGCCCGGTCCGCCCCAGTGGCGCAGCAGGTTGCCGGCCTGGTCGAACTCGAGAATCGGTGGCGCCGCCTTGCAGCACTCGCCGGTGGGCGGGGTGAGTGAGGCTCCGCGCTCATTCGCGTTCAAGGTCGAATCGCCGCGATGCACGATCCAGACGTGGTCATCGCTGTCGACCGACACGCCGATGGCCGAGCCGAGCAGCCAATGGTTCGGAAGCGGCTTCGGCCACATCGGGTCGACCTCGAAGCGGGGCGCTTGGACAGGGGCGCCTGCTTGCGCTGCGGCTTTGCGTTCGAACGCCAGTTGAGCAGCCGCGAGCGTGGCCAATCCGACCAGGAACACGACTCCAACCACCGCGTTGCGTTTTGTTCTCATAGCTATCCGGACTCCCTGTCACGTCTCCGAATTCATCCCGCTGGAATAGCAGAGCTAGCATCGGCTGGCCCAGTATACGCGTCTGTCAAGTGGAAAGTGGGAAGGTTGCGGGCCTCGAAGATGACCACGTCGCTGGCACCTGCAGCATCGCGAACCAGGCCGGTTCGCAAGCGCCGAACTCCTCCTGTGTGGCATTGACATACTTGCAGTCACTAGTGTAGGGTCCCGCTGCCCGTTATCAGTTCATCGACATGTGTTCTGGCTTCAGGCAAGCCACACGCCGTTGCTCGTGCAGTAGCGGCGTTTCACGGAGGAGTGACAATGGGCGTGACCCGAAAGATCAGGTTAGCGGTCGGACTGTGGCTCGTACTTGTGGGACTGCCGTCGGCGGCGATGGCGCAAAGCGCGATCGCCGGACAGGTGAAGGACACGAGTGGCGCCGTGATGCCGGGCGTCACCGTGGAAGCCGCGAGCCCGTCGCTCATCGAGAAGACGAGAAACGCCGTCACCGACGCGCAAGGTCTCTATCGCATCGTGGACCTTCGACCAGGCGCCTACCGTGTGACCTTCTCGCTGGCTGGATTTGGGACGATTGTCCGCTCCGGCATCGACCTGCCCTCGAACTTTACGGCCACGATCAACGCCGAGTTGAAGGTCGGCGACCTCGCCGAGACGGTGATGGTGACCGGGCAGGCCCCGACGGTGGACACCCGCACCTCGTCCACGACACAGGTCATTTCTCGCGAGCTTGTCGATGCGGTCCCCACGGCGCACGATTTCCGCGGACTCGGGGCCACGGTCCCTGGCGTGAAGCCGAGCATCCAGAATGTCGGCGGCACACGGGCGCTCTCTCCCCAGATCCTCACCGTCCACGGCTCGGACAGCCGCGATACGGCGAGTATGGTGGACGGTTTCATCATGAACAGCATGATGGGGGACGACAACATCCACCTCTATCACAACGATGCCCTTGTCCAGGAAATCAACTACCAGACGAGCGCGATTCCGGCCGAGTACTCGAAGGGTGGCGTGATCATCA
>CALQBJ020000204.1 GCA_943328785.2 Bifidobacterium breve
GCTCGACCGCGCCACCGACCTCGACTCGTACGCGGCCCAGGCCGCCGAGCACGACGGGCGCCTGGGCGTGCCGCACCAGTACTTCCGGATGACCAACGGCGGCGGTATCGCCAGCGCCGAGAATCAGCTGTTGCTCTGGAAAGGCTACGCCGTGCACGACGTGATTCGTCAGGGGTTGGCGCAGATGTGGGCCGAGGGGTCAGGCGGCTCGCACTACCAGATCATGGCCGGCAATTACGCCCAGGTCGGCTGCGGGATTTTCAAAAACGGCAACGAAGTGAACGTCAGTCAGGATTTCCGCTAGTCACGATCGCTGACGTCGTCTTCAGCGCCCCGCGTCTTAGTAAGAAAACCATTCCCATTCCCATAGATCGGTTGTACACTACCCCTTTGCACAGGTGCCGAATATGTACGCAATCGTTCAGACCAGCGGCCGTCAGTTGAAGGTGACTCCCGGAGCCTACGCCCTCTTGGATGGCACGGCGGGAGAACCGGGCCAAGTACTGACACTGGATCAGGTGCTGCTCGTCGAAAAAGACGGCGGTGAAGTAGTGGCGGGTGCGCCGTTCGTGGCGAACGCCAAGGTTCTGGCTGTCGTGGAAGGTGAAGCGCGCGGCCCAAAACTCCGCGTGTTCAAGATGAAGCGCCGTAAGGGTATGCGCCGGACCAAGGGTCACCGCTCCATCTTCACGCGTCTTCGCATCACGGACATCGTTCTGTAGGTTTGAGTCATGGCTACTAAGAAAGGTCAGGGAAGCTCCCGCAACGGTCGGGACTCCAACGCTCAGCGCCTCGGCGTCAAGGCGCACGACGGCAACTTCGTGACCGGCGGGACGATCATCGTCCGTCAGCGCGGCCGTCGCTTCAACCCCGGCCTGAACGCTGGCCGCGGGAAGGACGACACCATCTTCGCGAAGATCGACGGCAAGGTGCGCTTCGAGGATCACGGCGCCAAGGGCCGCCTCATCAGCATCCTGCCACTCGAGCAGGCCTAACACGTACGCTATTTGGCCGTTCGGCATCCGGCCATCCGCCACAACTGCACCGACCGGTCGCCTTCTGTTCGCGGATGGCGTCCGGCGTGCATTGCTGATGGGCCAATGGCTGATGACCAGATGACCAAATGTTCTGATGTTTGTTGATCAAGTAGATATCCACGTCACGGCCGGACACGGTGGTCGTGGCTGCCTGGCATTCCGGCGAGAGAAGTACGTACCGCGTGGCGGCCCCAGTGGTGGCGACGCCGGTCATGGCGGCTCGATTCACGTCATCGCCAGCGCTCACATCAACACCCTCATCAATTATCGCTTTCACCCCGAGTTCGAAGCCGCGCGAGGCGGACACGGCGAAGGCTCGAATCGTACGGGTAAGGATGCGGCCGACCTGACACTCACCGTGCCGGTCGGCACGCTGGTGTACGACCACACCGGTTCCCCTGAGATTCCGCCGCGCCTGCTGGCCGACCTGTCCACGGTTGGCGACCAGGTCACCGTGGCCAAGGGCGGCCGTGGCGGACTCGGCAACGCGCACTTCGCGACCTCGACCAACCGCGCGCCTCGTAAGGTGCAGCCTGGCGAAGACGGCGAAGAAAAGTGGCTGCGGCTCGAGCTCAAGCTGCTGGCGGACGTCGGGCTGGTCGGCTTCCCGAACGCGGGCAAGTCCACGCTCATCTCGCGCATTTCTGCCGCGAAGCCGAAGATCGCCGACTACCCGTTCACCACGCTGTCACCGAACCTTGGCGTGGTCGGCCTCAGCGACGACCGCAGCTTCGTGGTGGCCGACGTGCCCGGACTCATCGAGGGCGCACACCTCGGCACCGGGCTTGGCCACCAGTTCCTGCGGCACCTCGAACGAACCAAGGTGCTCGTGCACCTCGTCGACGTCTCAAGCAGCTCCGGGCGCGACCCTGTGTCCGACATGGACATCATCCGTCGCGAGCTCGAGCTGTTTGCCCCCGACCTGGCCGCGAAGCCGCAGCTGATCTGCGCCAACAAGATCGACGCTCTGGATGACGAGGAACGTGCGCAGGCAATCGAACGCCGCGCGCAGGAGCTCGAACTGCCGTTCTTCCGGATCTCCGGCGTGACCGGCGTCGGACTGCCGCCGCTGCTGCAAGCCATCTGGGGTGAGCTCGTCGCTGCACGCGAGGCCGAAGCGGCTGAAGCCCTGCTCGCGTCGCAGGACGACGATTACCCTGGCGAATGAGCGTTCGTCGTATCGGCCTGCTCGGCGGGACATTCGATCCGATCCACATGGGTCACCTCGACTTGGCCACCGCCGCACACCGTGCGCTCGGCCTGACGCAGGTGCTGGTTATTCCGGCGAACGTGCCGCCGCACCGGCCAAAGCCGCTGACGTCCGCCTTCCATCGCTTCGCGATGGTCGCGCTCGCCGTCGCGGGGCGGCCGGACTGGCGCGTCTCCGACGTCGAACTTCTTCTCAACGAGGCCCCCTCGTACACGGCAGTCACGTTGCGCAGGTTCCACGAACGTGGACATGTGCCGACCGAACTGTTCTTCCTGATCGGTGCGGATGCGTTCGCGCAGATCACGACCTGGCGAGACTATCCCGGCATTCTCGACGGCGCGCACTTTGCCGTCATCTCTCGACCGGGTCACTCCGTGACGACGCTGCCGGATCGTATGCCGGCGCAGGCGGCACGCATGATCGTGGCGACGCCCGGAATGACGTTTCCAGAGACACCGTCGATCTTTCTGATCGACGCCCCGACAGCGGAGGTCTCATCCACTGCGATCCGGAGCCGCTTGACGACAGGCGACTCCATCGATGGCATGGTAGATCCCCGCGTCCGTCAACACATTGAGCAGCACGGACTTTACAGTTCGCCGCTCCACCACAGACGCCGCTCGTCCCCCAGCGCGAATTCCGCGGCAGGCAGGTTGCATGGCCAAGACTGAGACAATTACGACAGAGACGCGACTCCCGACGCAGGTGGCCCTTGCGGTGAAGGCAGCCGACGACAAGCAGGCCAACGAGATGGTCGTGCTCGATCTGCGCAAGGCCCAGGCCTTCACCGACTTCTTCGTGATCTGCTCTGGCACCAATAGCAGGCAGGTACGCGCCATCGCGGACGGCATCGTCGATGCCCTCGCTGCAGAAGGGGAGAAGCCGTCGCACGTCGAAGGGTACGACCGCTCCGAATGGATCCTGCTCGACTACTTCGACTTCATCGTCCACGTGTTCATGCCCGAGACGCGCGCGTTCTACGGGCTCGAACGCCTGTGGGGCGACGCGGAAGAACGGAAGGGCACCTCGGACGAGGACGCAGAAGACGAGACCGTAGCGGAGTAGCGTCTCCGCTTCCGCCGCAGGCTCGCGCATCGGCCGCGCCTGATCGCTGCGCGAGCCGCAGCCTGCGGTGATGCAGGCCTGGCTCGACGCACTGCTCGCCGTCCTGCTCGCGCCTGTCTGTGCCGCGTGCGGTTCCCCGCTCCCCCATCCGACGCGCGGCTGCGTGTGCGCGTCGTGCTGGTCCTCCCTCGACACCCTTCAGCCACCGCTCTGCGATACCTGCGGAGGCGCCCTCGCGCCAACCGCGCACACGACCCTGTCCGTCTGTCCGGACTGCCTGCGTCATCCGCCGATTGTCGACCACGCCCGGGCGATCGGGGTGCACGACGGTTCCCTTCGCGCCATCATCCACGCGTTCAAGTACGGCGGCCACCGTTCGCTCGCGCGGCCACTGGCCGAGCGGATGCGTGAGGCTGGCACAACGCTGGTGACAGACAGCCGCGCCGCCGTTCCGGTGCCGCTGCACGGCTCCAGGCGCCGCAGCCGCGGCTTCAATCAGGCGACGGATCTGGCGCGCCACCTCGGCCTACCCGTTGCGCACGCGCTGGTTCGCCTGCGCGACACCAGCACGCAGACCGCGCTGCCGGCAGAGGAGCGGCGTGCGAATGTGGCGTCGGCGTTCAGGCCGACGCGCAGCGCTGCCGCCCTGCGCGGAACCACGGTGCTGCTGGTGGACGATGTGAGAACGACCGGCGCCACGCTCGATGCGTGTGCCGCGGCGTTGAAAGAGGCGGGTGTGCGACGGGTCGTGGCGCTTACTGCAGCGCGAGTCGAAACGCCACGTGGGTAAAGACGTCGATGGCGACGTCGTCTTTCGCGCGTTCGCCATCGAGCCGTACCCAGCCGTGGCCTGACGCCAGACGATGATAGCTGTCGCGTACCCGGAGCTGCAGCGCGAGGTCGCGCTCGTAGCGGTCGCGGTCAGCCGACTTCCGGGTCACCGCCGTCTGCGGCGCGATGTCGAGCATGATCGTGAGCGACGGCGCAGGCAGGAAACGCTGGATCTCCATCAGCCACGCGGCGTCGAGACCGAACGCTTCCCCATACGCAACGCTCGACGCGAGGTAGCGGTCGCAGACGATGAACCAGCCGTCGTCGAGGGCACGCCGCAGTTCGGCCTTCCACTCGTAGCGGTTGGCGACGTAGAGCAGCTGCATCACCTCGGCGCTGTAGTCACGCTCGCCGGCGAGGGCGCGTCCGAGTTCGGTGCCGATGTGGGTCGTGTAGTCGGGGAAGGAGACGAGGCGCACGCGGTGTCCGAGGGCGGTCAACCGGTCGCGCAGCCGCTCGGCCTGCGTCTGCTTGCCGCTCTGGTCGAGCCCCTCGAAGGCGATGAGATGGCCAGCCATCGCTCAGAGGGTGGTGACAGGGGCGGCGGCCAATTCGAGCTCCAGCATGTCGTCGACCGTCTGCCGGCGCCGGACCACGTCCCACTGGCCGTTATCGACCAGGACTTCGGCCGGGAGCGGCCGGCGGTTGTAGTTCGAGGCCATAGCCGCGCCGTAAGCGCCGGCATCGCGAATGGCGAGCAGGTCGCCCATTGCCAGCGGGGCGAGCGATCGGTCCCGGCCCACCACGTCGCTGCTCTCGCAGACCGGGCCGACGATCTCGTAGTCGTGCGGCTCCGCGCCGGACTCGAGCACCCGCTCGATGCGGTGGAAGGCGCTGTAGAGAGCCGGACGCATCAGTTCCGTCATGCCGGCGTCGATGACGGCAAACTCGCTGATCGCGTTGCGCGGCTTCAGGTCGATGACGCGTGCCAGCAGCGCGCCGGCCGGGCCGACGATCGAGCGACCAGGCTCGATAACAATCGGGAGGCCGGTCGGACGGACGGCTTCGACGATGGCCTGGACGTATTCGCGGGGGTCGAGCACCGGCACGCCGTCGTACGAGATGCCGAGGCCGCCGCCGACGTCGACGTATTCGAGCTGCATGCCGGCGCGTCCAAGTTCCCCCGCCATCGCCACGACAAACTGTGCCGCCCCGCGCAGCGGCTCGAGGCTGGTCACCTGCGAGCCGATGTGCACGTGCACCGCCACCAGCTTCAGGAACGGACGGCCCTTCAGCGTGGCGAACAGTTCGCGGGCCGCATCGACCGGCACGCCGAACTTGTTGATCTTCAAACCCGTCGAAATGTGCGGATGACTCTTGGCGTCGATGTCGGGGTTGATGCGCACGGCGACACGGGCCGGCTGGCCCAGACGCTCGGCGATCGCCTCGATGCGGGCCAGTTCGCCAGCCGATTCGACGTTAATCGCCTTCAGACCGAGCGGAACGGCCTGTGCGAGCTCCGCCGGCGACTTCCCGACGCCGGTGAAGACGATCTGGTGCGGCTCGAACCCCATGCGCCGCGCCACCTCGATCTCCCAGATGGAGTTGGCATCGGCAGCGCTGCCGAGCCGGTGCAGCAGCCGGCCGATGGCGAGGTTGGAATTGGCCTTGAGGGCGTAGTGCAGGGCGTGCGGGTAGCCGTCAAAGGCCTCATCGAGCGCGGCGAATCGTTCCCGCAGAAGCGCGGCGCTATAGACGTAGAGCGGCGTGCCTTCGGCGGAGGCGATAGCCTCCAGCTCGACACCGTCGCACATGAGGTTTTGGTCTGCCCGATAGAATCCAGTCACGAATCGACTAGCGACTATACCACCTGATATCATCGCGTGTTGCTGCGCAAGCCACCCATGTCTGCCGATCCAACCGCATCGCCGGACGATATCGAAGCCCTCATCCAGCGCTGCCTGCGCGGCGACCAGGCCGCCTGGGAGCGCATCGTCCGCCTGCATTGGCGGCGGGTGTTCAATGTCGCCTACAAGTTCGTCGGCAAGCACGATGAAGCCGAGGACCTGGCGCAGGACATCTTCATCAAGATCTTCAAGTCGCTCGGCACCTACGACCGGCGGGCGAACTTCCAGACGTGGCTGGTCAGCGTCAGCCGCAACCTCTGCATCGACCACTACCGCAGCGTCCGCAAGGAGCGTCAGACCATCGACCGCGACGTGGACGCCAACGAGCTGGCGCCGGCGGCCGCGGAGCCAGGGCCGATTGCCGCCCTCGAACAGCGCGATCGCATCACCCTGCTGCGCGAGGCGCTTGCCTCCCTCCCCGACACGCTCCGCACGGCCGTCGTCATGCGGGATATCCAGGAATTGTCCTACCAGGAGATCGCCGAGCGGCTGACACTACCTGAAGGGACCGTGAAGTCGCGGATCAACCGCGGGCGCAACGAGCTGGCACGCCAGATTCGGCGGCTGCGCGGCGACGATTACAGCCCGAGTGGCTCCTCACCGGATGGCCGCTCACGCACTGGAGCATATCGATGATCGTGAAAACCGAGCAGGCGGGCAACGTCGCCATCGTGCGCGTCGGCGACACCAGGATGATGTATCCGATGCTTGCCGAATTCTCCGGCGTCGTCACCGCGCTCATCTCGGGAGGGGCGCGCAACATCCTCATCGACCTCGGGCCGGTCACCTACGTCGACAGCGCGACGATCGGCTGCTTCATGGACCTCTACCGCACGGTCTCTGGCCTCGGTGGTCAGCTGAAGCTGTCGGGTGTCCAGAAGCGGGTCGAAACCATGTTGACCATGACGGGGACGCAGAACTTCGTCAAGATTCACTCGGACGAAGCGACAGCGTTGAGCAGCTTCGGGGCATAGCATGCGGACCATCAAGACCACCACAGGCTCTGAACTCTCGCTCGATGGCGACCTGCTCGCCATGATGGAGCTGCTCTACCGGGAGGTGACGGCGCGGCGGGCACTCGAACGGACGTTCGACGACATGGTGAAGGAGATCCACCATCTCATTGACCAGATGGACGAGGACGACCGCCGGGCCTACTTCGTCGAGAGC
>CALQBJ020000205.1 GCA_943328785.2 Bifidobacterium breve
GAATGACCCGCGCTCGCCGCGCGGCCTCGACGCGAATGGTCCGACTCCGCAACCGGGCCTCAAGTTCCGCTCGTTCTTCGGAATTCAACCTCAGCGCCATATGGCGCGGCAGCGTACCAGTACCCGGTCACGCTGTACAGGCCACTAGTCGACGTGCAACCAGCGACTAATCGCGCCTACATCGCCGCGACGATGCGGGTGGCGATTTCGAGGGCGCGGCGGCCCTGTGCGCCGTCGACGTGCGGGGCGCGCTTGTTCGCCACGGCATCCACGAAGTCGGCCAGTTCGCGCTTGAGCGGCTCTTCGTTCGTCACCGGGATGTCGCCGCCTTCGATCGACGGCTTCGGCCCCTCGCCCTTCACCAGCCGGTACATCTCCACCTTCTGCGCACCGTAGTCGATCGACACGTAGGCGGCCGGCTGGAAGAAGCGGATCTTGCGCACGCGGTCGCGACTGATGCGGCTGGCCGTGAGGTTCGCGATGCAGCCGTTGGCGAAGCGGAGCCGGGCATTGGCGATGTCGACGCGTCCGGTGAGCACCGGCACACCGACGGCTTCGATCGACTCGACCTCGGAGTGGACCAGCGACAACACCACGTCGAGGTCGTGAATCATCAGGTCAAAGACGACGTCGATGTCGAGGCTGCGCTCGGGAAAGGTGCCGAGGCGATGCACCTCGATGAAACGCGGATCGTTCAGCATCGGCCGCGCCACTTCCACCGCCGGGTTGAAACGTTCGGTGTGGCCGACGGCGAGCACGGCGCCGCTCTTGGCGGCCGCGGCGATCATGAGGTCGGCTTCCTCGAGCGAGCGGGCCATCGGCTTCTCGACGAGGACGCCGGTGCCCGCCTCAAGGAACGGCAGCGCCACGGCCAGGTGCTGCTCGGTCGGCACGGCGATCGACACGGCGTCGACCTTTCCGATGAGGGAGGTGGCGCGCATCAGCGCACGCGTGCCGTTGGCGGCGGCAATTTCTTCGGCCCGCGCCTGATTGGTATCGACCACTGCCGTCAACTCGACACCGGGAAGGCTGGCGAGGATGCGCGCATGGTGCTTACCCAGATGCCCGACGCCTACAACCGCAACTCGCATGGCTACCCCTTCACGTCTGCGTCGGCCGGCGTCACGCGCCTGCCGACAATGGCAATTCCCGCGGCATCGGCCGCGGCGATGATGGCGTCGCCATCGATCATCAACGTCTTCTCCGCATCCACCGACAGCGTCGACGCACCGGCGGCCTGCATGGCCCGAATGGTCGCGACGCCGATGACCGGTACGTCGAAGCGCATATCCTGATTCGGCTTCGCCACCTTGACGATCGTCACGCCGGCGCCGGCAAGCTGACCAGCCCTGGCAATCACCTGGTCGGTCCCTTCCATCGCTTCCACCGCCACGACCGCCACCGACTTCACCGCGATGGCCTGGCCGATGTCGAGTCCGGCAATCACGTCCGCGATGCCGTAACCGAACGTCAGGTCGGCACGCTCGTCGTCGGTCGGGGCGCGCTTCGTCAGCACGCCCTCGCGGGCCATGAGCGGCGTGAGAAATGCGGTGGAGTCGATCAGTGCCATCCCTCGCTCGCGGAGGAAATCGGCGACGGCCGCGATGATGGCGTCGGTATTCTTCGATTTGATGCGCGTGAGCAGGCTGAGCGCGGTGAGGTCGGGAACGATGTCGGAAAAGAGCCGGGTGTGCTTCACCTGGCCGGCCATCAGCGCGTGCGTCGCACCGGCCTTTTCCAGCAGGCCGACCCAGGTACCGAGCTTCCCGAGCGACACGCGGTGGACAGCCGCAGCGGGCGCCTTCGCGGCCTCGGCCTCGAGCTCGGGGAAGGCTTCTTCCTTGAGCGCGATGACCGTGACCTGGTGGCCGGCGGCGCGCGCCGCCTCGAGCACGAGGAAGGGGAACCGCCCGTTTCCAGCGATCAGTCCAAGATGCACGCTAGTCGTCCGAGGGTACGTCCTCGCTCCGGCGCGTTGCGCGCTTGAGGATGACGCCACGTTCGGACCGGCGGATGAAGTCGAGCAGGTACTGCACGTCGGTGCAGGCCAGCGTCTCGTCCGCCTCGATGTGCTGCAGCGCGGCCGACGTGTTCATCTTCGACTGCAGCAGGTAACGGAACGTCCGCTTCAAACGCGTGACGGTGTCGCTGGTGAAGCCACGGCGGATGAGGCCGATGGTGTTCAGCCCGTAGATGCGCGCGCGGTTGCCGACGGTCCGCGCGTACGGCAGCGCGTCCTTGGTGACCACCGAGTAGCCGCCGATGAAGGCGTAGCGACCGACGCGACAGAACTGGTGCACGCCGGAACCGGCGCTGACGTTCGCGAAATCCTCAACATGCACGTGGCCGCCGAGCGTGGCCATGTTGCCGAAGATGGTGTGGTTGCCCACATGGCAGTCGTGCGCGACGTGCACGTAGGCCATGAACACGTTGTCGTCGCCGATCTCGGTGATGCCGCCGCCCCCCACCGTCCCGCGGTGGATGGTGACGAACTCGCGGAAGACGTTCCGCTTGCCGATGACGAGACGCGTCGGCTCGCCCTTGTATTTCAGGTCCTGCGGCGAGAGGCCGATCGAGGCGAACGGGTAGACCTCGGTCCCCTCACCGATCTCGGTCCAGCCGTCGACGACCGACGAGGCGCCGATGCGGCAGTTCGGACCGATGACCACGTTGGGGCCGATGGAGGCATGCGGGCCAACCGAGGTGCCGACGCCGATGCGCGCCGTCGGGTGCACGTTGGCCGACGGGTCGATCGAGGTGCCGTCGGACACGATCCCCAGCACTAATTGGCATTCGGTGGCCAGGAATTCGCCGCAATAGGCAGAGGCCTGGACGAATGCCACGCCGCCACGGCGCTTGCCCATCGTGATTTCGAGGCGCAACCGGTCGCCCGGCACAACCTGCCGGCGGAACTTCGCGCCGTTCACGCCACGCAGGTAGACCCGCGTCTGTGGCGTCGCCTCGTGGTCCCTGACGAGAATCGCGGCCACCTGCGACAGCGACTCGACCATCAGGACCGCTGGCAGCAGCGGCGCACCAGGGAAGTGCCCCTGGAAGAACTCTTCATTGACGGTGACGTTCTTGACGGCCACCAGGCGGTGACCCGGCTCATGCTCGAGGATGGCGTCGACGAGCATGGAAGGATAGCGATAGCACAGGCGATCGAGCGCCTGGGGTATGTTGATGGACACTCGTGCCAGTCTACCAGAACCCCAGCCACGACCCGGGGGCGGCGGGACACGGCCACGCAGCGATTTCAGCGTCTAAGAAAGAGGGCTGTTACACGGCTCACGAAACGCCCATAATGTGAGGAGCTTCAAGGAGCCCAATGAGTCGATCCAAGTTTGCCGCGATGCTGGCGATCGCCCTGTCAGCGGCGGCGTGCAGTAAGAACAACACGGTCACGTCGCCCACCGCCACGACACCGGTCGCGGTCACCGACACCTTCAACGGCACGCTCAACCGCAATGGCGCGGCGAGCTTTCCGTTCAACGTCTCGGCACAGGGCTACGTGCAGGCCACGCTGACGTCGGTGGCGGATGCCACCATCCCGATGGGCCTCAGTCTGGGCATCTGGAACACGACGACCGCCGCCTGCTCCATTGTCCTGGCCAACGATACCGCGCTGCAGGGCACCACGGTCACCGGCTCGGCCACCAACGTCGGCCAGCTGTGCGTGCGGGTCTACGACGTCGGCAAGGTGGTCGACCCGCTCGACTACCAGCTCAGCGTCGTCCACTACTAGCGCGCGTTCGTTTCGGCCCGGCTCCCGCCGGGCCTTTTCGTTGTTCCCGTACAAACAACAACGCGGACCGGAGCTTGGCTCCGATCCGCGTCACAACGTGCTGAGTGAGTTCTGACTTCTGAACTCTGAGTTCTGACTTCCTACTTCTTGACCGGCATCTTGTCGAGGCGCGCGACGGCTTCGAGCGTCAGGTCGATGCCGGGCTCTGCCCAGATCACGCCGGAGTCGCCCGCGCTGAAGAGCACCTGCAGCCCCTTCTCTTTCGAGAGGGCTTCGAGCACCGGCATCAGCTTGGTCTGGAACTCTGCCTGCAACTGCTGCTGCAGTTCGTTCAGTTCGGCCTGGGCGTCCTGTTCGAAGCGCTGGCCCTCGACCGTCTGGCGCTCGATGTCCTTCTGGAGCTGCGTACGGGCGGCTTCGCTCATCACGCTGCCGCTCGTCTCGAGCTTCTGCTGGTTGCTCTGCAGCAGCTTCGCCTTGTCGGCGGCTTCGGTCTGCTTCTTCTGCGCCACGGCGTTCACCTTGGTCGCAGCCGACTTGCCGTCTGCCGAGAGCTGAGCAATAGCCTGCAGGTTGACGAAGGCAACCTTGGCGCCCTGGGGGAACGGGGCCGGCGGCGCGGGAGCGGGAGCAGCCTGGGCCGCGGGAACCGCGGGCTGCGCTGGACGCGCAGGGGACTGACCCGCCGCCGGAGCCTGAGCAAACACCGGCGACGCGCTCACCACGAACGCGACCGCCCCAACAATGGCGAAACCTCTCATTACAGCTAATCCTTTCTTCTGTGTGAAACCGAGGGAGTGTATCAAAACGTCGTTCCCACGGCGAACCGGAACTGGAACGCTTTCTGTTGCCGCAACGTGTTGTCGAGCACGCCACCACGCTGCGGGTTGTAGGCAAAGATCAGGCGGAACGGCACGTTCAGCACGGGCATGAAGAAGCGGACTTCCGCGCCCGTTGACGTCTTGAACGCGCTGCGCTGGCCGGTGACCTCGGTCTTGACCGGGTCGACCACGCAGGTGCCGTCTGGCTGAGCCCTGCAGGCGTTGATGCCGACCGTGGCGAGCGGGTCAACCAAGAGCGGCAACGGCGTCTGTACCAGCGCGCGGATGTCTTCCTTCCACCCGAAGCTCTCGCCGGTACTGCGAATCTGGCCGGCGTCGTAGAACAGGATGAGACGGACCGGACCGGCGATGTGGACAATCTGCTCGACGTTGAACAGCAGGCTCTTGTTACCGCCGAGGACCAGACCGGTCTGCAGGTCGGACGGCCCGATCGTGCGCAGGTCGAAGCCGCGGATGCTGTATTCGCCGCCCATGAACAGCTTCTCGAAGATCGGCAGGTTGTCGCAGTTGGTGAGGCCGGGGGTGGCACACACCGCAGTGCTGCCGTAGCTGCGCACGTATTCCATCTGCCCACGCACGCCGAACGACATGCGGTTGTTCTGCTTCATGAACGTCACCGCTTCGACCGACGGCTTCACGTACTTCGTGTTGCCACCGAGGCCCGCCAGGTCGGCACTGAGCGAGAGGCGCCGCCCCTGCGTCGGGAAGATCGGCTGGTCGACCGAGTTGTAGATGAGGCTCGGGACGATCTTGCTGATGATTCGCTGACCGCCCTGGCCGATCAGTAGGGAGTCGCGCAGGTAGGGGTTGCGCGCCAGAACCAGCGGGTCGGTGAAGGCGGTGTTGATCTCGGTGACGCGGACGCGCTCGAAGCTGTAGTTCGTGAACGCGCGGGTGAAGCCGTTGCCGACCGGAAAGCCGAAGGTGAGCGTGCCGCCAGTCGACTGCTGCGTGAACTGGCTGACGTAGCGCACGTCGCTGCGGAACAGGTTCGCACCGCCGGTGATGTTGCGGTCGAACAGGAACGGTTCGGTGAACGACAGCGTGTAGTTCTGCGCGCGCTGGCCACCCTGCAGCGAGACGTTGAGGCTCTCACCGCGGCCGAGGAAGTTGGCGGTCTGGAACGACAACTGCCCGAAGAAGCCCTCGAACTGCGAGACGCCGGCACCGAAGGTGAGCTGGTTGCGGTTCTGCTCTTCCAGCTTCATCTTCACGTCGACCTTGTTGTCGGCGTTGGTGGTCTTGTCGATGTTGACGTCTTTGCCGGGCCCTTCGAGCGCCTTGAAGTACCCGAGCTGGTTCAGGCGCTTGATGCTGTACTTGAGCGACTCGGTATTGAAGACGCCGTTTTCGTAGAGCCGCATCTCACGCCGGATGACGTTGTCGCGCGTCGTGGTATTGCCGGTGAAGATGATGCGGTTGACGAAGTACTGCTTGCCTTCCTGAATCTGCAGGGTGACATCGACCGTGGGCGATCCAGCGGGCGCGGCGTCGACCGCGGCGAGCATCTTCGGCGCCTGCGGTTCGGCCGGGTTCGGCTCGTCGCTGAACTTGTAGTCCGGGTAGCCGGTGAACTCCATGTAGCCGCCGGCTCCGTAGATCTCCTGCGCCTTCTGGAAGCCCTTCCGCACCTGCTTCTGGTTGTAGTACTTGCCCTTCTCGAGCTTGAAGAGCGGCGTCAGCGCGTCGGCCTTCACCACGGTGTTGCCGGCCACCTTGAAGCTGTTCACCTGATACCGGTGCCCCTCGTTCACGGGCACGCGCAGTTCAATCCAGCGGGTCTTCTTGTCGTCCGAGTCGCCGAGCACCTTGATTTCGGGGTCGCCCACCTGCGCGCGGATGTAGCCGCGATCGCGGTAGTACTCCATCACCCGTTCGGCGTCTTCCTCGAACTTGGTTTCCTGGTAGACGCCGCGGCCAGAGAGGAACGACAGCCACCAGTGCGCGCGGTTGTCCTTCATCTTGCGGCGGAGGCGGCCGTCGGACACCGCGGAGTTACCGGTGAATTCGACGGTGCGAATCTTGACCTTCGGTCCTTCACTCATCGTGAAGGTGACGTGCACCAGCTTGGGCCCGCCCTCGATCGGCTTGATCTCGTGCGAGATCTCGGCCGACTGGAACCCCTTTTCCTTCATCATCTCGCGGATGATCCCCTCGATCTTGCGGATGAGGGCCGGGTCGATGAAGGTATCGAGGCGGATCTGGGCGTTGTTCTCTTTCAGCTTCTCGTCGATCTTCGCGGTCTCGAGCTTCTTCGAGCCGACGAAGTCGACGATCTTCACGCGCTGACGCTCCTCCATGTCGTAGGTGATCAGCTTGCCGACCACACCGTTGGAGAAGACGTAGTCCTCGACGTCGATGGAGAGGTTGTCGAGGAAATTGGTGCCCCACAGCCGCTTGAAGTCGTCGCGCAGGCTGTTCTCGGTCTCGTCGGTAAAGGGGACCCAGAGGCCCTGCGAGGGCGTGGAGGGCTTGGTCTGGATGTAATAGAGATAGGTCTGGTAATCGACGAGCGAGGTGTTCCCC
>CALQBJ020000206.1 GCA_943328785.2 Bifidobacterium breve
CGATGGAGGTGACCTGCGCCGCCAGTTCCGTGAAGTAGTGCGCCCGCACCCAGGCCAGGTTCACGAGGTAGCCGAAGACCGCCGCCGGACGCTCGTGCGTGGCGTCGGCGTAGACGATGCTGGCCGCCACCTGGTAGTCGTCGCCGCCAATCGGCGTGGTGAACGCGGTGAAGCGACGCCCCTGCTGGGTATCACGGCCGAGTCGGTCGAGCAGTTGCTGGCCGACGCGCCGGTCAGACCCGGTCGACACCGGATAGGGGGCCGTGGTGGCGGTGCCCGAGAGCCACGACGGACGGCGCTCGGTTCGCGTGTAGAACACCAACCCCTCGTCCGACGCCGCGCGCCACGAGAAGAACGCTTCCGCGTACGGATAGCGGGTGAAGGCGCCGGCGATCGGATGCAGCAGGTCGGCGGTGGGACCGTCCGCGAGATCGTCCCGTTCGGCGCCGACCAGCACGGTCGTGTGTGCCCCGCGCATGTCGTGCGACAGGGCCGACACGAGCAACTCCGCGGCGGCCGCGGCGCGGCGTGATGCGACGAGGCCGGCCGCATGCTGCCACTCGCCGACGGCGCGGTAGCCGATCCAGAGCAGCGCGACGGCCGAGACGCCGATGGCCGAGGCGAGGATCGCCCGCAGGCGCCTCGGGGGAATCTGCGCGACCCAGTTCACCGCGAGAGTTCCCGTTCCCTGAAGTAGCGCGCCGCGCCGGCGTGCAGCGGGATCGGCGTCGCTGGGGCTTCCTCGACGTTCAGGAACCGCATGGTGGCTTCGACACGGGCCAGTCGCGGAAATACCGCGAAGAGCTGTTCGGCCAGTGCGTAGACGATCGGCTCGTCGAGGTCGCGCCGGCAGACGATGAGCATGTCGATGCCGACCGTGGGGACGATGCGGTCCTGGCCGGGGTAGATGTCGCGCGGAATCATGACGACGCGGACGAACGGCGACTCGCGCCGCAGTTGCTCGACAGGCGGGCCGTCAATCGGCACCAGGTAGGCGCCCCCTTCCCGGAGCAGCGCTTCGGTGAAAGCCTCGGGATAGACGTAGCCGGGCAGCATGATGGCGTCGAGCGAGCCGTCCTTCAGCCCCTGCACCGCCAGTTCACGCGAACTCATGGCCGTGACGGTGCGCGGTGCCACGGCGAACGCCTTCAGCACCAGGGTGCCGAGCTTCCACACCGAGCTGTTCCTCGGACCAACGGCAACGGCCTTGCCCTCGAGGTCGGCGACGGAGTGCACGCCGGAGCCGGTGCGGGCCAGCAGGTAGGTGGGCAGCGGTTGCAGCAGCGAGATGGCGCGGACCGCGCTGGTGGCGGGGCCGGCCGCGGCATCTACCCCGAAGTACGCCTGGTAGGCATCGTCGGCGAGCACCACGCCGAGGTCGAGCGTGCCGTCCTGGATGCGGCCGAGTACCTGGGACGAAGAGGCGGAGGTGTCGGCCTGAATGTCGAGATTCGGGAGCGTTCGCTGGTATTCCTCGGTCAGCCGGGTGCTGAACGGGGCGAATGCCGACGCCACCCGCAGGATGGGGCGCGGCTGCGGCTGGGCGGGCTTGGAGCGACAGCCGGTCGCCAGCAGGCCGAGCAGGACCAGACCCAGCTGGCCGGAACGGGTGCGTTCCGGATGCCAACGGCGTCGGACAGGGACGGACATGACGCAGGGGAGTGTAGACGAATGTGCACGCCGGTGGGGTCGAGACAAGTTGCGACAATTTTATGCTGGCATCTTTTCGAGAATTTCCTCAATATTCCGCACGCTGACCAGTCTGTCAGCCTGTTTGGGCGCGGGCGCCCGATCGCGGGCCGCGACCGCGCATACCAGGGAGAGCCTTTCATGAACGTTCGAGCAACAGTCAGGTGGTCGCTCGCCATCGGCGCCGTCGCCACCGGAGTACTGGTCTCGGGAAGCCTGATGCCGAGCGCGCTTCGCGCCCAGTCGCCAACGGCGACCGACATCACGTATACGAAGGACATCGCGCCGGTGCTCCAGCGCAGCTGCGAAAACTGCCATCGCTCTGGCGGCGGCGGCCCGATGCCGCTGACGTCGTACGAGGAAGTGCGGCCGTGGGCGCGCGCCATCAAGACACGCACGGGCATCGGCCCGCATGCCGGTGTGATGCCGCCGTGGTACCTCGAGAAGAACATCGGCATCCAGAAGTACAAGGACGACCCGTCCTTGAGCGCGGCTGAAGTCGCGAAGGTGGCGAAGTGGGCCGACAGCGGCGCGCCGCGCGGCAACCCCGCCGACATGCCGCCGGCTCGCCAGTGGGCAGACGCCAATACCTGGCGCATCGGCACGCCCGACCTGATCGTCAAGACCAAGAACATCGTGGTGAAGGCGAATTCCCCCGACTGGTGGGGTGAGATCGAGCCGGTCGCGATTCCGCTCGAGGAAGATCGCTACGTCATGGCGGTCGAAATCAAGGAAGTGAACGACGCCACCGTGCACAACGGCGGCCGCGACACGGTCGGTGGCCTCTTCGTGTGGCATCACCTCATCTATCGCACGCAGGTCGGCCTGGACATGAGCGTCGAGACCGCGGAACTCGACTCGAGTACCGGCGACAACGTGGTGAGCTGGCCGGTGCACGAAGTGGGTCGCAATGCTGACTACTTCGACCCGAAGGCGGCGCGCCTGCTGAAGAAGGGGTCGTATATCGTCTCGGACTCGCTGCACACGCACTCGAGCGGCAAGGACGTGACGTCGCACCTCGAGTTCGGCTACAAGCTGGCCCCGAAGGGCTACAAGCCGCTCTATAAGCGGGCGACCTATTCGCTCGGCAACGGTGTCGACATCGACATCGCTGGCATGGAGAAGAACCAGCAGTTGCACGCGTACGCGGTGCTGAACGAGCCGACGAAGATCATCTCGTTCGAGCCGCATCTGCATGCGCCCGGCACGCGGATGTGCCTGGAAGCGATCTGGGGCTACAACATTCAGACGCTGTCGTGCGTCGGCTACGACCACAACTGGGTCCGTGGCTACAGCTTTGCCGATGACGTGGCGCCGCTGCTGCCGAAGGGCACCATCCTGCACATCACCGGCTACATGGACAACACGACCGGGAACAAGAACGTGGCCGACCCGCGCAACTGGTCGGGCTCGGGCAACCGCTCGATCACGAACATGTTCATCGACCTCGGCAATCGCGTGTTCATGACCGACGAGCAGTTCCAGGAAGAGATGCGGGCGCGCGTGGCGCAGAACCCGGGCAAGGACATCATGCTCGGCTGCCCGCTGTGCGGCGTCGTCGCCCAGCAGCAGAAGACCGCGACGCAGACGCAGAACCAGCAACAGCAGCAGTAAGCAGACCTCACGTCGCCACCGCGGAGGATGTGACGAGCGGGATGCGCACGGTGCGTTCCTGTTCGCGGCGTCTCCACGGTGGCGTTGTTTTCGGAATCGGGTATCTCGGATGATGAAGTTCAAGTTTGCCGCGGTGCTGGGTGCGGCTCTTTGGCTGTTGGCGCCGTCCGGCGCCGGCGCGCAGTCGCTCAGCTACAACAGCGGACAGAACGTCGCGCCCGGCTATGAAGGCTGGGAAGAAGACGCCGACGGGACGAAATACTTCCTGTTCGGCTACATGAACCGGAACTGGGAAGAGGAGCTCGACATTCCGGTCGGGCCGGACAACGGCTTCAGCGGACCGGGCACCATCGCGGCCGACCTCGGCCAGCCGACGCGCTTCCTGCCGCGCCGGAACCGCTTTGTGTTCCGGGTGAAGGTGCCTGCCGGCTGGACGGAGAAGGAAGAACTGATCTGGACGCTGGCCTCGCCGAACGGCAAGACCGAGAAGGCGTGGGCGTCGCTGCGCGTCGACTACAAGGTGGACGATGTCGTGAAAGCGTCGGAAACAGGCGCGCTCGGCGCCGGGTCGAGCAGCCCCGAGGTCCGCGCGAACAAGCCGCCGGTGGTGAAGGTGCAGGGCAACAGCGCCCTTACTGCGAAGGTGGGGCAGCCGGTGTCGGTCGCGTCGCTGGTCACCGATGACGGCATCCCGAAGTTTCGCGGCGCCGGCCTCGCCGGTGCGGCGGTGTCGAACCGCGGCACCCGCACGGACAGTGCCGTGGCGACGACCGACGCGGCTCCGCGGGCGAACCGCGCCATGCAGCCGCCGGCCAGGGCCACGGTCGGCAAGAACGTCGGTCTCCACATTTCCTGGTTCGTGTACCGCTCGCCCACTGGCGCGTCGGTGACGTTCGACCCCATCCAGATCAAGCCGTGGGAAGACACCCGCACGGGAGCGAACTCTCCCTGGGCGCCGCTCTGGACCCCGCCGGCGATGCCGAAGGACGGGATCATTCCGGCCAAGGTGGTCTTCGCCGAACCCGGCACCTACATCCTCCGCGGCCTGGCTGACGATGGGGCGCTGACCGGGTTCGACGACGTCACGGTCACCGTCACAAAGTAGGTCGCCCGCCTTCGACGGGCAACAGACAGACAGCGAAGGCCGGTCGGGCGTCATGCCTGACCGGCCTTTTTTTGTCTCCGAGGCCTCAAACGCCGGAACCGCCTGCATTACCGCTGCGTCTCACCCATTTGCCGGGATTTCGGAGGCTGCCGAATTTGCGACAAATTACGACACCGGCCAGCCGATAAAGGTGTTACAAATTCCAACTGGCGCTTCATATCTGCGCGCCACGGATGCGGGACATCTGGCCGGGCCATCCACCCCTGTTGCCTGGGCGTGGGGCGGCTGCCGATCAGAAGGAGTAGAAGCTCATGAAGTTTGGACGGAATATCGGGTGGCAGATCACCCTCGGAGCCGCGGTCGTCGGAGCCTTGGCCGTCGGCGCATCGTCGCCGCTCGTGCTGCGCGCGGCGCCGGTCACTGTTCCTGACGAAGTCACCTACACGAAGGACATCGCACCAATTCTGCAGCGCAGCTGCGAGAACTGCCACCGCCCGAACGGCGCTGGCCCGATGTCGCTGACCACCTACGAGGAAGTGCGTCCGTGGGCGCGCGCCATCAAGCAGCGCACGGGCATCGGCCCGCACGCCGGCGTGATGCCGCCGTGGTACATGGAAAAGAACATCGGCATCCAGAAGTACAAGGACGATCCGTCCCTGAGCGACCTGGAAGTGGCCAAGGTGGCGAAGTGGGCCGACACGGGAGCCGTGCGCGGCAACCCCGCTGACATGCCGACCGCCCGCAAGTACGTCGATGATTCGGTGTGGCGCATTGGTACCCCCGACCTCATCGTCAAACTGCAGGACGTCACCGTGAAGGGCAATGCGCCCGACTGGTGGGGTGAAATCGAGTCGGTGCCGATCCCGATGGATGAGGACCGCTATGTCCTTGCCGTCGAAGTGAAGGAAGTCAACGACGTCGACACCCACAACAAGGACCGCCAGACGGTCGGTGGCCGCTACGTGTTCCATCACCTGATCTACCGCACGCAGGTCGGAACCGAGGCGCCGTCGGACCTCGAGCTCCTCGCCGGCAGCGACAACGTGGTGAACTGGCCGGTGCACGAAGTGGGTCGCAACCCTGACTACTTCGACCCGAAGGCCGCCGTCCACTTGAAGAAGGGCTCGTTCATCGTGTCCGACTCGGTGCACCTGCACTCGAATGGTCACGACACGAAGTCGCACCTCGAGTTCGGCTACAAGTTCGCGCCGAAGGGCTACAAGCCGGAATTCCGCCGCGCCCTCATCGGGCTCGGCAACGGTGTGGACATCGACGTCAAGGCGATGACCACCGACCAGCAGCTGCACGCCTACACGGTGCTGCAGGAACCGACCAAGCTCGTGTCGTTCGAACCGCACCTGCACGCGCCCGGCACCCGGATGTGCCTGGAAGCGATCTGGGGCTACAACATCCAGACGCTGTCGTGCGTCGGCTACGACCACAACTGGGTCCGTGGCTACAGCTTCGCCGATGACGCGGCGCCGCTGCTGCCGAAGGGCACCATCCTGCACATCACCGGCTACATGAACAACTCGCCGTCGAACAAGAACGTGCCGGACCCGCGCAACTGGCAGGGCTCTGGCAACCGTTCGATTGCGAACATGTTCATCGACCTCGGCAACCGCGTCGCGCTGACCGACGAGCAGTTCCAGGCCGAGATGAAGGCTCGTATTGCGGCGAACCCCGGCAAGGACATCATCCTCGGCTGCCCGCTGTGCGGCATCGTCGCCCAGCAGCAGAACGCGCCGCGCCCGACGCAGAACCAGAACCAGCAATAGGCTTCGCGACAGCATCCGCCACCATCGAGGGTGCGGAGATCGTGGAGAGCGTCAGGTCTCCAGGCTCTTCGCTCCTCCGTGGTGGCGTTTTTTTTTGACCACTCTTGAGAATCGGATCGCACTCACATGAAGAATCACTTCCGTGCGCTGGTCACCATGCTGGCGCTCGTCATCGCGCCGGCCGTGGCCGGTGCCCAGTCACTCAGCTACAACAGCGGTCAGAACGTGGCTCCCGGCTATGAAGGCTGGGAGGAAGAAGCGGACGGGAGCAAGTACTTCCTGTTCGGCTACATGAACCGCAATTGGGAAGAAGAACTCGACGTGCCGATCGGGCCGGCCAACGGCTTCACCGGCCCGGGGACCGTCGCCGCCGATCAGGGGCAGCCGAATCGCTTCCTGCCGCGCCGCAATCGTTTTGTCTTCCGCGTGAAGGTGCCCGCCACCTTCACGGCCAAGGACGAGATGATCTGGACGCTCACCACCAACGGTGTCACCGAGAAGGCCTACGCGTCGCTGCGTGAGGACTACAAGATGGACGACGTGGTGAAGGCGTCGGAGACCGGCGCACTCGGCGCCGGCTCGAGCAGCCCGGAGATCCGCGCCAACAAGCCGCCGGTCGTGAAGGTGGACGGTAGCAAGACGCTCACCGCGAAGGTGGGACAGCCGCTGTCCATCATCACGGTCGTCACCGACGACGGTATTCCGAAGCGCCGTATCGGCGGGCTGTCGGGTGCCTCGGTCAGCCGTTCGAACCCGGCGAGCGGCGCCGCCGGAGCCGGCGCGGCCGCTCCCGCTCCAGCACCAGCTGCTCCAGCCTCGGGTGCCGCCGCGAACCCGTCAGCATCGCCGACGCCGTTCCGCAACGCGGCCCTGCTGCCGCCGACCCGCGTC
>CALQBJ020000207.1 GCA_943328785.2 Bifidobacterium breve
CCATCAACGCCCTCACGCACATCCGCGACGTCGCGGGCCCCGTGGCGATCTACACCGACTCGACCTACGTCATCCAGGGCATCCGCGAGTGGATCCACGGCTGGAAGCGGCGCGGTTGGAAGACCGCCACCGGTGCGGACGTGATGAATCGCGAGTTGTGGGAGGCGCTCTCGGCGCTGACCACGGCGCGCGGCGCACGCGGGATCGCGTGGAATTACGTGCGCGGCCATGTCGGCACCCCAGGCAACGAACGGTGCGACGAAGTGGCGGATGCCTTCGCAACCGAACAGCCGGTGACGCTCTACGATGGCCCGATCGCCGCCTACGCGATCGACGTCCACCAACTGCCGGACGATACGTCCGTGCCGGCGCGCAGCAAGTCCGCCCCTGGCGCCACGAAGGGCAAGGGCACGCCGTTCTCGTACGTGAGTGTGGTGGACGGCACGCCGATGCGTCACTCGACATGGGCCGAGTGCGAGGCGCGGGTGAAGGGCCGCTCTGGTGCGCGGTTCAAGAAGGCGACGAGCGCCGCCGATCAGGCCGCGATTCTGCGCTCGTGGGGCGTGAACCCGAAGGACGTCGGGTGAGCACCGCGAAGGCGGAAGGTTCGCAGCTACGCCCGGCGGCGACACCGTCCGAGCGTAGCTGCCGACCTTCAGGTCGGCCTGACTAGTTCACGTACTTCGCGCGCAACTGGAACAGGAGATAGAGGCCGATCAGCGTGCCGATGATGGCGCCGACGACCGAGCCACTGACCAGCGAGCCGACGAACCCGATCAGCTGCTCGTAGAACATCAGCATCCAGGCCGACTTCTTCCGCGCAAACAGCCCTGGGAGGGCCATCGCCAGCAGCACGATCTGCACAATCGCGAAGATCGCGGACAGGCCGAAGCCGGTGGCATAGCCGACGCCGCCGAACGGCATCAAGATCGTGCCGACGCCGAGCGCCAGCAGCAGGATCGGCACCAGCAGCACCAGCAGGACGATGGAGATCCAGGGCCCGAACTTCACCAGCAGTTCCTTCACGCTGTCGGGCAACTGGAAGGGCGCCTTCTTCACCAGGTATTCGTCGAGGGTCGCAATCAATTGGTCCATGATCGGCTGTTCTCCTGCGGGTAGGGGTGACGTGCCGACATTCTACTGGGCACATGATCCGGGAGCGCGACATTCGGCGGTCCCCCCTCAAATGGCGTTACAATCCGCGCACATCCATTGACCCGGCCGCGACGATGCGGCGTCTGCCGAGAGGTGACCGAATGAAGGTACGCGCGAAAGGCCGGCTGCTCTTGCCGGTGGGGTTGCTATCCGCCCTGCTCCTGTCCACTGTCTACGGTCAGCGCGACGCGCAGGCCCAGGCTCCGGCCACCCAGGCAGCCGCCGGGCCCGCCCCGTGCCCTGGCGAGCCGATGCCGGTGCAGGCCACCGGGGTCTATCAGCCCAAGCCGGTGCCCGACATCACCGTGAACGGCCAGCCCGGACCTGGCGCCATCTGGCAGGCCGGCATGCGGTCGTACTGGCATTGCCACACCGGCGGCCAGATCATGATGCTCGACGAAGGCGTCGGGCGCGTGCAGAAGCGCGGCGAACGCATCCGCACGCTGCGCCGGGGCGACACGGAATACGCGCCGCCCGGCGTCGAACACTGGCACGGCGCCGCCAACGACGCCTCCGCCCACTACTTCCAGACGTCGATCGGCAACACCGCCACCTGGTGGATGGAAGAAGTCGGCTACGACGACTACATGGGGAACGACACCGGCATCACCTCCCGCAACGAGTACCTGCGCACCGGCGTCCGCAAGAAGGGCGACGCGGCGACGCAACCGACGAAGGTTCCCGCCGCACCCAAGCCCTGAATATCGACCTCGCCCTGTGTGGGTACGGACCAGTCACCTGCGGTCCGTGCCCGCCCCGGCACCTGATTCCACGCCACACCCGCCGCTCCCCGCATCGCGACTGGCACCTGAGCGGGACGCTCAACACGATCAACACGCACGAAGACCGCGGGGCTTACCCAACTTGTCTTCGTACGCTTCGCGTCTTCGTCGAGGGTCACTCCCTGGAACAGCAACGAATCCTCGACGGTGGCGCCTGCTTCGAGCCGCACGTTCGGAAACAGGATCGAGTGCTTCGCCGCGCCGGCTCGAGAGCGACGGTGAGACACGCCACGGTGAGGTCGGCGCCGGAGTCACAGTGATGTTGCAGCATGGTGGCATAGTCCATGCGGCAGATCGCGTCGGCCGTGCCGACTTACCACGAGTCGCCGGTCCGCATTTGCGGCAGCACCGACGTGATGTCGTCGCCGAGTCCGGCGTTGGAGAGCGGTCGCCGAAGGGCACGGCCGGCCTGGCCCGGTCCGCCGTGAGCGGATTCAGTCGCGCGCCGATACCTCCGGCGAGGATGATAGAGATGATCTGTTCCCGCATACGAACGCTTCCGCAGCAAGCGACCGGTCGACTGGCACTGCCGCTCGAACGACCCTAACGCCCCTGACCGCAGTGAGATGACGCACTCACGGCGGTCATCGACAGAAGGTATTTGTGTCGTGGTTCCAGAGAGGCCGACAGATTGGTCTGTTTCAACGCGATCACCAGGGCCCGCCACATCGACGTATTTCTCTATGACCGCGGCACTTCACGGCGACCCGCCGCATCGGCGCGGACGTTGCAGGACACCGAGGATACGGTCAACAGGCATTGCCGTGACTGGACAGCAGCCATGAGGACTCGAACATGAGGCGTATCGGAATTCTGACGGCCGGAGGCGACACTCCGGCGCTGAATGCCGCCATCCACGGGGCGGTGGCACGCGCCAACCAGCTGCGGATCGAAGTCTACGGGCTGATCAAGGGCTTCAACTGCCTGTTCAACCCGCGCGTCCCGCACGTACACCTCAACCCGCTCTACCAGGCCATTCCGGAGCTTGATCCGACCAAGGGCGGCTCGCTCATCGGCGCGTCGCGCGACTACGTCGATCCCGACGATGGACCGCAGCTCGATCTCATCGCTGATCGCCTCACGAAGCTCGGCATCGAAGGGCTCATCGCCATCGGCGGCGACGGTACGCTGAACGGCCTGCAGCCGCTGGCCGAGCGCCTGCCGACGGTGCTGGCGCCGAAGACGATCGACAACGATCTCGGACTGAACTACCCGAGCGAACCTGACGAATGGGTGCGTGTCGACGCCTCCGACACCAGCCCGGCGCACTACGAGCGACAGGCGTCGAACGTCCGATTCGATCTCGATCAGGTCGTCAACTACGCCACGCCCGGCTATGCGACGGCAGTCCTGGTGACGGTGCAGGGCGTCGAGCGCATCCGCACCACCGCGGAAAGCCACCGGCGCATCGCCATCATCGAGGTGATGGGACGGCACTCGGGCTACATCGCGCTTGGCACCGCCTACGGCCAGCCGGACATCATCCTGGTGCCCGAGCATCCGCTCGATATCGAACGGCTCGTCGAGCGCGTCAAGCACCTCTACGACCTCCAGAAGAACGTCGTCATTGTCTGCGGCGAGGGGATCGTCGACGAGCACGGCCGTGTGCTCGGCGCACAGTCGTCGTCGGTCGATCCGGCAGGCAACCTGGCGCTGACCGGCGCCGCCGATGCGCTACGCGAGCGGATGATCACGCTGCTCGGCGATCAGTACTTCCAGCGCTATCGTCGCGGCAGCTCCGCGCGCGAGGCGATTTTCACCAGGAAGATCGGCCACACGCAGCGCGGCGGCCGCCCGGTGCGTTTCGATCGCTTCTACGCGGCGCTGCTCGGCGCCAAGGCGGTCGACCTGCTCGCCGAAGGGCGCAACAATGCGGTGTCGGTACTGCAATACCAGCGAGAGGCGGGATTCCATGTCGCGGGGTACGATGCCAACCGGTTCCGCGATCGCTGGGGGCTAATCCACCCACGTTCGATGCATCCCGCCCTCTACGACCCGGCCGCGATGAAACCTTCACGCATCGGCATCGAGTATCTGATGCCGATCTTCACGGACGCCGTCGGCAACGACGATGCGGAGCACATGCGCTATTCGGTGTTCAATCCCGGCAACCTCGCGCAGCCGTATCGCTCGATCAACACGGACGTTCATAAGCGGATCCGCTATGCCGACTCCGGCCAGGCGACGCTCCAGGAGACACGATGACGCCGCGGCTCGACCAGTTCCCCGCCGAGGAAGATGCCCTGCTGTGGACGCTCGAAGAAATCGGGCGGCTGGTCTCGCAGAGCGGCGATCCGTCGGAAACCCTGAACAACGTCGTCCTCCTGATCAAGGAGCGGTTCCAGACTGACGTCTGCTCGGTCTACCTGCTCGAACCAGATCGTGTGAGCCTCGTGCTGGCCGCCACCATCGGCCTCCGTCCCGGCAGCGTCGGGCAGGTGCGCATGCGCGTCACCGAGGGGCTCGTCGGACTGGTTGCCGAGCGGCTCGAGCCACAGGTGGTCGCCGACGCCACCACGCACCCCCGCTTCAAGTACTTCCCGGAAACCGGTGAAGACCCGCACCACTCGTTCCTGGGCGTCCCGATCCTCGACCATGGGCTGCTGCAGGGCATTCTGGTCGTCCAGACCCTGGAGCCGCGCACCTACAGCGCCGACGACGTGCGGATGCTGACCATGGCGGGACGGCAGCTGGCGCCGGTCGTCAGCGAGGCGCGCACACAGGGACAGTTCGTCGCGCCGGCGCGGCAGCGCTTGATGACGCTGGCGCAGAATCTGTGGTGGAGCTGGGACAACGAAGCGACGAGCGTCTTCCGCGAGATCGACCCGGCGCTGTGGCGCGAGTGCGACAACAACCCGATCGCGCTGCTGCAGCGCATGTCGGCGGAACGCCTCGAGGAACGGGTCTCGCAGCTCGCCCTCCAGAGCCGCATCAACTACGCCTATCGCCGCCTGCAGGAGTATCTGCAGGCCGAGCACACCTGGGGCGGCCGGCACGCGGGCGTGCTCTGGGCCCGGCCGGTGGCGTACTTCTCGGCCGAGTTCGGCCTGCACGAATCGATTCCGATCTACTCCGGCGGCCTCGGCATCCTCGCCGGCGACCACATCAAGAGCGCGTCGGATCTCGACATTCCCCTTGTCGGCGTCGGCCTCTACTACGACCAGGGCTACTTCAGGCAACGGCTCGACACCGAAGGGTGGCAGCACGAGGACTACCTGAACGTCGACCATCGCCTGCTGCCGATGGAACTGGCGCACCACAAGGGTGAGCCGGTGAACATCACCATCGACACGCGCACCGGTCCGATTCTCGCCCGTGTCTGGCGCATGGCGGTTGGTCGCAATACACTGCTGCTGCTCGACTCGAACGTCGACGGCAACCTGCCCGAGGATCGCGAGCTGACCTCGCGCCTCTATGGCGGCGACACGCGCGTGCGTGTCCGACAGGAGCTGCTGCTCGGCGTCGGCGGCGTGCGTGCCCTGGCCGCCCTGGGCATTTCACCCGGTGTCGCGCACCTGAACGAGGGGCACAGCGCCTTCGCGGCGCTCGAGCTGCTGCGTCAGCGGATGCAGGCCGAAGGGATTGACGCCATCGAAGCGATTCGCCGCGTCGCACCGCAGGTGGTGTTCACCACGCACACGCCGGTGCCGGCCGGCCACGACCGATTCCACCCGGATCTCATCGAGGAACATCTCGGCCCGCTGCGCGATGCGCTCGGTCTCGACTACAACACCTTCATGGGCCTCGGCCGTGTCGAGCCGCAGGATCCGCACGAAGAGTTCTGCATGACCGTGCTGGCACTGAAGCTGAGCCGGCGCGCCAACGCGGTCTCCTCGCTGCACGGCCAGGTGTCGCGCGTGATGTGGAGCGGGCTGTTCCCGAGCCGCAACGAAGACCAGATTCCGATCGGCCACATCACCAACGGCGTGCACACACACACCTGGCTGGCGCCGGCGATGCGGCAGGTCTACGACCGGCACTTCGGCCCCGACTGGCCGCGACGCGCCGGCAAGCCCGGCTTCTGGGACGGCATCGAGAAGGTGAACGATGGCGAGCTCTGGGAGACGCACCAGATCCTGAAGGTGCAACTCGTGGAGAGCGCCCGACGCCGTGCCTCGCGCTTCGCGGAGCGGCGCGGTGAGTCGCCGGAGGCCATCGCCGCCATTCGGCGTGCCCTCAGCTTCGACGCGCTGACGATCGGCTTTGCCCGCCGATTTGCCACCTACAAGCGCGCAGCGCTGATGCTGCAGGACATCGACGCGCTCGCCGCACTGGTGAACGACCCGCGGCGTCCGGTGCAGTTCGTGTTCGCCGGCAAGTCGCATCCGAAGGATCAGCCTGGCAAGCAACTGCTGCAGCAGATTGCGCGGCTGAAGCACGACCCGCGCTTCGCCGGCAAGATCCTCTTCCTCGAGGACTACGACATCAACGTCGGCCGTCGCCTCGTGCAAGGCGTCGACGTGTGGGCGAACAACCCGCGGCGGCCGCTCGAAGCCTGCGGCACCAGCGGACAGAAAGTGGTGCTGAACGGCGGGCTGAACCTGTCGATTCTCGACGGCTGGTGGGCGGAAGCCTACGACGGCCACAACGGCTTCGCGATCGGCGGCGGCGAAACCCATACCGACGTTGCCACGCACGACTCACGCGATGGCGACGCGCTGCTGCGCGTGTTGCGCGACGAGGTGATCCCGCTCTACTACGAGCGTGACCGCGACGGCCTGCCGCGCGGCTGGATCGTGCGCATGAAGCGTGCGATCCGTACGCTGGGCTGGCGCTTCAGCGCCGACCGTATGGTGATGGACTACGTGCTGAACGCCTACATTCCGGCGGCCGGCGGCACGAGCAGCCAGACGATCCTCTCGTCGTTCCCGTAACCGCTGCCGTCAGGCCGGCCCGGCCGCGTCGTCGACGCGGTCGATGCCGGCGCCCGGAGGCTCCCCGAGGAACTCGACCCCCGCGCGCTTCCTGCACGGGTAGTGCTTCGCGGCCTCGGCGAGCGATAGAAACGACTGCACGTTCTTCTCGAAGCGGGCGCGCAGCGCCGCATCCGC
>CALQBJ020000208.1 GCA_943328785.2 Bifidobacterium breve
CCGCGCGCCACGGTGAAGGCGGCCGGCAGGAGCTCGAAATTGGTCCCGCCCTCGACGGAGAACTGGTCGCTGTTCTCCCGCTCGACGTTGACCCGCCCCGTCTGCTGCCGCGACTCCATCTGCGCGGTGACGCTGCTCTCGATGTACTCGACACTACCGGTCATCGAGATCTGACGGATGCCCTTGAGGTGCTTCGGCCGCGGGCTGTAGCGCGCCTCGCCGTACGTCCGCGCGAAGGCGCTGCGCCGCAGGAAGCCGACCTCGGGGTTGAAGGCATCGCCGACCTTGTTGCGCTCGAACTGGAACCCGTAGTGGTCCGGCGCCCACTCGACGCGGGTCTGGTAGCTCGCCTCGTCGCCGGTGACGCCGGCAATGTGTGACTTCGCATAGAAGCCGCCCGCCGTGAGGTCGCCGAAGAAATTGAACACGCCGTCGACGCCGTAGGCCTGGTTCGACTCGCCGGCCTTGGCGGCCGACTGCGAGCGACCGGTGAACATCGCGCCGATGGCGCTGCGCCGGAAGATGTCGCGCTTGACGCGCACGACGCTGAAGTTGGTCTTCGGCGACTTGGACGCGGCCTCGCTGTCGGTCTCGATGTTGAGCAGGCCGATGCTGAACTTGCCCACCTTGCCGGTGACCCGGCCGCCTGCCTGGATCGGCACGACGCGCCCGCTGTTGAGGCCGATCCGCCGGCTGTAGAACAGCAGCGGCACCGTGCTGGTCGACGAGGCGCTGCCGCCGCTGGCGCTCGACCCGGTGGTCGGGAAGGCAGCGAAGCTGAAGATGCCGCGGCCCTCAAGGAAGAACTCGCGCTTCTCGGGCAACTGCAGGCTGAAGCGCGTCAGGTTCACCTGCTGCTCGTCCACCTCCACCTGCGCAAAGTCGGTGTTGTAGGTGAAGTCGGCCGTGAGATTCGCGGTGATGCCGTACTTGGCGTCGAAGCCGATGTCGCCTTCATTCTTGTTGTTGATGGTCGGCGACACGCTGCGGTCGGTGGTCGAGCGGGCGATGCCGTACGGCTTCAGTTCGATGTTCCGGCTGGCCGGCGGCAGTTCGAGCCCGACGAGCGTGGCCGCGGCGGAGATGCGGAAGAAGCCCTGCGAGCCGCCCATCACCGTCGGCAGCGGCGTGAGGTGCGCCCACTCGTTCTTGCGCCGGATCGCGCGGCGGATCTGGATGCCCCACGTCTGGCCGTCACCCGACATGTAGCGGATCGACTTGAAGGGCACCGCCATCTCGATCGTCCAGCCGCCCTCGAAGCGCCCGGTGCGCACCGCCCACACCGGATTCCAGTCGGCGTTCGAGTTCCCCTCGTCGGCTTCACTGAGGTCGATGCGCCCGCCGACCGGATTCGAGTAGAACACGTAGCCGTTCCGCCGGTCGTGGAACGTGTCGATCATGAAGCCGAAGTGATCGTTCTGCCGCACCTGGTTGGCGTCGCGCCGCATCTCGTTCGCGATCCACTTGTTCGGCGGTGCCGAGTCCCACACACGAGCCGAGACGTAGAAGTTCTGGGCGTCGAACATCACCCAGGCCTCGGTCTTCTCGGTCGGCTCTTCGCCGTTGCGCGGCAGCGTCTGGATGAAGTCGGTGATCGGCAGCGTCGCGCTGTAGATCGCCTCGTCGAGCCGACCGTCGATACGCAGCGGTTCAGCCAGCTTGACGGCGCGCACGGTCGCCTGCTTCGCCTCGTTGCGCGTGATGACCGCCGGAGCCACCGGAGCCGGAGGCTGCTGGGCGAACAGCGACGAAGACACGGTTGCCACAAGTGCCGTCGACAGAATCGCGTATCTCACACACACCTCGTTGCGAAACAATCATCACGAAGAACACGAAGACACACACTCGAATCCTGTGCCTTCGTGGGCTTCGTGCCCTTCGTGAAGCAGTCGCCTCAGAAGCGCAGCAATCGCGTCGCTTTCACGACGAAGGCGCGGTTGCGCAGGTCGGGGTAGCCGGGCTTCAACGTGTCGCGTTCGTCGGTGTAGACCACGAACAGTTCGCTCCCCGGCCGGTATTCCCAGCGGAAGCGGACGTTCGAACTCAGCACGTGGGTCGACGATGAGTACTGGAGCAGCCCGCTGATGAAACGGCGCGGCGTGAACCCGTAGTCGGTCCGCGCCACGAGTACGGTGTTGGTGAAGGTACCGGTGGGCAACGAGACGTGGTTCACCGTCACCGTCGGCTCGAGCGACCAGTTCGACCGGATAGCAAAGCGCCCCGTGCCGAAGCTCACCGCGTTCAGGGTGCCGTTGTAGAACTGCCCCGACTGGACGGTCAGCAGGCCAGACATGCGTCGCTGCTGGCCGAAGCCGTAGCTCGCGGTGACGTCCGAGAACGTGTAACCGCCGACCGGAATCGTCACGCCAGGCGCCACCGTGAAGGGGCGCGCCAGGAACTCGTAGCGGTTCGCGGCCACCACGGTGACCATGTCGCTGTTCTGCTGCTCGATGATGAAACGCCCGATCACGGCGCGCGTCTCGCGCGTGCCGGTCGTATCGGTGACGAGGTACTCGTACGAGCCCTCCGACGTGTACTTGCGCACTCGCGTGCTCTTCGCCGGGCGCGGACTGAAGCGACCCGACACGTAGCTGCGCCTGAAGTTGCTGCGGTTGGTGAAGCCGACCTCCGGACTGTAGTTCGCGCCAACGACAAGGTAGTCCGCGCGCACGCCCCATCTATCCGGCGCGTAGTCGAACTTCGTCTGGTAGCTCGTGTTGTTCGTGGTCCGGCCGTCGACGTCCGACTTCGCGAAGTAACCACCCGTGCTGAGGTCGTTGAAGAACGAGAAGAGGCCGTCGACGCCGTAGGCGAGGTTCGACGAGCTCTTCACCAGCGTCGACTTGTCGCGGTTGCTGATGATGCCGCCGATGCTGCTCCGGCGCAGGATGTTCCGCTTCAGACGCGCGACGGTGAAGTTGGTCGGCCGGCTGCCACCGACCGGCTCGTCACCGGTCTCGAGGTTCAGCGCACCAATCGTCCACTTGCCCACCCGCCCGGTGACGCGTCCGCCGGCGCGGATCGGCACGACGCGTCCCGAGTCGAGGCCGATGCGCCGACTGTAGAAGAACGTCGGCGCCCCCGTCGTCGCATCGCTGTTGCCGCCGCTGCCGAAGCCGAGCCTGGCGCCGCTGCTGCCACCGCCGCGGCCGAAGTCGAAGATGCCGCGCCCCTCGAGGAAGAAGTCGCGCTTCTCGGGAAACTGCAGGCTGAACCGGGTGAGGTTCAACTGTTGTTCGTCCACTTCGACCTGGGCGAAGTCGGTCCGTACGGTGATGTCGGCGGTGAGGTTCGAGGTGATGCCGTACTTCAGGTCGCCGCCGACGCTGCCCGTGAGGTCGTTACTCAGCGACGGGATGCGGACACGGTCGGTCGTGTCCGTGCCGATGACGTAGGGTTTGAGGTCGATGTTGGCGCTCTGCGGCGGCAGGTCGAGCCCGACGAGCGTCGCCGCACGCGAGAGGCGGAATCCGCTGTTCGGGCCGGCACCAGCTGCCGGCAAGGCCGTGAGATGCGACCACTCGTTCTTGCGGCGAATTGAGCGCCGCAGCTGCACTCCCCACGTCATGTTCGAGCCGGAGACATACCGGAGCGACTTGAACGGAATCGCCATCTCGGTGGTCCAGCCGCCCTCGAAACGACCGGCGCGCACGTCCCACACCGGGTTCCAGTCGCCGTTCGGATTGCCCTCGTCGGTGACGAGCTGGTCGGTGAAGCCGCCGAGCGCGTTGGTGTAGAAGTGGAAGCCGTTGCGGCGGTCATGGAACGTGTCGAGCAACACGCCGAACACGTCGTTCTGGCGCATCTGGTTTGTGTCGCGGCGGATCTCGTTCGCCACCCACTGCGATTCGGGGACCGACTCGTACAGCTTCGCGGAGATGTAGATGTACTTGTCGTCGAACGAAATCCAGGCTTCGGTCCGCTCGGATACGGGCTGCCCATTGCGCGGCACCGCCTGGATGAAGCCGTCAGTCGGCTCGTTCTCGCGGTAGACCGCCTCGTCGAGCTTGCCGTCGATACGCAGCGGTTCGCTGAGCCTGATGGCGCGCACCACCACCTGGCCCCCTTCACGGATGACCGTCTTCGGCGCGACCGGCCTCGGCAGTTCGCCCTGCGCGGCACCTGCCACCACCGCTCCACGCGACTGCGCGAACGCCTGACCTGCCACACACACCACGGCGGCCATCACGGCCGCCCCCATCACCCGACACTTCATCATTCCTACTTCCCGATGCGCTCGATGTTCAATCGCACGAAGGCACGAAGACCGCGACGGCGCCCAGATGACACCAGCGGAGCGTCGCGGCGTTCGTGGGCTTCGTGATGTCCGGTGCTCAGAACCGCAGGAGCTTGTTCACTTTCACGACGAAGGCGCGATTCTTCAGGTCCGGATAGCCGGGCTTGGTCGTGTCGCGCTCGTCGGTGTAGACCACGAACAGTTCACTTCCCGGCCGGTACTCCCAACGGAAGCGGACGTTGCTGCTGAAGACGCTGCCGGTCGAGGTGTACTGCACCAGGCCGCTGACGAACATGCGCGGGCTGAACCCGTAGTCGGTCCTGGCGCGCAGCAGCTTCGTCGTGAAGCTGCCGGCCGGCAGTTCCACCTGCGAGACCTGGACGCTCGGCTCGACCGACCACTGCTTCAGGATGGCGTAGCGGCCGGACGTGAAACCCCACGCGCTGATCGTGCCGTTGTAGAACTGCCCGACTTGGTACGACGCGGTGCCGTTCAGGCGACGCTGCTGTCCGAGCTGGTACGACACGGTGATGTCGTTGAAGTCGTAGCCGCCCGACGGGATGCGCACGCCCGGGGCAATGGCGAACGGTGCCACCAGCAACTCGTAGTTCGTGCCGCCCTCGACGACGAACAGGTCGCTGTTCTGCCGTTCCACCGCAACACGTCCGGTCTGGTTGCGGGTTTCGAGCTGGCCGGCGGAGTTCTGGATGTACTCCAGGCTGCCCTGGTAGGTGAATTGGCGCACCCCCTTGAAGTGCGTGCGCGCGCGCGGGCTGAAACGGGCCGACGCGTAGGTGCGATCGATCCCGGATCGGCGGACGAAGCCGACCTCCGGGTTGTAGTTCGCGCCGACGTTCAGGAACTGCAACTGCGCGCCGTAGCGGTCGGCGGCGTAGTCGAAGCGTCCCTGGTAGCTCTGGTTGTCGTCGCTCCTGCCGTCCACCTCCGAGCGGGAGTAGTAGCCGCCCATGCTGACGTTCTGGAAGAACGAGAACGTGGCATCGGCGCCGTACCCGAGGTTCGACGCGCCGGACACGACGTTCGACTCCGACCGATTCGTCACCATCATGCCGACGCTGCTGCGGCGCAGGATGTCGCGCTTGATGCGCGCGACAGCGAAGTTGGTCGACGGCGTCTTCGAGACCGACTCGTCGCCAGCCTGGATATCGAGCAGGCCGATGCTGTACTTCCCCGCTTTGCCGGTGATGCGGCCGCCAGCCGTGAGCGGAATCACCCGTCCGGCATTGAGGCCGATGGCGCGACTGTAGAAAAGCGACGGGGTCAGCGAGTTGCTCGCACCAGACGCGCCGTTCTGGCTGTTGGTGGGACCGCCACGGCCGAAGTCGAAGATGCCGCGCCCCTCGAGGAAGAAGTCGCGCTTCTCGGGGAACTGCAGACTGAACCGCGTCAGGTTCAACTGCTGTTCATCCACCTCCACCTGCGCGAAGTCGGTGTTCACCGTGAGGTCGGCGGTCAGGTTCGCCGTGATCCCGATCTTGGCGTCGACACCGGCGTTCGGCTCGACATCGTTCGAGACGTTCTTCGCGACGTCGCTCGTGACCTTCGAGATGGCGTAGGGCTTGACCTCGACGTTCTTGCCAGCGGGCGGCAGGTCGAGCCCGACGAGGGTGCCGGCCGCCGAGACGCGGAAGATGCCGGTCGCGCCGCCGGACGAGGCGGGCACCGGCGTCAGGTGCGTCCACTCGTTCTTGCGGCGGATGGAGCGGCGCAGTTGCAGCCCCCAGGTCTGGTTCTTCCCGGCGTTGTAGCGGAGCGACTTGAACGGCACCGCCAGTTCCGCGGTCCAGCCGCCGTCGAAGCGGCCGGTCCGCACCTCCCACACCGGGTTCCAGTCGACGTTCGGGTTCCCCTCGTCGGTGATGATCTGGTCGGCGAAGCCGCCAAGCGGGTTCACGTAGAAGTTGAAGCCGTTCCGGCGGTCGTGGAACGTGTCCACGAGGAAGCCGAACATGTCGTTCTGGCGCAGTTGCGCGGTGTCGCGGCGCAGTTCATTGGCGGTCCACTGCTCCGGCGGCACATCCTCGTACATCCTGCCGGTGACGTAGAGGTAGTTGTCGTCGAAGAACACCCACGCCTCGGTCTTCTCGGTCGAGGGCTGCCCCTGTGCGGGCACGGTCTGGATGAAGTCGGTGATCGCCGGAACGGTCGAGTAGACCGCCTCGTCGAGGCGACCGTCGATCTTCAGTGGCTGGGCGAGGCGCGTTGCCCGGACCACCACGCGGCCGTTCTCGCCGCGGGAAATGACCGCAGGCGCTACCGGCGCTGGCGGGTCCTCAACCGACGCCTGCGAACCGCCGGCCGATGCCGGACGCCGCTGCGCCACCGCTGGAGACACCGCACCGACACACACGAGCAGCGCGACGCTGACGCGCGCCAACCACTTGGAATCAGAAATCATGAAGAACCAGAATCAGGAACAGAGGAGACACAGGCTGGAGCTCACGTCCGGACCGTCGGCGCGGATACGCCTGGCGCGCGAACAGGTCCAGAAGAGCCGCCGACAGGAAGCACTCATCCGAACGGACGGGAGCCAAAGTATATCCGATAGAACGGGCACGGCGCGCTGAAGGAAGCCTAAAGACGCCGGGAGCCCGAGGTCCTATCTGATTTCAGAGAGGGTATGGCAGGGTGCGTCCGAGCAGTGTCACCAGCAGCAGCACGGTCGGCAGCAGCACCGCGAACACCACGAGCGTGTAGCCCATGACGTCGCGCGCGCGGAGCTGGAA
>CALQBJ020000209.1 GCA_943328785.2 Bifidobacterium breve
CGGACCGCACGCGGCGGTTGCCCAGGTGGTCGATGTCGTCCACGTTCTGCGCGTTCTTGCGCAGCTTGAGCAGGTACTTAATGACTTCGTAGAAGTCCTGCGGGTGCAGGATTTTCTCGTCGAGCGGCGTATTCAGCCCAAGCTTCGTATTCAGCTTGAGGCGGCCGACGCGCGAGAAGTCGTACTTCTGCGGGTTGAAGAACATGTTCTCGAAGAGCGACCGCGAGCTGTCGAGGGTGGGCGGGTCGCCCGGCCGAAGACGGCGGTAGATTTCGATGAGCGCTTCTTCGTGCGTGTGAATCGGGTCTTTCTTCAGCGTCTGGCTGATGATCGAGCCGACTTCGTCCTTTTCTGGGAAGAAGATCTCGATGCGGTCGATCGCTTTCTCCTGCGCCATCGCCATCACGCGCGGTTCGAGCGGCTCGTTTGCTTCGAGGATCACCTCGCCGGTAGCGGGATCGACGATGTCGGCGGCCGCGAAGGCGCCTTCCAGTTCGGCGTCGGCGATCTCGACCGCTTCGATGTTGGCGCGCTTGAGCGCCTCGATCGCGCTGCGGGTGATCTTCTTGCCGGCGGCGATGGTGACGTTCTCGCCAGCAACGACGATGTCCTTGGCGGCACGCAGGCCGACCAGGCTATCGGCGACGCCCCAGAAGAGCGAACCGTCCTTCACGTGCAGACGGTCGACGGTGTGGAACGCGCGAATGATCTCGTCGGCGCCGCGCAGCCCGAGGGCGCGCAGGAACACCGAGGCGAGGAACTTCCGCTTGCGGTCGATGCGGACGTAGAGGAGGTTCTTCGAGTCGTACTCGAATTCCACCCACGAGCCGCGGTACGGGATGATCTGCGCGATGTAGAGCGTCTTGTCTTCCGAGTGGAAGAAGGCGCCCGGCGATCGGTGCAACTGCGAGACGATGACGCGCTCGGTGCCGTTGATGATGAACGTGCCGTTCTCCGTCATCAGCGGGATATCACCGAAGTAGACCTCCTGCTCCTTGATGTCGCGGATGGTCTTGACGCCGGTTTCGGGATCCTTGTTCCAGACGACGAGGCGGATGGTGACCTTCAGCGGGACCGCGTAGGTCATGCCGCGTTCCTGGCACTCGTCGACGTCGTACTTGAGCTTCAGCCCAACCGTGTTTCCGCAGATGTCACAGACGTCCCCGCGGGCATGATTCCCCTTGCCGCAGTTCGGGCAGAGGACTTCGCGATCGCCGTACGGCTCGGCCACCAGCGTCGTACCGCAGTGGCTGCAGGGCTTGCGCAGGTGGTGAAGTCCCGACAGCTTCCCGCACTTGCACTCCCAGTTCCCGATCGAATACTCGATGAACTCGAGGGAGGAGTTCTCGCGGAAGTCGCTGATCGGGAAGACCGACTTGAACACCGACTGGAGACCCGCGTCCTCGCGCTCGCTCGGCAGACGATTCATCTGCAGGAAGCGCTCATAGGACTTCTTCTGGATCTCGATCAGGTTCGGAATCGGAACCGTGGTCTTGATTTTCGAGAAATCGATGCGCTCGCGGTAGACGTTCTTGGGAAGGCTGTACATGCTGTGAAAACCTCGAGAAAAGTGCGATGCGCCAAAAATGGGTTAGAGGCTGGCGGCCCCTGAGCGGGGAATTTCTCCCCGGCCCCGGAGCCTCCAACCTCTAGTTCCCCAATCCGAGCGTCCTGCCGTAGCAGGGACGAGGATCAAGCAGCGAGCGCGCGAGGCGCTCGGGCTACTTGATTTCGACTTTGGCGCCGACTTCCTCGAACTTCTTCTTGATGGCTGCCGCTTCGTCCTTCGGAATGCCTTCCTTGATCGGCTTCGGGGCCGCTTCGACCAGGTCCTTGGCTTCCTTCAGACCGAGCGCCGTGATCTCGCGGACCACCTTGATGACGTTGATCTTGTTGCCGCCGATTTCGGTCAGGGTGACGGTGAATTCGGTCTGCTCTTCCACCGCTGCCGCTGCGCCACCGGCCGCCGGCGCCGCCACTGCTACGGCAGCCGCAGCCGAGACACCGAGCTCAGTTTCCAGCGTCTTCACAAGCTGCGAGAGCTCGAGCACGCTGATTCCCTTGATGTAGTCGACCACCTGCTGCTGCGTCACTTCGGCCATTTCTATCTCCTGCTTCGCTTGTCGCCACCGGCACTAGGCTTTGGGCGCTGGGCTGTGGGCCCTACTCTGTTATTCCACGCCCTGGGTCGTCGCCTCGGCATGACGCCGAGAGCCCGAAGCCCAGGAACAACTTGTGTCGGTTACGCTTCCTGTCGCTTCTTTTCCGCCTGCACCAGCACGCTCATGAGATCGCGCGGCGCAGCATTGAGCACGCTGACGATCTGGACCATCGGCGCCTGCAGCACATAGAGCAGCTTCGCGTACAGCTCCGGCTTGCCGGGCAGGTTCGCGAGTTCCGTCACTTCGGCGGGCTGAATGGCGCGGCCCTGGAGTACGGCCGCCTTGATCGTGAGCGCCGGCGCGATCTTGACAAACGCCATGAGCGTCTTGGCCAGCGCCACCGGGTCGGTCGCGGTGTAGGCGACCGCCGTCGCACCCTCGAAGTACTTGTCGAGCACCTCGAACGAGGTCCCCTTCAGCGCGCGCTTCGCGAGCGTGTTCTTGACCACCTTGTAGGAGGCCTTGGCGGAACGGAGCTGCCGACGCAGTTCAGTGACCTGCGGTACGTTGAGCCCCTTGTAGTCGACGAGGATCGCGGTCTCCGATCCTTGGAACGCCGCCTCCAGCAACTGGAGTTCGGCGGCTTTGGCTGCTCTCGTGACAGCCATTAGTGTTTCACCGCCGCGTCAACGGCCAGCGTGTCGACGGCGACGCCTGGGCCCATCGTCGATGACAGCGTGATGCTCTTCATGTACTTGCCCTTTGCGGCGGGCGGCTTTGCCTTCACGATGCTGTCGACTAGGGCTTGCGTGTTGGCCACGAGGGATTCACTCGCGAACGAGAGCTTCCCGACCGGGGCGTGAATGATGCCGGTCTTGTCGACGCGGAACTCCACCTTGCCGGCCTTGATTTCGAGGACAGCCTTGCGGATGTCCGTCGACACGGTGCCGGTCTTCGGGTTCGGCATCAGGCCGCGCGGGCCGAGTACCTTACCGAGACGACCGACCGCACGCATCATGTCGGGTGTGGCCACGACCGCATCGAAATCGGTCCAGCCGCCCATGATCTTGTCGACGATTTCTTCGCCGCCGACGAAGTCGGCGCCAGCTTCCGTCGCTTCCTTCTGCTTCTCGCCGCCTGCAATGGCCAGCACGCGCTTGGTCTTGCCGAGGCCGTGCGGGAGGACGACGGTGCCGCGCACCATCTGGTCGGCGTGCTTCGGGTCGACGCCGAGCCTGATGGTCAGTTCGACGGTCTCGTCGAACTTGGCGAACTTCACTTTCTGGACGAGCGGGATCGCATCTTCGATCGTATAGAGCCGATCGAGATCGACCTGCGCCCGTGCGGCGTTGTAGTTCTTGCCGCGTCTGCGCATGTAATAACCTCCGTGGTGCTAGCGAGCCCCTGAGGGCTCTCCCACCGCAAATGAATGGCTGATTGCGGATTATGAACTGCCCATTGGCAATCCACCTTCGCAATTGGCCATTCGGTTAACCGACGACGTCGAGTCCCATCGACCGCGCGGTACCCGCGACGGTCCGGATCGCTGAGTCGAGCGAATCGCAGTTCAGATCGGGCATCTTCAGCTTGGCGATCTCCTCGACCTGCTTCGCGGTGACCGTGCCGACCTTGTTCTTGTTCGGTTCGGCCGAGCCCTTCGCGATGTTCGCTGCACGCTTCAACAGGATCGGCGCCGGCGGCGTCTTCGTGATGAAGGTGTAGGAGCGATCCGCGTACACGGTGACCACGACGGGGATGATCAACCCCTCGTCCTTCGCCGTGCGCGAATTGAAGTTCTTGCAGAAGTCCATGATGTTCACGCCCTGCGGACCGAGCGCGGTCCCGACAGGCGGCGCCGGCGTTGCCTTGCCGGCGGCGATCTGGAGCTTCACGAGTGCTTGGATTTTCTTCGCCATGATTTCAGTGTCTTAAGCCACGAAGGCACGTAGGGCGCGCAGCCCTGCGCCGTTTAGATCTTCTCGACCTGCAGGAAATCGAGTTCGACCGGGGTGGAGCGCCCGAAGATGGTGACCATCACCTTCAGCGTGTTCTTATCGAGGTTGACCTCGTCGACCACGCCGTTGAAGCTGGTGAACGGCCCCTCGTTGATCCGGACCTGCTCGCCCTTGTCGAACATGTATTTCGGCTTCGGCTTCTCCGCGGCGGTCTTCACCTGTGTCAGGATCTGATCGACCTCGTCCTTGCTGAGCGGCGTCGGCTTGGCGCCGGCACCGACGAAACCCGTGACCTTCGGCGTGTTCTTCACGACGTGCCACGCGTGGTCGGACATGTTCATCTCGACCAGGATATAGCCGGGGAAGAAGCGCTTCGACGTGACGACCTTGCGACCGCCGCGCATTTCGACCACGTCCTCGGTCGGGATGAGGACTTCGCCGATATCGCCCTGGAGCCCGTACGCCTGCACGCGCTGCTGGAGCGACTCAGAGACCTTCTTCTCGAATCCCGAATAGGTGTGGACGATGTACCACTTCTTGTCGTCGCCCGGCGACAGCGCCGGCTCGGAAGCGACCTCGGTAATGTCGCTCATGCCACACCAAACCGGCGGAAGATCCACTGCACCAAGCTGTTGATGCCGTAATCGAGCGCAAACAGGTAGAGGCCGAAGAACGCCGACGTCAGGATGACTACCACAGTCGTGGCGTAGACTTCCTTCTGCGACGGCCAGGTGACACGCTTCAGCTCGTTGCGGACCTCGGACAGGAACGTCCGAAACCGCTCGAACTGCCCGCCTGCAGCTTCCTTTGCGTTGTCCAGCGTCGTCGTCTGTGTGTTTGCCGCCATACCGTTACTTTCAGAACCAACCGTCGCGTTCACGGGCACGTGGGAGAACTGGCAGGACAGGAGGGAATCGAACCCCCAACCCCCGGTTTTGGAGACCGGTGCTCTGCCAATTGAGCTACTGTCCTACGCTTCGATTGCTGACCGCCAAATGCGAATCGCGGATTGAAGACGGGACCTGCGAGCGTGCCGCATGTCCCCTCCGCAATCAGCAATCCGCAATCAGCCTTCAGCAATTACTTCGTTTCCTTGTGGCCCGTGTGCTTCCGGCAGAAGCGGCAGTACTTGCTGAATTCCAGCCGCTCCGTCGTCTTCTTCTTGTTCTTCGTCGTGCTGTAGTTGCGTCGTTTGCAGTCCTGGCACGCGAGCGCAATGATGTCTCTCATGATCTAACCCTGCAGGCTCTAGGCGCTAGGCTGTGGACGCCAGGCCGAAAAAAGCGGCCTCCAGCTCCGGACCACGCCCGGAGCCGAAAGCCAGTAGCCCGAAAGCCTATTCGATAATCTCGGTAATCGTGCCGGAGCCGACCGTGCGACCACCCTCGCGGATGGCGAAGCGGGCGCCCTTCTCAAGCGCGACCGGGGTGAGCAGTTCGCCCGTGATCGAGGTGTTGTCGCCGGGCATCACCATTTCCACGCCCTCCGGCAGCTTCAGCGTGCCAGTGACGTCCGTGGTGCGGATGTAGAACTGCGGACGGTAGCCGTTGAAGAACGGGGTGTGACGGCCGCCCTCTTCCTTCGACAGCACGTAGACCTCGCCCTTGAACTTGGTGTGCGGCAGCATCGTTCCCGGCTTGCACAGCACCTGACCGCGCTCGACGTCAGTCTTTTCGACGCCGCGCAGCAGCACGCCAATGTTGTCGCCAGCCTCACCCGAGTCGAGCAGCTTGCGGAACATTTCGACGCCGGTGACGATCTTCTTGATGGTCGGCCGGAAGCCAACGATCTCGATTTCCTCACCTACCTTGACGCGACCGCGTTCGACGCGACCGGTGACAACCGTGCCACGACCAGAGATCGAGAACACGTCTTCGATCGGCATCATGAACGGCTTGTCGACGTCGCGCGGCGGCAGCGGCACGAAGCTGTCCAGCGCTTCCATCAGCTTGATGACGCTGGCGACGCCTGCGGGATCGCCGTTCAGCGCCCCGAGCGCCGACACGCGAACCACCGGGACATCGTCACCGGCGAAGCCGTAGCTCGTGAGGAGCTCGCGCACTTCGAGTTCGACAAGGTCAAGCAGTTCCTCATCGTCAATCGCGTCAACTTTGTTGAGCGCCACGACGAGGCAGGGCACGTTCACCTGGCGGGCCAGCAGCACGTGCTCGCGCGTCTGGGGCATCGGGCCGTCGACGGCGGAAACCACGAGAATGCCACCGTCCATCTGCGCGGCGCCGGTGATCATGTTCTTGACGTAGTCGGCGTGGCCAGGGCAGTCCACATGGGCGTAGTGCCGGTTCGCCGTGGAGTACTCGACATGGCTCGTCGCGATCGTCAAGATCTTGGTGTCGTCGCGGCGCCCCTGCGACTCGGACGCCTTCGCGACCTCGTCATAAGGGATGTACTTCGCCCAGCCCTTGTCAGCGGCCACCTTGGTGAGCGCCGCAGTCAGGGTGGTCTTGCCGTGGTCGATGTGGCCGATGGTGCCCACGTTCACGTGGGGCTTGGAACGATCGAATTTCTCTTTTGCCATGTCTGCGAACCTCGCGCTCTCGTTATGCCCTTCGCCGTACTTTGGAGCCGATGACCAGGATCGAACTGGTGACCTCGTCCTTACCAAGGACGTGCTCTGCCAACTGAGCTACATCGGCCTTAATTTCGTCAATCAGCGGTCGCCGTCACTCAAAACCCGACCGAAGGCTGGAGCGGGAGACGGGGATCGAACCCGCGACCAACAGCTTGGAAGGCTGTGACTCTACCACTGAGTTACTCCCGCACTTCCCCTCTACGTGCTGACGTCCACCGGGAGCGCCCGGGGATCTTACGAATCTACTTCTCGGCGGCACTACTCTGGAACTCATATTGAGCTCGCCGTCCGAGGTCCGCCCCGCAGTCGGGGCGAGAGATGGTGGCGAGGGA
>CALQBJ020000210.1 GCA_943328785.2 Bifidobacterium breve
AAATGAAAACGCCGTCTCCGATGACTCGAAGACGGCGTCTGAAATTGCGGACTTGCTTAGATATTTTGGTGGACGGCAGGAGGATCGAACTCCTGACCTCCGCATTGCGAACGCGGCGCTCTCCCAGCTGAGCTAGCCGCCCACTCTGACGCAGTTGAACTCCACCGCGACCTGCCGATTGTAGCACGGGGTTTTCCTCCGCAGCAACGCCCAGGTTAGGCCCATTTGCTATAGTCGATGCAGTGTCATCCATTAAACGAATCGGTGTGCTCACTGGAGGCGGCGACGCGCCTGGGCTGAATGCCGTCATCCGTGCGGTCGTCAAGTCCGCCTGTAACAGTGGCATCGAAGTGGTCGGTCTCGAAGACAGCTTCGATGGCCTGATCGAAGCTGGACGTTCGAGAGTCCTGACCCCGCACGACGTGCGCGGCATCATGCGGCTCGGCGGCACCATTCTGGGGACCGTCAATCGCGGCAACCCGTTCGCCTATCCAATCGAGACCTCCGACGGCACACGCGACTACTCGGACCGCGTCATCGAGATGTTTGGCAAGATGGGGCTCGACGCCCTCGTCTGCATCGGCGGCGATGGCACGCTCGGGATTTCCTACCAGTTCTACCAGAAGGGCATTCCGCTCGTTGGCGTTCCCAAGACGATCGACAACGACATCGTCGGCACCACGAACTGCTTCGGCTTCGACACTGCGGTCGCATTCGCGACCGATGCCATCGATCGGCTGCACACGACCGCCGAGGCGCACCGGCGCATCATCGTCGTCGAAGTAATGGGGCGATATGCCGGCTGGATTGCGCTGCACGCTGGCGTGGCAGGCGGCGCCGACGCCATCCTCATCCCGGAGATGCCGTTCGACCTCAGCCTCGTCGCCGAGAAGTTGCGTGAACGCGACCGCTGGGGCTCGCACTTCAGCATCGTCGTTGTCGCGGAAGGGGCCATCCCGAAGGGCGGAAAGATTGCGCTGGTCGAGGAAGCCACGGAAGGCCGCGTGGAGCGGCTCGGCGGCATTGGTGCCAAGGTGGCCGATGCCCTCGGCCGCATGACCGGGAAGGAAACCCGGTCGGTGGTGCTCGGACACCTGCAGCGCGGTGGCGCGCCGACAAGTTTCGACCGCATCCTAGCGACGCGCTTCGGCGCCCAGGCCGTGGAGCTGATCCGGCAGGGCGACTTCGGCAAGATGGTGGCGTTCGCGCCGCCCGACATCGTCGGCCGCCCACTCGAGGACGTCGTCGGCAGGCAGCGACTGGTGCCGCTCGACTCCGATACGCTGCTCACGGCCAAGGCTCTTGGCATCGCCTTCGGAGACTGAGGCGTTCCGAAGTGAGAACTCGGAGGTCAGAAGTCGGAACGTAATCCTCAACGTACCGCACAGACAAAAAGGGCAGGAGCGCTTGCGCGCATCCTGCCCTTTGTCGTTGTTGCCGTCGTTCTGATTTCTGAGCACTGACCTCTCGGTTCGGTAGGTCAGTGTCCCAGGAGATCGGTGTCTTTCTTCTTCTGCAGTTCGTCGATCTTGCTGATGAAGCTGTCGGTCAGCTTCTGGACCTCGTCGAGCCCCTTCTTCTCGTCGTCTTCCGAAATCGACGAGTCCTTCAGGAACTTCTTGAGGCGATCATTGGCGTCGCGCCGGACCTGGCGCACCTGATTGCGCCCTTCCTCCGACAGCCGGTGCACGAGCCGCGACATCTCCTTGCGGCGCTCCTCGGTGAGGGCCGGCAGCGGGATGCGGACCACCTTGCCGTCGTTCGCGGGGTTCAGCCCGAGGTCGGACGAGCGAATGGCCTTCTCGATGGCTCCGAGCAGCGATGGGTCGAACGGCTGCGCGACGATGAGCGTCGGCTCCGGAATCGACAGGCCGGCCACCTGGTTCAGCGGCATGCGCGAGCCGTAGGCTTCGATGTACACGTTGTCGAGGATAGTGACCGATGCGCGGCCCGTGCGCACACCCGCCAGTTCGTGGCGCACGTGCTCGAGGGTCGCGGTCATCCGCTTGTTCACTTCCGCGAAGAGAGTCTTGAGGTCGGCGGCGTCCATTAGAGCGATGTCTCCGTTCGGGCTACGCCATGACGAGCGAACCGATCGGTTCGCCGCTGACGGCGCGCTTGATGTTGCCTGGAGTGCGTAGGTTGAAGACCACGATGGGCAGCTTGTTGTCCATGCACAGCGAGATGGCAGTGGCATCCATCACCTTGAGCCCCTGCTCGAGCACCTGCAGGTACGAGATGCGGTCGTAGCGCGAGGCATCGGGATGGTGCATGGGGTCGGCGTTGTAGATGCCGTCCACCTTGGTGCCCTTCAGGATGACGTCGGCCTTGATCTCCATGGCGCGGAGTGCGGCGGCCGTGTCGGTGCTGAAGTAGGGGTTGCCGGTGCCGGCGCCGAACACGACGACGCGGCCCTTTTCGAGATGGCGGATGGCGCGACGCCGGACGAACGGCTCGGCGACGGCGCGCATCTCGATGGCGGTGACCACTCGTGTCACCACACCCTGTTGTTCGAGGGCGTCCTGCAGCGCCAGCGCGTTGATCACCGTCGCCAGCATGCCCATGTAGTCGGCGGTCGCGCGGTCCATGCCGCGCGCACTGGCGGCAACACCGCGGAAGATGTTGCCACCGCCGATGACGATGGCGGTTTCGATGCCCATCCCCTGGATCTCGCCGACATCCTTGGCGATCTGCGTCGCGACGGCGGGGTCGATGCCATAGCTCTGCGAGCCCATCAGGGCTTCACCGGACAGTTTGAGAAGGACGCGTTTGTAAGCGGGAACAGCCGGGCGAGTCACAGAGGAGATTATAGCGCGCTACGGCTGGGCGAAACGCGCGGAGGTAGGACAGTCGTCAGTCGCAAGGCACCAGTGTCACGCGCGCGTGGACCGATGGCTTGCGACTGATCGACGTGCGACTGCTACGCCTGTGCCGTCTCGCCGACCTTGAGGCGGGCGAAGCGCGTGACGGCGATGCTGGCGCCAAACGACTTATTGGCGGCCGCGATGACGTCGGCGACCGACAACTTCGGCTCGCGGATGGACGGCTGGTCGACCAGCACCACCTGCGAGTAGAAGCTTCCGAGCTTGCCCTCGACAATCTTGTCGATCACGTTCGCGGGCTTGCCCGTGCCTTCCATCTGGCCGCGGTAGATCGCCTTTTCCTTCTCGAGCAGGTCGGCCGGCACTTCCGTGCGGGCGGCGTAGGCAGGGCTCGCGGCAGCAATCTGCATCGCGACTTCCTTCACCAGCGCGCCGAACTCGTCCTTCGCCGCGATCTCCGGCGTCACGCCGGAGAACTCAACCTGGACGCCGAGCTTGCCGCCGAGGTGGATGTACTGACCGACGTAGCCCTGTCCGGCGTAGCGCACGAAGCGCGGCACGGCCATGTTCTCGCCGAGCTTGGCGATGGCGGCAGCCACGAGCGGGTACACCGGACCATTCGGGGCCTGGAGCCACGCAACGTCCGCCGCATCACCCTTCGCGTTGATCTCCGTGATGATGTCCTTGAGCAACTGCTGGAAGTCGTCGGTGCGTGCGACGAAGTCCGACTCGCAGTTCACTTCGACGAGGACGCCGCCGGAGTTGTCGGCGGTGACGGCATGGCCGATCAGCCCTTCCGACGTGGCGCGGCCGGCCTTCTTCGCGGCGCTGGCGAGCCCCTTCTTGCGGAGAATCGTGTTGGCTTCCTCGACGTTGCCGTTGGCTTCCTCGAGGGCCGCCTTGCAGTCCATCATGCCGGCGCCGGTCTGGTCGCGGAGCTTCTTTACTTCTGCTGCACTGATTGCCATGGTGAGTCTCGTACGAAAAAAACGCCGGCCCCCCGTGTACGAAAGGCCGGCGTCGATAAGGGATAGTCGAAACGCCAGACTACGCGGTTGCCGGGGCCGCCTCACGGCGACGGGTCGGACGTGCCGCGCGTTCGCCGCCTGCGTCATCCGAGCCGTCGCGGGTGGCGTCGGCTTCGACCGACTGCTTCATGTCGCGACCGGAGATGATCGCGTCAGCGATGGCGCCGGCGAACAGGCGGATGGAGCGCAGCGCGTCGTCGTTGCCAGGGATGACGAAGTCGACCTGATCGGGGTCAGCGTTGGTGTCCACGATACCGATGATCGGAATCTTCAGCTTGCGCGCCTCATCGACGGCAATCTGTTCCTTCTTGGTGTCCACGATGAAGATGGCGTCGGGCAGGCGCGACATACCGCGGATGCCTTCGAGATTCTTCGTGAGCTTGCGGCGCTCCTTCTCGTTGCGCGCAATCTCCTTCTTGGACAGCGTGTCGTAGCGGCCGTCCGTGACCATCGCTTCGAGATCGCGAAGCCGGCCGAGGCTCTTCTGGATCGTCGCGAAGTTGGTGAGGAGGCCACCGAGCCACCGCTCGTTGACGTAGAACATGCCGCAGCGCTGCGATTCCTCAGCGATGACGTCCTGTGCCTGACGCTTGGTGCCGACGAACAGAATCGTGCGGCCGTCCGATGCCAGGTTCGTGACGAACTCCTCGGCGGCGTGGAACAGCTTGACCGTCTTACCCAGGTCAAGGATGTAGATGCCGTTCCGTTCGCCGAAGATGTATTCCTTCATCTTCGGGTTCCAGCGCTTCGTCTGGTGGCCAAAGTGAACGCCGGCCTCCAGCAGATCCTTCATCGCGATCGAGCTCAAATTGTCTCCATCCTCTCGGTGATTTCAGATGAACACCAAAGCGACGGCAGGCCTGATGCGGACCATGGTCCGCACTCTGAAATCTGGGGCCTGCCGCCTCGTGGAATAGTGCCCGCCCTCGCAGTGGCTCCGGCGGGACCGCCGAAGCGCATTGCGTCGGCGGAAACTAGCGCTTGCTGAACTGGAAGCGCTTACGCGCGCCAGCCATGCCGTACTTCTTGCGTTCCTTCGCTCGCGCGTCGCGCGTGAGCATGCCTTCGTCCTTCAGCGCCCTGCGCAGTTCGAGGTTGTACTCGACCAGCGCGCGGGAGATGCCGAGACGAACCGCACCAGCCTGGCCCGACACGCCGCCGCCTTCAACCGTGGCGAGAATATCGAACCTCTCGGTGTTCTCGGTGATGACGAGGGGACGCCGGATCTGCATGCGGAGTGCTTCGGTGGGAAAGAAGCCTTCGAATGTGCGGTAGTTGATGGTGATAGCCCCGGTGCCGGGACGAAGGAATACGCGGGCCGTCGATGTCTTCCGGCGCCCGGTGCCGTAATACTGAACTGCTGCCACGTTACGCGACCTCGAGCTTGGTGGGTTTCTGCGCCGCGTGCGGGTGATCCGGACCGGCGTACACTTTCAGCTTCCGATACATCGCCTCGCCCATCTTGGTCTTCGGGAGCATGCCACGCACGGCTTCCTCGACCAGACGTTCGGGACGCTTCGCGCGCACGACGCGCGCACGCTCCTCGCGCAAACCACCCTCATAGCCCGAGTGCTGGCGATAGATCTTCTGATCTTCCTTGCGGCCGGTCAGTTTCACGGTCTTGGCATTGACCACGACGATGTGATCGCCGGTGTCGATGAAAGGCGTGTAGATCCCCTTGTGCTTGCCCTGCAGCAGGCGGGCGGCGACGGTGGCGATGCGGCCGAGCACCTGGCCATTGGCGTCGATGACGTGCCACTTGCTGTTCTCAAGGGCCAGCTGCGCGTTAGCGATAAACGTAGACATCCTTCAGTTTCCCGCGGGCATGACAGCACACTGCAGTTTCTCAGCCCGAATACGACCGATGTTGTGGGAAGTCCCGCCCGTGGAGCACTTCACTTCGCTGACTTGCACCTGTTCGGCGGGTCCAGGCAACGGCAAACCCAAATTCTACGAGCCGTTTGTAGCGGTGTCAACACTCAACTGCGTACAAACACACGGGTTAGACGTCCATTATGCCCGCGCCTGCATCTTCCGATAAGACCTGGTGAGTGAGCTGGACCTGAAAACAGAGGCATACCCACTCTGGAAATTGTAACTGGCAGACGGTTTTGTAATCGGACGGCAGCGGGCGGAGGGGCAGTGGATCGCAGAACTTGCAGCTTCGCGCCAATAACTGCTGGAAATCCTCTGGGAATCGAGTGGTACCCCGTTTGCGATTAGCTGATGCGTCGCAACTGAACGAGAGCTGAACACCATGCTTGGTTTTGGAAAACCCAAATCGGTCGTCGGGCTGGACATCGGGTCGAGCGCCATTAAGGCTGTTGAACTCCGGGCCTCAGGGAAGGGCTGGCGCATCGCCGCCATCGCGTCAGAGCCGGTGCCGCCGGACAGCATCGTCGACGGCGCCATCATCGACGGTGGCGCCGTGGCCGACGCCATCAAGCGCCTGTTCGGTAATACGGCGTTCAAGACGAAGGAAGTCGCGGCGTCCCTCTCGGGCAATGCGGTCATCGTCAAGAAGATCAGCCTGCCGGTTATGACCGAGCAGGAACTGGCTGAGTCGATCTACTGGGAAGCCGAACAGTACATCCCGTTCGACATCCAGGACGTCAACCTCGACTACCAGGTGCTCGGCCCCGGCAACGGGGCCGACGCGCGCGGCACGATGGACGTGCTGCTGGTCGCCGCCAAAAAAGAAAAAATCGCCGACTACACGAACGTCATCACGCAGGCCGGACGGCAAACGGTGGTGGTGGACGTGGACGCCTTCGCGCTGCAGAACGCCTACGAGGCCAACTACGGCCTGGAGAACGGCATCGTGGTGTTGCTGAACTGCGGCGCCAGCGCCACCAACGTCAACATCATCGCGAACGGTCAGTCGCTCTTCACCCGCGACGTGTCGCTTGGTGGCAACGCTTACACCGAGGCCGTGCAGCGTGAACTGAACCTGCCGTTCGACGCGGCCGAGCAGGCCAAGAAGGGGTTCCCCATCGAAGGGCACACCTACGACGACGTGAAGCCGGTGCTGCACGCCGTCACCGAAAACTTGCTCCTCGAAATCCAGAAGACCTTCGACTTC
>CALQBJ020000211.1 GCA_943328785.2 Bifidobacterium breve
CGCTGGCGGAACTCGCCGACGATATGCAGCTGGTGCTGATGGATGTCTCGGACGGCAGCGAGCCGGACGTGATCGAGATCGAACCCGTGTCGGTCGTCGACACGACGGCGGAACTGCTCGGTCGCGCCAAGCCGCGCGCACCGCGGACCCGCGCGGGCCGCACGGGCAGCGTCGCCTCCACGCCGGTCGCTCCGGCGCCGGCCCCGGCGCCGTCGCGCAGCCGCTCCGGTGGTGGCGCGAAGAAGGCGGTTGCCGCCAAGAAGCCGGCCGCCAAGAAGGCCGCGCCGCGCTCGCGCAAGCCGGTCAACAAGAACGACGACGACTTCGGGAACCGGTAGTACTCAGGGCAGGTAGGGCGGGTAAGGCCGGTGGGGCGGGTGTGGGGTGGGGCTGAAGCAGTCCAACCCATCTCGCCAGCCCTGCCTGCCTCACCCGCCCGACCTCTGCCTCGAGGTGCCGCACAGCCACAGCGGTGAGGGCCAGCGACATGGCCGGCTACTTCTTCTCGAGGAAATCCATCCAGCGGCGCACCTGCGGCTGCTGCGGCCCCCTGGCCGTGATGTAGGCGTCGGCCCAGGTGCGAGCGAGCTTGACGTCCTCCGCTGGCGACCGGGCCGCCGTGCGGGCAAGCTTGAGGTGATAGATCCACTCGACACCGAGCTGCAGCGACTCGACCTCGGCCGGGTTCGCCTCGAGGTAGCGCGCCAGGAGTTGCACGGCAAGCTGCCCCTGGCCGAAGGTGGCGGAGATGAGTGCCATCGGCCTCACGAAGCGGAGGTCACCCGGCCACTTCGCCATCGCCTCTTCGAGTACGCTGCGCGCCTCGGCCATGCGCCGCTCGCGCATCAGCGCGTCGGCCAGCCACGCGTAGATCTCGGGAAAGTCGGAGCCGTCGATGAGCGACGTCTGCCACGCACCGGTCGCCTGATCGTCGCGCCCCGCGGCCGCAAACACCGAGGCGAGATAGGCGAGCACCGAGGCGTTCTCGCTGTCGGTGTCGAGGGCCGACTTGAGGCTTGCCTCGGCCTTCACGAGTTCGCCAGCGGCGAAGGCGGACGCGCCGGTGTCGAATGCAGCGCGCGCGCCAGGGGCGACTCGCTCGCGGAACGCCTTGAGCGTGTCGCCGCCAAGCAGGCTGGACCTGTCGAAGGGACGCGACATCATCGCGTCGAGCACCGGCAGGAACACGTCGGCGGTCGAGAGCACCGCGCCGCTGTCGGCCGACGTCATCAGCACCGCCGGGGCTGCCACTTCGAATGCCCGCGCGTAGGTCTGCACCACGCCACGCTCGCCCAGCACCTGCGCGCGGAGGTAGTACTGGCCGGGTGGCAACTGGCGCACGGGCAGCGTCTGCGAGAAGACCGCGTGCGTGCCGCCAGAACCGGTGCGCGGCTGCACCGACTGCGTCAGCAGCGCCTCGCCGCTCTCCGACTGCGCCAGCTCGAACGTGGTCTTCAGGCCGGCCGCCCCCTCGCCGAACACCTCGATGTAGCCCTGCACGGTACCGAACACCACGGTGTAGCCGACGGCTGGCTGCAGCAGATCCTCGGCGCCGTTGAGCGGCCCCCCCACCATCAGGTCGCTGAGACGCAGCGGGCCAGACTCGACCACGCCGGCGCGGAACTCGTGCTCCACCGTACCGATGCGGTCCCCTTCGTTCACCGCCAACTTCAGCGTGTACTCGCCGGGAGGGACATTCACTGTGCCCGTGAACTGGAGTGCCGACGGCACGCCGTTCATCACCGGCGGCAGTCGTGCCTCACCGACGCGGCTGTCGACCACGCGCCCCTCGCGGTCCAGGATCGAGTAGCCGACCGTGGTCATGCGCGGCGCGGCGTAGTCGGTGCCGATGTCGGCATGCACCAGCACGGCCAGCTTGCCAACTTCCTGCTCGGGCAGCGAGAACGTGGTGACGCGCAGCGGTAGCGCCGCGATCGGCAGCGGCGTGTTCACCGCCGCGGTGACCAGCTCGCGCGCGCTCTTCGCTGCGCCGGTGTCGACGTCGCCCACCAGGGCGCGGCGCGAGCGGACGGTCAGCCCCTTGCGCGACACGTCGACGCGCACCGCGTGCGTCTTGCCGTCGCGATCGGCCGGGCTCGACTCGACGCCAAGCAGGTAGTAGCCGGACAGCTCCGACTCGATCCGGTCGAACACGCCGGCGCCGGTGCCGATGATGTTGAACATGGCGCCGCGCGAGGCGCTGGACAGCAACTCGAGCCCTTCAGCACGCACGTAGCGATCGTCCATCGTCGCCATCCGCACGCCGCGCTGCTCCGACGCCATCGACTGGAACAACTGGTCGTCGAGCTTGAGCGTGTAGATGCTCGTGCGCGAGGCGGCGGCAATGGCGCCGAGTTCGATCACCGCCGACCGCTGGTCGTCGATGAGGAACCCCTCGGACACGAAGATCATCGTCTTCGGGCCGTCGATCGTCTTCAGCGCGGTCAGCAGCGAGCGGAGCACGCGGATGGTGCCGTCGCCGGCGGCGGCACCGGTCATCGCTTTCTCCTGCGCTTCGGCGTGGACCTCCATCGCGCACGCCTCGAAGCCGGGCCCGGCCATGCCGGCACACTCCCGGACCATGACATCTTCGAACACACCGGGAATGCCTCGGGAGATCTGCAGAGCTTCGAACGTCGAGATGCTGAACTGCGTCAGCATCGACGACTGATGCTGCCCGACCAGACGCTCGACCGCCCGCTTCAGTCGCGACCGGTCGGCCGTGAACGGCGTGGACGGCGCTCCTTGTCCCAGCCCGATCACCGCGGCGCGGTCGGTCGGCTGCAGGTGGTCGATGAACGCATTCACGGCGCCGCGAATGCCGAGGGTGCCGCCGAAGCGGATGTTCGGCTGATCGACCACCAGGAGAATGAGGCGGCCGCCCGTCGCGTTCTCGTTCCACGAGTAGCCGGACGGCGCCGGCGGCGGCGGAGCCGACTCCTTCGTCTCGAGCCCCACCCACTCGGCGGTCATGACGCGGCGCTGCGAGCCGTCGACCCTGATGGTGAACTCGTCCGGCTTCAGGTCGCGAACCGGCCGCCCCTTGTCGTCGAGCACCGCGAGGTCGATCGAGGTCAGCTCGACCGACGAACGGAACACAGGCTGCGCCGGCGGCTGCGCCCGCAGCACCGCGCCCGAGGTCACCGTTACCGCCAGCGCCGCGGTTGCCCAACGTCGTGTGCTCATTTGAAAGGTGCCGCCCTGTAGCCCTGCCGTGCACGGACGTTCGGATAGCCGTCCACCTGCACCTTGATCTCGCGCCACGTGTCATCCCGCGCGCCGTTGCTCGGCTGGTAGCCGAGCAGGTACTGATTCGAGAGTTCGTCGAGCAGTTCCTCGAACGCCAGGTGGAGCTGCTCGACGCTGTCGGTCGTGAAGGTGCGTCCGCCGGTCGGCACGGTCAGCCGCTGCATCGTCTTCTTCAGGTAGTCCTGGCTGATGCCGCGCCCCTGCGCGATCATGTAGAGCGTGACATCGCTCGACTGCAGCTTACGCTCGACGTCGTCGAGCGAGAGGTGGCTGCCCTGGTCCTCGCCGTCCGAGAACACCACCAGTGCCTTGCGCCCCACCTGTCGGCCGAGCATGTCGACCGCGCGCACGATGACGTCGTAGAGCGCGGTGGCGCCCCACGGCGCGAGCCGGTCGACGGCACGCACGCGCTCCGACGGGTCGGTGGTCTTGCGCGTCAGCGCGAAGACACTGTCGTTGAAGCCAAGCAGCGTCACCTGATCCTTCGACGGCACCGCCACCAGGAAGTCCTTCACCGCCTTCTTCAGCTTCGGCATCGACGCCGTCATGCTGCCGCTGATGTCGACCGCAACGATCAGCTCGAGCGGCACGTCTTTCGACGCGAAGTAGGTGACCGGCTGCGACTTGCCGTCCTCGTAGACGCTGAACGCCGAGCGCGGCAGCGCGCTGACGAACCGCCCCGCGTCGTCGGTCACCGTCACCGTCACCTGGATCGCCTCGACGTTCACGCGGTCGGCGTAGCCGATGCCCTTCGTGCGCAGCGTCTTGACGATGCGGTCGCCGCTGACCGGCTGCACCACGAGGCGGATGAGATGCACGCTGATGACCGAGCCGGCGTCCCACTCGCAGTCGAAGGGCGGTTCGTTCAGCACGCAGAACTGCCGGCCGTCGACGAAGAAGGTGACGCTCTGCACCGGCACGCTCGGGTCGATCGCTGCGCGCAGCGCGGTGACGCCGCTGATGTAGGCGCTGGCCGACGGCGAGCTGATCACGACCGGCGTCTCCGCCGTGGTCAGTGCGGGGGCCGGTGTGGGGCCAGCCTGTTGCGCCGTGGCGAGCGTGAGCAGGCTGCCGGCCATGGCCAGCAGGAGCGCAAGCGACGAAGCGCGAACAGAGCCTCGCATCACGGTTCGGAGACAGCCTCGTTGACCGGGACAAGCGGCCCGTTCGCGGCAGTCGCCGCCACGTAGTCGTCCACCGCATTCCGGCCGAGCGTGCGGACATGAGGCGACAGCGCCGCCAGGTCGTTCGCGTCCGCCGTGTCGACCGTGTCGACGAAGTCCTGCATGGCCGTCGCCAGTACGGACGGCAGCAGGACGGCGGGCAGACGCAAGACGGCAAAACGCTGCGCGAGTTCCAGGTTCATCTCCACCGTTGATGCCGCCATCATCGCCAACTGCGTTCGCCCGGCTAGCACACGCCAGGTGCGCGGCATCGGGAAGTGGGTGCACAGGCAGCCGTCCGACAGCAGGCTGTTCGCGCCCCACGCGTCGAAGGCGGCGGGTTCGAGACCACCGAGCATCGCGAGTTCGGCGAGCGAGAACTGATTCTCTATCGAAGCGCGCTCGTGTTGCAGCACCCAGCGCAGCGTTCGTACCCGCCAGCCGTCGAGCGTCACCTCGTTCTCCAATTTTTCGAACTCAGCAGGAGTGGCGCCTAGCGCCCGGACGCGGGTCCGGCCCTGTCCGATGGCGTCGACGATGCGGTCGCGGTCGAGATCGCGGAGTGCGCGCGGATCGAGCAGCGCGACGTTGACGGCAAAGGATTCACGCTCGATCGACGGCAGCGTCGGCGGGTTCGCGAGGCTGTCCATACTCAGGCGGCGTAGCGCCAGGGGCGCCAGGGCAATGTCGAGCCCGACCAGCGACCCGGTGACATGCCACGGCACCCCCGGCTGGAAGTCCTGACGCGGCAGCGCCCATGGCCCGCGTGACCGGCTCTCACCGTCGCGCCGGCCGAACCCGAAGTCGTGGCGCAGTGAGACGTTGGCACCGAGCAGGGCGGGGCCATCGGGATCGCCCAGATGGATCGCGTAGACGAGCGAGAGGAGGGCCTGTCCGAGCGCGATGTCGCCAAGCGGCAACAGCGTTTCGCCGGCACGATTCGCCCGGCGCAGGTCGTTCACGCGCGCCGCCCGTTCGAGTTCCTCGGCGGTGCGGGTCAGCCACTCGCGCCCATCCCTCGGCAGCGGCACACCCGCGGCCATCCCGGTGACGGGCGGACGCGCGAGCAAGACGCCGGCCGTGGACACGAGTTGCCGTGCCTCGTCGGCAGCGTCGCGCGCGGCGGCGGACGTCGCCACTCGCATCGCCTTCCGCGCCAGTGCCACGACCGCGAACGCGGCGTCGAGATCGGGTCCACCCTGACGGCTCTGAATCGCCTCGATACGCCGACGCTCGGCGCCGGCCAGGTCAACACGGTAGCGCTCGCCTTCCCAGTCGACGATCGGATCGCCTGGCGTCGGCCCTCCGGCCACGCCCGCCACGCTGCGGGCCTGCCAGCTCTCGCCCGCTGGAAGATGCGGCGCCAGCGCAGACCGGTACCAGTCCGCCAGCGCGCCGCGCAGGTCGCCGTCCTCGAGTGGCAGCGCAAAGAGCGAGCGCATCAGCGCCTCGGCCGCGCGCGGCTCGAGCGTGCCGGTCCGCGCCATGCGCGCCACCACCGCGAACGCCCCCTGCAACTGCGCCAGCGTCCAGAACCGGTCGGCGGCGCCGGTTCCGGCAAGCCGCGCCTGGCGCAGGCCCGCGGCGTAGACGTCGGGAGTGCTGATGCCCATCCGCTCGAGTCCGAGCAGCAGCATCCGCCTCGTCGTCATGTCGTGCAACACCGAGGCTGCCGGCTCGAACTCCGCGCCGGCCAGGGCGCCGAAGACCCGCTGCCCGAACGCCAGTTGGTCGAGACGGTCGCCCCGCGCGTACATGTCACCGGCGGTCGCGCGCAGCAGCCATGCCGCGTCGATGCGCGTGTGCGTGGCCGCGGCCGGCTCGCCTGGGCCAGCCGGCAATGGCCCGGCGTCGAACACGGCCCCCCAGAATCGGCGATCGGCAGGCGGCGCCGGCGCACCGTCAGGTGCCGTGCGGATGCGCAGGAGCAGCAGGGCCAGATCGTTCAGCGGGCGCCCGAACGGCAGTTCCTCGACGTGCCACTCCCGAAACGATGTGCGCGCCTCAGCCAGCAGCGCCTGGAACCGCCTGGCGCGAAGTGACGGATCATCGAGCCACAGGCCGAGCGCGAAGGCGCGCGACGCGGGCGAGGCGGTCGCCAGCACGTCGTACACGTAGGCCGGCCTCGCCTCGGGCTCGAACAGGAGGGCGCGGACGAACGCCTCGGGATCGCTCGTGCGGGCGGGCACGGCGGTGTCCCAGAGCCGCCGCGCCGGTTCGCCGCCGGGTACGACCAACTGGCCATCGCGCACGTGGATGCTGCCGGCAAACGCGGCGAAGGCGCCTGGGGCGCGTTCGTAGATGAAGGTCAGTAGCGCCGCGTGCGCGGCGTAGAACGCCAGCGTGTCGTCGTCGGCGCCGAGCAGGCCGCGGCAGAGCAGCGCGGCGCGGCGGTCTGCGAGGATCGTCGCCAGCAGATGCTCGCTCGTGACCGGGCGCTTGAAGATGGCGCGGCTCCAGAGGTCAGGCGTGAGCGGCACATCGACCAGCAGCGCCGTGGCGGCCGGTGGTTCA
>CALQBJ020000212.1 GCA_943328785.2 Bifidobacterium breve
ATGACCGACTCCGTCAGACGTCCTGCTTCAACTGGCTTGGCGGCTGACTCTGCGACCTCCGTCATCAGAGACCAGTATTTTGTGCTGTCCGGTACGTTGTTGGGCGAGTAGTTGGAAAACACCGTGGCGCGGTAGAAGGGGCAGTTGGCCTCGGGGAAATACATCCAGCACTTCGTCTTCAGGTGGGGTGGGGGCGTGCCTTTCATCCCGACCCCGACCACGTGCGTGGTGGAGTAGCGAAGCTGTTCAGCTGCTGGGTACAGCCCTGATAGATCCGACATCCGGATGCACTCGTCGAGCGGGATTGTGGAGATGAGCACGTCGTACCGCTCATGCGACCCGTCGTCAAAATGCACCAGCCGCTTCGACGTCTCGATCCGCGTGCAGCGGCGATTCGGCCTGAATACGCCATCTGGGAGGGTGTTTGCGAGCGTCGTCCAAATGCGTCCCGTACCGCCGCTGACGGGGAACCGGAATCGGTTGTTCGGCCCCCAACTGGCGTCGTGCGAGCCGTCGAGAGTGTTGGCGACGACTCGCATGAGATCGACAGTGGCCACCCGTTCGCCCACCCACTGGTGGGACAGCTCGGAGAGCGGATACGCCCAGACCTTGGCGTTGTAGGGACGCATGAAGGTGTCGGCAAGCGAGTTCCCGAAGCTTCGCTCGACCCAGTCCCCGAAGTGTCGGATGACACCGGCGGCGCCTCTCTGGGCCGCCAGCAGGTCCCGGAAGCAGGCCAGGAACTCGTCACGGGGGAGAAGATGGATGTTGTTCTGCAGCGGGTATGGGACGAACCGCTCTCGCATCCAGACCCACGCCTCGCGCTCGTGGTACAGCCACTGGTCGCCCAGCAGGCGGTCCATCAGCCGGTCGAAGTAACCGTAGTGCGAAAATAGGACGTGACCGCCGATGTCCCAGGTAAAGCCCTGGCCGTCGGTGAACGACGCCGCCAGGCCGCCCGGACGGTCGTTCTCGTCGAACAGACGGACGTCGACATCCCCAAGCTCGGCCAACCGCTGGGCCGCGCCGAGACCCGTGGGGCCTGCTCCGAGTATGACCACCGATTGCCCGGTCAGGCTATGTCTGCTCGTGGGGTGCCTTGTATAACCACGCGACAAGCATGACGAGCAGCCATGCCTGGCCATTCGCGTAGGTGAAGCCGATCGCACGAAGCCACTGATGAACGGGCGCCAGTGGGGCGAGCGTGCCGATGTTGACGTCGATCTGCAGCAGGAGCGCCACCGAAACCGCGACGTAGATCCAGGACAGCGGGTCCCGCCACCGTGCCGCCAGCATGACGCCGGGTATCGCCAAGTACTGGGCGGCCATCGCCGGTGACAGCCCGACGAGCGCAATCAAATAGTAGTACACCGCATCCCGCGGTGCCCGACGCATCGTGAGGACGCCGACCGAGACCATGGCGATCAGCCAGACGACCTTGATTCCAGAGGACATAGGCATCCACCCGAACATCGCGTCGACGACAGAAGTCGGAACGAGCAGCCTGACGAGCGGCGCGAGAAGGGCGTCAGACGCATCCGATTGGTAGCCGATAACCGAGTGCCGGATGCCGGCGACCGCCGAAGCGGACAGCGCGAATGGGATGAATCCCGCCACGAAGACGCCGCCGGCTCCCGCCGCGAATGCCGCTCTCCTGGCCAGGGAACCGAAGCGAGGCCAGAGCAACACCCAGAGCGGAAAAAAGATCAGCAGGTGTTTCGTGGCGAGCGACAGCCCCAGTAGGCCGGCCGCCGCAAGCACGCGGGGCATGCGCTGCCGGTCCAGCGGGTCAGCGACCAGGGTCCACGACAGGAGCGCGAACAGGACCGCGATGTTGTCGAACTGAGAATGGAACCCGGTGAGGAGGATGATCGAAGGGCACAGCATGAACGCGGCGCCCGCTCCGATGCTGACGCGCCGGACGAGGAGCCAGGCAGTCGCAATGTCGACGCCTGTCAGGATCACGGCGACGATGAGGTGGAACGTTTGGACGCTGTCCGAACCGAACCGCAGTTGCAACCACTTGAGGGCCCCGAGCACCGCAAACCAGACGGGGCCGTAGTTGTACCGCGGAGTATTGGCATAGACGTTCTTGCCGGCCACGACCAGGTGGCCGACAAGCTGGTAAGACTCCACGTCGAAGTTGTGGCCGAGTGTCGCGACCCACAACCGGAGGAGCGTTCCGGCGGCGACAGCTGCCCAGAACGCAGCGAGCCTTCCGGGTGACGGAGAGACTCGTCGTGTCTGAGACAGAAGCGCATACATCGAGCGCTCATTTTACCTATTGAGCTGCACGTGATCGACGACAACTCAGTTACCTCGTATAACGAGCGCGTCGAGACTTCTGCCACGAGACATTGCACTTACGTGGACCCGCACCGAGGCGGCCGCTTCAGAAGGGCCTTTTGCGTCATCTTCTTCAGGCCGATTGTCAGCGCCGTCTGCGAGGCTTTCGAAGTGACCTCTGGCCGGACGCGCGGCGCCGTGTGGGTTCACACGACCGAACTCCCCGTGGCCGTCTTGCGTCGGCCGGGGGCCGGCGACGTCTTCATGCACCTTCTCCGCACGCGTCTAGGGTTTGAGCTGGCGTTCGCTGGCGACCGCCTGACTTCTAGTCTCGAATGCTTCGGTGTAGACGATAGGGACCGGAGTTCTAGTCGCTGTGAAAGCGCACCCACGGCCCTGATTGTGGCGGGCGAGGCGGGCCGCGAGGTTCTCGATTGAGCCGATGTGCAGAGCTCCGTCGCTGCAGCGGAGGATGTGGAACCACGCCAAATGACGACGAGGCCATCGTCTGAGCGTCATAGCGCATTCAGAGGGGGTTCTGGGGAGGCCGTGCCTCAGGCGGTTGCTCGGGTGTGAGAACGGGCCTTCTGTCGACTGCCGCCCGCTCATATGGCCTATCCCGCAGATCGTCCAGTTGGGTGTGGCGTCGAACCTCGTGGAACTGCTGACGGCAGCGACGTGGTGAACAACATCGGCCGCGCCGAGCTCGTACGGAACACGCGGGCGTGCGGGCGGCCTCCAGATTGTCTGGACATCGACGCGCTCAGCGGCGACTGACGGCCTGGCACTCCGGGCACCCTATGTTCAGAGTTCGTGCGGCATCAGCGTCATCGGTCGATCGTGATCGAGGTGCTCCCGGCAGATCCCGTGGAAGTCGGCGGCGGTCTGCGTGCGGCGGATGCGATGCAGGAAGTCGCCAGGCACGCCCTCGCCGAGATAGTTGAGGAACTTCTTCATGCGCTCGCACTGCGCCTTCTCGGGCCGGTCGAGGCCGGCCTGCGAATCCCACAACCGGCGCACGTAGTCGGCGACCTCGCGTCCCGTCGGCAGCGTCACCGCCTCTCCGCGCCACTGCTGTCGAATCTGGGTGAACAACCACGGGTTGCGAATCGCGGCGCGACCAATCATCAGGCCATGGGCGCGAGTCTGCTCGAGCACGCCCTGCGCCTGCGCGGCCGAATGCACATGGCCGTTGGCGATCACCGGACACGGCATCGTCTCCACCGCCTGCCGGATGCGGTCGAAGTGGACCGGGAGCCGGTACATCTGGGCCACGGTGCGCGCGTGCACCGTCAGGGCATCGAGCGAGTGCCGCGCGTAGATCGGCAGCAGTTTGTCGAACTCGTCCACTGACGCGAAGCCGAGGCGGGTCTTGACCGTGAACTTGACGCGCACCGCATCGCGCAGCGCGCCGAGGATGGCGTCGATGCGCTGCGGCTCGCGCAGCAGTCCGCCCCCGGCGCATTTCCTGTAGACGATGGGGGCCGGGCAGCCGAGGTTGAGATCGATCGCGGCCACCGGGAATTGCTGCAGGGCTTTCGCCGTGCGGACCAGCTCCGGGATGTCGTTGCCGATCATCTGCGCGATGACCGGCCGCCCCGTGGTGTTCCTGGTGATGGCGTCGAGGATTCGCTTCTCCGGCGTGGACGTGGCGTGGACGCGGAAGTATTCGGTCCAGTACACGTCCGCGCCGCCGTACCGGTGGACGAGCGACCAGAACGCGCCGTCGGTCACCTCCTGCATTGGCGCCAACGCCAGGAGCGGGGTCGTGCTGTCGAACAGTGTCATGCAGACTGAATCCGGAGGCGCCAGGCGTTGTCCACACGACGGCGACGGCCGCGAGTAGTCCCCGCCGCAACGTTACCAGATCGGCACCGGCCGGGTCCCGCCCGAATGAGTGCGCACACCGTGACTCTCATCCCCGGCACCCGCCTCGGCGTCGACGAAACCGCGGCGCGGCGCGGGTCTGAGAACGGGCCTTCTGTCACTGGCCGCCCCGTAAATATTTCCTGTCCCCACCAATCGCCCCACGTGCGCGTGGCGCACGCCACGGCCTCTGACAGATCTGGCGGATGTCGTCGCAACGCTGGAGGATATCGACTGCACTCTGGATACGGCCGTCTCCAATCTGGGAAATAGGGGAGCGCTAGCCGTAGCGGGGGGCGAGCGGGTTCTATCACCGACAACGTTGGAGTCCCAACACATCCGCGGCCGCGGATTGCGCGCGTGCGGCGCCCCGCTGGCCCGTATACTGCACCGGCATGCCTCTCACCCCCGGCTCGCAGCTCGGCGTCTTCACCATCCGAACCCGTCGGGCCGCGACGAGATCTTCGTGCGGCCGTTCCCGGATGTGGACGGTGGGAACTGGACGATCTCGCCGAGCGGCGGCACCCGCCCACTGTGGGCGCGAAACGGCACCGAGCTGTTCTATCTCGATAGTGCCGGGGCGATGACCCACGTCCCGGTCCAGACGGCCCCGACCTTCAGCGCCGGCACCGCGACGACGCTATTCAAGACTCGGTATGTCGTCCCCGGCGGCGTGGTCGCTCGCAGCTACGACGTCTCCCCCGATGGCCAGCGGTTCCTGATGATCAAGGAGGCGGGCACCGCGCAGGAGCCGCTGATGGTCGTGGTGTTGAACTGGCTGGAGGAGTTGAAGGCGACGCTGCCCACCAAATAAAGGTGCTGAGAGTGCGTACAGTGCCTGGGGTGCCTATGGGTTGGTGCGGTCGCGCGGATCAGGCTGCGGCGAACTGCCGTACTTCGACCTGGACGCCGGTACGCGCGGCCGTCTCGGCTGTCTCAAGGAGTCCCTTCGTGGTGATGTCGTCCACGTACTCCTCGCCGCACGTCAGGCAGACGCGTGCCGGGACGCCCTTGACGACCAAGGTGGTGTGCCCTCGCTCGAGGGTCACAGTCGTGGTCCCCCCCGTGACCTCGCCGTTCTTGCAAATGACGCACGTCATGGTCGCCTCCGTTTGAAGTCGCTGTCCCATCGAATCGGATCCGGCTCGTAGACGGTGATCACAATTATCTCTCGGGCGGACGCATTCTCGGCAGCGACGACATGGAGCGGCCGTCCACCGACCCAGCCCAGCACCAGACGACTCGGGTAGGGGGTGTCCTTGGGGTAGTCCTCGATTGTTTCACCGGCCGCCAGCGCCGCACTCACGTCATTCGCTGTGAGTCCACGTTCAAACATCCGCTGAACCGCGTGGACGCGGAAGATGAGTTGCCGAGCGTCGTCGCTCATTGTGCGTGAGTCTACTTGCTCTTATGGTTTCTGTGAAGCCGCTCGCCCGCTGGCCCGTATACTGCACCGGCATGCCCCTCACCCCCGGCTCCCAGCTCGGCGTCTTCACCATCACTGGCCCCATCGGAGTCGGCGGCATGGGGGAGGTCTATCAGGCCACCGACACGAACCTGAAACGGCAAGGTACTGCCCGCCTCAGTGGCCGGCGATGCAGATCGCCTGGCGCGCTTTCAGCGCGAAGCCGAAGTGCTGGCGGCGCTCAACCATCCGCACATTGCGGCGATCTACGGCCTCGAGAAGACGCCCGACGGCACGGCGCTGGTGATGGAGTTGGTCGAGGGGGAAGACCTCTCGCGGCGGATCGCCCGCGGCGCGATCCCGATCGAGGAGGCGCTGCCGCTCGCCAGGCAGATCGCCGAGGCGCTTGAAGCCGCGCACGAGCAGGGAATCATTCACCGCGATCTCAAGCCCGCGAACATCAAGGTCCGCAGTGACGGCACGGTGAAGGTGCTCGACTTCGGCTTGGCGAAAGCGGTGGACGCCCCCGGCGGCGTGTCGCCGAGCACGTCGGGGTCGCTGACCACGCCGGCGATGACGCAGGCCGGGATGATTCTCGGCACGGCGGCGTACATGGCGCCGGAGCAAGCGCGTGGGAAGACGGTGGATTAGCGGGCGGACATCTGGGCGTTCGGCGCCGTGCTGTTCGAGATGCTCACAGGGCAGCGCGCCATTCCCGGGGAGGATCTCGCGGACACGCTCGCCGCCGTCGTCCGGGCAGAGCCGAACTGGACACTGCTGCCGCCGGGCGTCTCTCCCGCGCTCGTCACCTACGTCAAGCGGTGTCTGCACAAGGACCCGAAGCAGCGGATTCCTGACATCGCAGCAATGCGCCTCGCCCTCGACGGCGCATTCGACACCGCCGCGTCGTCGGTCGGGGGGCCAGCGTTGCCCGCACGCGCCACGCCGGTCGCGTGGATGGCGGCCCTCGCCGTCGCCGTGCTGGGCTTGAGCGCCCTGGCGTTTGTGCATTTCCGCGAAACGCCGACCGAGCAAGCGGTGATGCGTTTTTCGCTACCGATACCGGATGCGGCGAATCCAAGTGTCGGCTTTCTCAGTCTCTCGCCCGACGGTCGCCGTGTGCTGGCTACTGTGGGTTCGGGATTAGCGGTCCGTAATCTGGATGCCGCCGCGTGGACGCCGATCGCGACCGGTTCGGCTGTCAATATGCGCACGCCCTTCTGGTCGCACGACGGGCGCGCCATCGGCTTCTTCGCCGACGGCCGGCTGAAGACCGTGTCCGCGGCGGGGGGGCCGGTCACGGACCTGTGCGGTGAGACCGGAGGTGGTCAGGGCGGTGCGTGGCGAAGCGATGGCCTGA
>CALQBJ020000213.1 GCA_943328785.2 Bifidobacterium breve
ACCTCGCGCGCCGAATTCGGAAATACATTCGCCACTACAACAAAGCCCCCAAGCCGATCCGCTGGAGCTATCGCGACCCGGCCCATCGGATTGGTAGTACGTCAGTCAATACAGGCCACTAGTTGTTCTTCTCGATCGCGGACGCGAGCACCACGCCGTCCGTCTGCTTGCTGCCCGTCACCTCCACCTTCACGCCGTTTGCGAGGGTGGAGCAGCTGATGCCGTCGAACTTCGTGGCGCTGGACGTCTTGACCTTGGTGCTCCCGAGCATGAACGTCTTCTCCGGGCACGTTCCGCTAACTGCCGTGACCGTGCCGCTGGTCTTGCTCGTGCCGCTCGCCTTGCTCGTGCTGCCGGTCGTCGTCGTGCCTCCGCGCTTCTCGACTTCCTTCGCGACGATCGAGCCGTCCGTCTGCCGGACGCCCTCCACCTTCACCTGGTCGCCGGGTTTCAGCGTCGAACAGGTGACGTCGTCGAACGTCGTGCCTGCGGTCGTGGTGACCTTCGTGGTGCCGACGTAGAAGGTGATGGTCGGGCAGCTCGTGGTCGGCGTGCCCGTGACCGTGCCCACGATCTCCGCTTCCTTCGCGTGGTCGTCCCCGTTGTCGTCGCTGTCGTCGCTGGAACCCGAGCTGCCGCTGCCACTGCCACTGCCACTGCCGCTGCCCGTGGTGGTGCCGGTGTTCTGCACGATGACCTCGGTGGCAGTCAGAGGCGTGCCCTTCGTGGCGCGCACATGCACCCGCAGGCCGACCGCGAGGTCGTTCGGCTTCAGCGTCGTGCCCCCCTTGGTGATGCTGGCCGCCGCCGGCACGAGCACCGCGGTGTTGTCGCGGCCGACGACGATGGTGCCGCCGGCGGAGGTCATGCCGGTGACGGCGGTGATGACCCCTTCCACCTCCACCTTGCCACTCGACTCCTGCTTCATGTCTTCGACCTGTGCGCTGCTGCCCTCGAGGCGGACGGTGAGGCGCAGTTGGTCGTTGAGGCCGACGCCTGGCAGCGGCACCACGGCGTTGATGCCCGCGCCGGTGATGGACAGGGTGAGGTCGCCAGGCGGCACGTTCTGCAGCGTGAAGTTCCCGTCGTCACTGACCACGCTGATGGAGGCGCCGGTCACCGACACGGTGATGCGGCCAACACTGCCGAGCGTGGCGAAGCCGGACGGGGCCGCCAGCGCCGAGGCCGAGCCCGTCACCACCGTGCCGCTGATACTGGCCCCACCGACCACCGGGGCCGGCGTGCTCACGGCCTGCGGGGTGGACGCGGACGGCGCGACAGGGGAACCGCTGTTCGCCTTCGAACAAGCCGCGGCCGACACGGCGATGGCGGCCGCCATCGCAATCATTGGGAATCCGAGCATCCTGCGCATCATCGGGGGTCTCCTCACAACATTGGTCGTGCGATCACAAGAACCGACCGGGAAACTGAGTGCCAGTGCCCGGTCGGTGTGTGCTCAGCAATACCAATGCCCGTGCGCTGGCGGGGACGGGCTGCCGCCGGCGTTCGGATTCGACACAGTGCAGTGTGGCGGTTACACACCTGCCGGACGGTACCGGAAGGCGGCTTCGTAGATGACCGGTCCGCCACCCGTGCGGAGCATGCCCGCGGTCGGCCGGTTGTATTCGGTCAGCGGCACGGACGGGTCGAGCGCGAAGCCGGCGTCAGCCAGCTCGCCTATCAGTTCGCCCTCGGTCAGGAAGCACTGCGGACGTCCCGAGAACTGGGTGAAGACGAACGACTCGCCAGCCACCGGTTCGGCGTCGTCGGCCAGAGTGTGGCGCGAGAACGTGAACACGAACAGCGCGGCGCCAGGACGGGCGACACGCGCAGCCTCGCGTACGCCGGCCCGGAACTGCGCGCCGGACGTGGCGAGATTCCAGATGCCATGCGCAAGCACCAGGTCGATGCTGTCCGAGCGCACAGGCAGTGCCTGCATCTGGGCGAGCGCCACGTCGAAGCGGCCCTGGGTTCGCCCCTGCGCGGCCCGTGCGTGCGCCGCGACGGCCATGGGCGTCGAGAGGTCGGTACCCAGCACCCGCCAGCCCAGGCGAGCCAGCGGCACCGCATTGCGCCCTGCACCACAGCCGATGTCCAGCACGCGTCCGCCAGGATGTCCGCCGGCAAGCCGTCCCGCGTACGCCATCAGCACCGCGTTGGGCTCGCCTCGAGCAAATCCTTCCACGGTTGCAGGGTTGCTCCACGGAGTGCCGGCAAGGGGGTCCATGCGATTCAAAGTAGCACCACCCGAAGCTCGAGCACCCTCTTACGAGCAAATGCATGATGTTTCGTTCGATCTTCGTGCGGCGCCAGGGCGCCATGGACAGTTTTCCAGCCGAGCACCCGATATGCATCGTGAAGGGGTGTGCTATGTTTTCCGTGGATTCGCTGCGGGAGCCCCCCAGCCCGGCGGAAGTCGGTAGTCCCGTCGCTTGATGGCGACGTTCGATAGCCCCTGTAAGGGGCGCTCACGCATGGCCCGTACGGCCATGGAGGTTGTCATGTCTGCTGCACCCAAGGACGACGGGTCGTTCTCCGAGCGCGTCTCCTCGTCGTATCGCCAGTTGTCGCTCGCGGCATCCCACCTGAACATCGTCTCGGACGAACTCGGCAAGTCGATCTCCGTGCTCGACGCCGCGCTCAAGAAGCTGAACCTCGGCATCTCCACCTGGTCACGACTGGACCGCTGGGAGGATGCGTTCGGCAACTACTCGAGCCGCTATCTTGGCTACGCCAAGGTGAACAACCGCTGGGGCATCGCGCTTCGCACCGTGGCCGGCAACAACAACCAGCCTGAAGACGCGACGGTCGAGGAGTGGCTGTTCAACGACGCCCCTCGCGCGCTGCGCATCGAGGCGGTGGAGAAGCTGCCCGACCTCTTCGACAACCTGATCAAGGAAGCCGACGTCGCCATCCGCAAGGTGAAGGCGCAGACTCTGAGCGCCCGGCAACTGGCCGCCGCACTCGGTGAAGCGACCGGCGGCGCCGAGCGCAAGTAGGGTCGGCGTCGAATCTCCGCATCCTTCCTCCCGTACCGGTGTATCGTGTCGCCGGGTTTCTGGAGGATGAAATGAACGGACTACCACGCCGTCTGTTGTTCGCGCCGCTCGCTCTGGCCGCCGCGTGGCTGGTCGGCACTGCGCCCGCCGTGTTCGCTCAGACGCCGGCCGCGCCGACCTTCACGCACGATGTCGCGCCCATCCTCCAGCGCGCCTGCCAGAACTGCCACCGTCCAGGATCCATCGCGCCGATGTCGTTGCTCACCTACGAAGAGGCGCGCCCGTGGGCGCGTTCCATCAAGTCGCGGGTGTCGCAGCGGCAGATGCCGCCGTGGCACGTCGACAAGGCGATTGGCATCCGCAAGTTCAAGGACGACCCGTCGCTGAGCGACGCCGAGGTGGCGACCCTCGTGAGCTGGGTCGACGCCGGCGCCCCGCGCGGCAATGCGGCCGACATGCCGAAGCCGCGGGTCTTCGAGGACACCGACAAGTGGCAGATCGGCAAGCCCGACCTGATCGTGGCGTTGCCGGCCGAGAACACCATCGAGGCGCAGAGCGCCGACTGGTGGGCCGACTTCTACAGCGACAGCGGCCTCACCGAGGACCGCTACATCAAGGCGGTCGAGGCCAAGCCCGGACCTGGCGCGTCGCGCGTCGTGCACCACGCGGTGATGTATCTCGTCGATCCCGACAACAACAACCCGATGGGCGGTGTGCTCAACGAGTACGCGGTCGGCAAGAACGGCGACGTCTATCCCGACGGCGCGGGCCGGCTGATGAAGGCCGGCTCGAAGGTGCGCTTCAACATGCACTATCACGCCATCGGCGAGTCCATCAAGGACCGCACGAGCATTGGCATCGTCTTCTACCCGAAGGGCTACGTGCCGACGCACCAGATGCAGACGGTGCTGGCGCCGAACCAGGACGACCTCGACATTCCAGCGGGCGCCGACAACGTGCGCAGCGATGCGTACTTCAAGATGGATCGGCCGGCGCGGCTCACCGCCTTCATGCCGCACATGCACAACCGCGGCAAGCGGCAGTGCCTCGAGGCGATCTACCCGAACATGGTGGTCGAGCAGTTCAACTGCGTGAACTACGACTTCCAGTGGCAGATCGTCTACAACTACGCCGACGATGTGGCGCCGCTGCTGCCGGCCGGCACGATCATTCACGTCACCAGTTGGCACGACAACTCCGCGGGTAACCGCAACAATCCCGACCCGCGTAACTGGGTCGGCTTCGGCAACCGCACCACGGACGACATGGCGCGGCACTGGCTCACCTTCTATTACATGTCCGACGCCGAGTTCCAGACCGAGGTGAACGAGCGGACGTCGTTGAAGCGCGGGACGGCCAACCAGCAATGACGAGACTGCAGGAGCGCGCCCTTCCCGCCGGTCGCATCGCCGCGATGGGCTTCGTCTTCGCAATGGTCCTGTCGCTGGCGCTTACGCCGATCGCCGACGCGCAGCAGATGCGCTACACGTCGGGCCAGAATGTCGTGCCGGTGTTCGAGGGGTGGGAGCGCAACGCCGACGGCAGCTTCACGATGGTGTTCGGCTACATGAACCGGAACTACGAAGAGGAAGTCGACGTGCCCGTGGGCACCGACAACCGCTTCGAGCCGCTCGACGCCGACCAGGGGCAACCGGCGCACTTCTATCCGCGCCGCCAGCAGTTCATGTTCAAGGTGCGTGTGCCGAAGGACTGGGGCCAGAAGGACCTGGTGTGGACGCTCACCTCACACGGCAAGACCGAGAAGGCGTTCGCCACGCTGACGCCGTTCTGGGAGATCGACAGCAAGGTTTATCAGCAGAACCGCGGCGGCCCTGGCGATCTGAACGAGCCCGACGTGGCCCCGACGGTGTCGCTCGTCGGGCCGGCCCAGCGCACGGTGACGGTCGGTGAGCCGGTGTCGCTCGACGTGCTGGTGACTGACGACGGCTTGCCGACGTTCAAGGCGTCGCGCAGCGGCAGTGGCGGCGTGACGGCCGCGACGCCGACGCCGATCACGCCGACGCGTCAGAACCCGCTCACGCAGGCGGTGGTGCGGCTCGACCGTAACGTGCGGCTCGGCGTCACCTGGGTGGTGCATCGCCGGAGCGCCACGGGCGCGGTCACCTTCGCGCCGCAGCGTGTGGCCGTGGCCGAGAGTGGCCACGCGACCAGCACGGTCACGTTCGCGGTCCCCGGCACCTACACGCTGCGCGGCTACGCCGACGACGGCGTGCTGCTCGCATCGACCGATGTTGTGGTGACAGTGCGCTAGCCCGTCCGCCGGCAGGCGTGGGCGGAGAGCAATGGAGAGAAGCGGATGGTGCGGTTCGCGGCGCCGGGCGTATCCCGTTCGGCCGCCGCACGCGTTTCTGCTGGTGTGCCTGCTTGCCGCCGCACTTGATGCCGCCGTCGCGTACGCGAACCCGGCGGAACCCGGCGGTCCATCGCCCACCTTCGCGCGCGACATTGCCCCGCTGGTCTTCGAGCACTGCGGACGCTGCCATCGTCCAGAAGGCTCCGCGCCGTTCAGCCTGCTGACCTACGCTGAAGTGCGCCCGCGCGCCCGCCAGATTGTCGATGCCATCCGTGCGAAGGTGATGCCGCCCTGGGCGCCCGTTGGAGCGCCGGGAGCATTCGAGGGAGACCCGCGCCTGTCGGATGACCAGATCGCGCTGTTTGCCCGCTGGCTCGATGGCGGCGCGAAGAAGGGCACGGACGCGGATTTGCCACCGCCGCCTGCGTGGAATAACGACTGGGAACTGGGCGTGCCGGACGTCGTGGTCCCGCTCCAGGCGCCCTATACGGTCCAGCCCGGTGGTCCCGACCAACTGCGCAACTTCGTCGTGTCCGTGCCAGTGGCGACGCCTCGGTACGTGCGCGCCTGGGAGTTCCGGACGACGAATACTCGCGTCGTGCACCATGCCACATTGATGGTCGACCGCGGAGGTGAGGCACGTCGGCTCGACGCCCAGGACCCCGCGAGCGGCTACGAAGGCTTGATTCCGCTATCGGCCTCCTCACCGGAGGGCTATTTCCTCGGCTGGACGCCTGGCCAGCGGGCGTTCCAGTCGCGTCCCGACCTTGCCTGGCGTCTCGATCCAGGCAACGACCTGATCGTGATGCTGCATCTGCGACCGGGCGAGCATCCCGAACGTGTCGACGCGCGTGTCGCGCTCTACTTCGCCGATGGACCGCCGGCGCACCTGCCCGTCATGATCCGGTTGAACCGTCAGGACCTCGATATCCCGGCTGGCGACGCGCGCTACGTCGCTGCCGACGCGTATACGCTGCCCGTTGACGTCGATCTGCACGCGGTGCAGCCGCATGCCCATTACCTCGGGCGAGAGGTGACGGTGACCGCGACGTTTCCGGACGGCCAGGCCCGGCGTGTGCTCGACATTCCGACGTGGGATTTCCACTGGCAGGATGTCTATCGGCTGCGCGTGCCGGTGCGCCTGCCGAAGGGCACGCGACTGTCGATGGCTTTTCTCTACGACAACTCGCCGGCCAACCGTGCGAACCCGCATCGGCCGCCTGCGCGTGTGATCTGGGGGCAGCGTTCGACCGACGAGATGGCGGACGCGTGGCTGCAGGTCGTCGCCGCGCGGGACGCCGACCGCCCCGAGTTGGTTGCCGACCTTCGGCACAAATTGGTTCCTCAGGACATCGACGGCTACCGGAAGATGATCGAGGCCGACCCCCGGAACCCGGCATTGCACGACGACCTCGCACTGCTGGCGATGGAGGCCGGCGACGCGTCACTCGCGTTGTCCGAGTTCAGGACCGCGGCAGGGCTGCGGCCCGAC
>CALQBJ020000214.1 GCA_943328785.2 Bifidobacterium breve
ACGCACCGACGGACGTGCGGGATTTAGAAGTCGATCTGCACGGCGAACTTGAGGAGCCGTCCAACCAGCGTGTTGGTTGGACGGAGCCACGCGCCGCCGGTCGCACCGGAGTATCGCGAGGTCACCGACAGCACCGGACGCGCGTTGAACGCGTTGTAGATGTCGAAGATGCCCTGAAGCTTCCGGCTGCCGCCCAGCTTGACGGCCTTGATGAACCGGATGTCGGTCTGGTTCGAACTGTCTTCGAACTGAACCTGCGATGGCACGATGTCGATGACCGTCGTCGCATTCGCACCCGCCGACAAGCTTCGTCCAAGCGACGGCGAGATCAGGGCATTATTGGCCAGCATGTTCGCCGCCTGCGTGACGCCAGGGTAGCGCTGGAACGATGCGCTCGCCTGGATATCGTACGGGAACGAATAAACGGCGGCGGCTTTTACCTGCGTCTGCGCGCTCCACGGCGTGACCGTGTCGCAGAAGGTCGGGTTTCGGGGCTGGGTGAACGCGGCCACGCCCGCCGTGGACGTCGTCGCGACTACCGGCACAACCTGCGGATTCTTCGTCACGACACCGCAGTAGTTCACGTCGGTCTTGCCGGTGTTCATGCCGGCGGTGAGGTAGAGCTTCTTCACCCGTGCCGTCATGGTGAGGTCGAACCCCTGGTAGACCTCGCTGTAGTCGCCGTAGTTCGAGGCCAGTTCGACGACCTGCTGACTGAGACCGAACTTCGATGGCTTCACGTCGAAGAGTCCGCACACCTGGCTCCCGCTGTTCACCGCGAATCGTGAGTCGGTTGGCGCAGTGATGCAGTAGCTGTCGAAGTCGGCCGGCGTCAGCGCCTTGTTCGCGGTCACGCGGAAGTTGCCGTACCAGGTACGGAAGTATCCCAAGGTCACGCCGACGTTCTGCATCAGTTCGTGCTGCACGACGCCCTGCACCTGCCAGTTGAAGTTCCGCTTGCCGAAGCCATTTAGGACGTCGGGGTCGTAGCGGTAGGCATTCGGGTTGTTGCGTCCGAAGTTCAGGTTGTCGATGTTGCCGCACTCCCCGTTTGCCGTCGGGCTCTTCAGGTCGCAATCCGGCACGTAGTTCTTGTTCGCGTCGGCCCAGGTGCGGTTGGTGAAGGCCACCGACGAGTTCACGGGATGGTTCGCGCTGGCGATATCCACCGCTTCGCCGCCGACGTAGCGTCCGACGTTGAACTTGACCGCGGTCTTGCCCGTGCCAAAGAGGTCGTAGGCTGCGCCCATCCTCGGGTTGATGTCCTTCCAGCACGGAAGGCACGGCACTTCGGCGAACTGACGAGCGGGCACGAAGGCCCCGGCCGGCAGGTCCGTCGCGGGGGCGGCGGCGTTCAGATAGTCGTAGCGCAGGCCGAGGTTCAGAGTCAGGCGCTTGATGGTCCACTGGTCCTGAACGTACAGCCCAAGGCTCGCCTTGAGCCGTTCCTCGTCAAGCAGCGGCGTCGCGTACTGAGTAAGCGAGATCGGCACACCGTTCGAGAACGTGTAGTCCATGCTCCCATTCGGTTCCTGGTAGAAGTGGCGCCAGCCTTCCATAACCTGCACGCCGCCCCTGACCGAGTGCGAACCGGTGACGTAGGACACGGCGAACTTCTGGTTCGACTGCTTCGAAATCTTGTGGCCGTAGCGATAGCCGCCCGCAGACGAGCGATAGCGGAACCCGCCTGGCACCACTACTCCATTCACCGTATAGCCGGTCGCTTCGAGGACCGAAATCTGCGCAAGCCCTTCGGGAAGATCCTCGGTCGGCACCGTCGGGTAGTCGAAGATGAGCGAGGTGTTGCCCGCCTCGAGCAGCAGCCGGCTCGTCACCGGGAACGACCAGGTGCCCTGCAGCAGGTAGTTCGGCGGTCCGAAGTTCCAGCGGTGCACCCCTTCCGGAGAAGACGTAGCAGTCAGGCCGGAGTGGCACACGCAGTTCGCTTCCTGGTCCCAGGAGAGGTTGAGCCGATGCTTCTGCGCCGGCTGCCAGGTGAATCGCGCGTTGTTGTGGCGGTTTGAGTTGTCGTTCACGGCCGGACGAGTGAGGTCTGGCTCGTAGGTCCAGGCCGCAGTGTTCTTGTTGTAGTAGAGGCCGGGCACGAACTGCGAGTTGCCCCACCAACGATTGGCAGTGAAGAACCACAGGGAGTTCTCGCGAATCGGGCCGCCGAGTGACCCGCTCACTTCGTACACCTTGTCCACTTTGCCAATGGTCGGAAGGCCCCTGGACTTGAGCGCGTCTGGCACGGCGGAGGAGTTGAACTTCTCGTTCGTTCCCGCGCCGAACAGGTAACCCTTGAAGGTGTTGCCACCGGACTTGGGGATCAGGTTCACCTGAACGCCGCCGAGTTCGAATTCGGCCGAGTTACCACCGAGCTGAATCGAGACTTCCTGGGCACCCGTGGGATCGAAGTAGAAGCCGGTGCCGGCGTTCCCGGCCTCCATCGAGTTCCACCTCATGCCGTCGATGAGCCGCCGGGTGTCGCCACTGCGCCCGCCATGAATCGTGAACGTCGCGCCGGTATCGGCGCCAGAGCTGCCGCCGACGTCGGTGTTCCGGCTGGCGCCCGCGGTCAGAGACGCGAAGTTCGTCCCGGTGTTGGGCAACGACTGCAGCACCTCCATCGTGATGACCTTCTGCTGGGTCACGTTCTGGACGTCAACCATCGGCGCCTGGCCAGAGACGGTGATCGTCTCTTCCAACGATCCGACCTTCATGTCGCCGTTGATGGTCGCGGTGAAGCCAGCCGAGAGATCGATACCCTCGCGCTTGAAGGTGCTGAAGCCAGCAAGCGTGAAGGTCACACTGTAGGAACCCGAGCGGAGGTCAACGATCTTGTACTGACCATCGCCGTCGGTGACGGCGGTCCGGACCTTTTCGATCAGGGCCGGACTCGCCGCCTCGACGGTGACGCCTGGCAACACACCGCCAGAGGCATCCCTGGCGACGCCGGCGATGGTTCCCGACGCCTGAGCCCAGACGCTGGTCGGCGCCAAGGCGCCGACGAGAAGCATCGCGATGAGCATCGCGAGTAGTCGTTTCATCATTCACATACCTCTAAATCAACGATGTGGACATCGCCCAAGGATGGCGCGCGTGTCGACGAGCGGCTTGCCGTAATCAGCCCCTGCTTTCAGGCAGTAGCAAGCTCGAACACGCGGTCCTCCGGTTGTTTACCCTTCGAAGGACGCACGGGGCCAGCGAGCCGTACGGCCTACCGCCCCGGCGGTGCCGCCGGGGTACCTGGCGCAGCGACTGGCGGCGCGCCCTTCAGGAAGACCCCGCCCTTCACCGTGGCCGCTGCAACGAACTGCTGCTTCAACGTCCTTGGCTGTCGTCCCTGGTCACCGTACTCGAAGCTGCCCTGAGCCAACTCGAGGATGGCCACATCCGCAGTGACGCCGGGCTCCAACGTACCGACCTTCTCGGGGAAGTTCAGTATCCTGGCCGGCGTGGAGGTTACGGCCGCGATGACCTGGTCGAGCGGAAGACCCAGATGGAGATACTCGGACATCGGTACCAACACGCTCGCGGGGCTGCCGTCCGGGGCGCGGCCGATATCGGTAGAAATCACGTCGGGATACCAGCCCTGCTTCATGGCCTTTTCGGAGACGTCCCACGCATGGTGCGTCGTGCCGAGCTGCACGTCGGTCCAGATGCCGCGGTCTTTGAGCGCGAGGATCTGGGGCAGCACCTTGTCGGCCTGTGTGCCGTCAGCGCCGAAGAGGTTCGCAGAGTTCGGCGACGGCGGATTGAATGGATGCGCGAGGATGTCGCCGCGCTTCAACATCGCGAGCAGATCCGGTTCGACCGACCAATGCATCATGATCGGCAACCCGGTCGCGTCGGCGACTTCACGCGCGGTCTTCATCACTTCCAGGTCGTGCGACAGGTCGCTGTGCTTGCCGTTCACGCGCACCTTCACACCGAGAATCCGATCGCGATTCGCGCCGATTGTCCGAATCGCCGCCCTCGCGTCGATCATTCTCGGGTCGAGATAGATCTCGTTGGTGACGATAAGACCGATGGTGGAGATGTTCAGCAACGCGTAAATGCGTGTGGCCGACCCATCGATGACGTAGCGGCGAAAGCCCGCGAAGTTCCCGGCGCCGGTTGACCCGCAGTCGACGACGGTCGTCACACCGGACTGGAACCCGACGATGTCCGGGTCTACGTTCAGGGAAATGCCCGACCGGTACACGTGAGTGTGCAGGTCGATCAACCCCGGCGTCACCAGCTTGCCCTTGGCGTCGTACACCTGTCGCGCCTGCGCTCGTGGGATGTCAGCCGCGACCTTGGCGATGCGTCCACCGACGATGGCGACGTCCCGCTCCGCCGATATCTTCTGCGCCGGGTCGATGACCCGACCTCCTGCAATCAGCAGGTCGTACAGCACCGCGCCGGACTGCTGCTGCGGGGCGCCGCCACCGGCCTGATACGACGAACCTGGCGTGCCGGAGCCGAGCGCCATGTGGCGGAGCGGCGGCACGCTGACCGCCGCCGTCCCGATCTGGCGAAGAAAATCGCGGCGATTTGACTGAGACATTATGCGGTGACCCTCTGTCGTGAGCGTGTTGTTGCGGGGCATCGTGCGGCCCGGCGACGGGCCATTGAGAACCCCAGAACCATCTGGCGTGTTCTCAGAGCTGGAGCCTTCAATAAGTTCATGCTCACTGTCCTCTTGGTGTGTGCACCAGGAGTCGGTTGCGGGCGTCCACAGGTCCGCTGCAATGCCCGTGGCCTGGAGCGGATGGGACAGGACACAAGGTGACGCCGGGGCCGTTGCCCCGGCGCCGCGAGCTCATTTCACGTCGAGGGTGATGCGCTGGGACACGTTCAGCTTGCCGTCGCCGGCAGTCGCAACCAGCGTGTACGAACCGGGCTCGCTGAATCGGGCAACGGTTTCAGCCGTTCCGTTCGCGACCGGGATGACGTACTGGCTGAGCGACACCTTGCCCGGCCCGCGGTAGACCTGCCAGGTGGTGCGGAGCCCGATGAGACGCGTGCTGCTGCTGTTCCGCTGCGACTTGAAGCGCGCCAGCGGATCCTCCATCGTCTGTTCCTGCGGACGATCCGGGTCGTCGGTTCGCACGACGCGCGGCGTCGGGAGGCCGTCGTCTGTCACCAGCGCCCGCAGTGTGACCGGGGCGTTCGCCTTCACGCTGGCGATCGGCGCCAGCGTCATCGACGGGCGCTTGTTCACGTCCGTCTCGCCGACGACGACCGTCGTGTTGTTGTTGGTCTCGATGAAGCGCTCGTCCTTCTCGTATGCCGGCACCAGTTTGGCCACCACCTTCTCGGTGCGGCCGTTCGCGGTGAGCGACCACGTCAGCGTCTTGTCGCCGAAGTCCTTCGGCACCCGCACGCGGAAGATGCGGAACTGGCGCTTCGCCATGAAGTAGGTCGGCTGGCCCTGGTCGGCCGGTCCCGGGGAGACCAGGTTGTCGGGACCTGGCGGAATCACCAGTTCCTCCTCGGTGTTGCGGTTGTAGTACCCGAACACGAAATCGAAGGTCCCGTCCGGATTTTTGATCCAGCCTTCGAGGTACGGCACCACCTCGCGCCCCGAGGCGAACTTGATTGCGGGGATGTAGGTCGGGTGTGGCACCTGCTGCGCCATGACGACCTCGGTCGTGCCAGCGGCCAGGGCGGCCAGCACCAGCAGGCCGAAACTCAAATTCTTCCTCATGCCGGTCTCCTGCCCCCCACTACTGCTGCTGTTGCTGCGTTCGCTGCTGCTGCGCCTGGCGCTCGGCTACCTTGCGGTCGAAATCGGCCTGCTCCAGATACGTCAGGCTGATCCACGAGAAGTTCATCTCGTCGATCGACGTCGGTCCACTGCCCACCCAGGTATCAGGATTCGGGTTGTGCTTGTTGGCCGCGCTGTTGTCGTGCCACGAGATGATGTGAATGATCGTGCCCGCCGGAAGCAGCGGCGCCACGTCGTCCGCGTAGGGGTAGGTGACGCTCCACTCGAAGCTGAAGTTGCTGACGCAACTGAGCATCTCGGTGCGCGCCGGTCCCGGCCGCGCCGAGTCGGTGCGGATATCGGGATAGATCACTTCCATGCACTGCGAACGGCCGCGCATGTGCATGTGCGGCTGGAACGCCGAGATGAGCGCCGGCCGCGGCAGGCGGAAATAGCCGTCATCCCGGACCACGGCGCCCGCGGGAATGTCGAGGTCCTGGACGTCGCCCATGTGCTGGGTGAACGCGACGTACTTCGGCTCCGTTGGCAGCACCGTGAACGCGATCTGGACGTCCACGTCCTTCGCTTCGCCGTCAGGCGTCAGGTGCATGTTGAAGTTCAGCTTCGATCCGGCCCTGATGAGGCGACCCGATTCCGGCGGAAAGACGTCGGCGAACTTGCCGATCGCGTACTCGTTCAAGAACGCACCCGTCGGGTCGTCTTCGTCCTCGATCAGGTTCGCGGTGGCGTGGTGGATGACCTTGTAGCCACCCATGTTGATCGGGCGCGTCTCGATCGCCGACACGAAGAAGTCCTTCGTGAAGCCGGGGTCGATGGTCACGTCGACGAAGTCGTCGGCGCCACTCGCCTTCAGACGGTACGGCTTCGGCATCTTCACGATCAGGTCCGGCTTGATGTGCCAGGTGTCGCTCACACCGAAGTCGAGCGGCTTCGGCATGTCAGCCGGGTTGCCCTGCGGCGCGCCGGCGTCCACCCACTTCGAGATCGTCTGGATCTCCTGGTCCGAGAGCGACGGGTCACTCTTGAACTTCTGGATGCCGACGTGCTTGTCGATGAACCAGGGCGGCATCTCGCGGTTCGA
>CALQBJ020000215.1 GCA_943328785.2 Bifidobacterium breve
CCGGCTTCAGCCGGACCGAAGCATCTCTTCGCCCTGTAGTCGTCAACCTCTAACCATCGACAGAACGTCATGCCTACATCCCAGAAGCGCCAGCCCGGTGGGCGCCCCCCAAACGGACCCTCCACGTCGGACAACGTCGGCAATCAGGCGGACCCCACCGCCGCCACGCCCCCTGAACAGCCGCAGGCACCGAAGCCGGCCGCGCCCCAACTGAAGCCTGGCGGCGAGACGCTCAGGCTCACCGACATGAAGGACCTGAGCATCCAGAAGCTCACCCAGATTGCGAAGGACAAGAACGTTGTCGGCGCCACCGGCATGCGCAAGCAGGACCTGATCTTCAACATCCTGAAGGCGCAGACCGAGCAGAGCGGGTTCATCTTCTCGGAAGGTGTGCTTGAAGTGCTGCCGGATGGCTTCGGATTCCTGCGCGCGCCCGACTACAACTACCTGCCTGGCCCCGACGACATCTACGTGTCGCCTTCGCAGATTCGCCGCTTCGACCTGCAGACCGGCGACACCATCTCCGGCCAGATCCGTCCGCCGAAGGAAGGCGAGCGCTACTTCGCGCTCATCAAGGTGGAAGCGGTCAACTTCGAGGCGCCCGACCAGGCCCGCGAGAAGCTGTTCTTCGAGAACCTCACGCCGCTCTACCCGCAGGAACGGCTCAAGCTCGAGACGACGACCGAGAACCTCGCCGGCCGCGTCATGGACCTGATGACGCCGATCGGCAAAGGCCAGCGCGGCCTCATCGTCGCACCGCCGAGGACGGGAAAGACGATGCTGCTGCAGAGCATCGCGCAGTCGATTACCACGAACCATCCCGAGGTCTACCTCATCGTGCTGCTCATCGACGAGCGCCCGGAAGAAGTGACCGACATGCAGCGCTCGGTGCAGGGCGAAGTCATTGCGTCGACCTTCGACGAGCCGGCGCAGCGCCACGTGCAGGTGGCCGAGATGGTCATCGAGAAGGCGAAGCGCCTCGTCGAGCACAAGAAGGATGTGGTCATCCTGCTCGACTCGGTGACGCGTCTCGCGCGGGCCTACAACACCGTGATTCCGCCGTCTGGCAAGGTGCTCTCGGGCGGGTTGGACAGCAACGCGCTGCAGAAGCCGAAGCGCTTCTTCGGCGCGGCGCGCAACATCGAGGAAGGTGGCTCGCTCACCATCATGGCGACCGCGCTGGTCGACACCGGCTCGCGCATGGACGACATCATCTTCGAAGAGTTCAAGGGCACCGGCAACATGGAAATCCACCTCGATCGCAAGCTGGTGGACAAGCGTGTGTTTCCCTCCATCGACATCCAGAAGAGCGGCACGCGCAAGGAGGAACTGCTCATCGCGCGCGAAGATCTGAACCGCATCTGGGTGCTGCGCAAGGTGCTGAATCCGCTGTCGGGTGTCGAAGCCATGGAACTGCTCCTCGACAAGCTGGGGAAGACCCGCACCAACCAGGACTTCCTCTCCGCCATGCAGAAGATGGGATAAGCGCCGCCCCGACCTCACGAAGGGCACGAAGGCCGGAAGAGCCTTCGTGCGTTCGTGACCTTCGTGATGGTAGGCACTGCCTTGTCCACCCGCCCGCCCGTCTTTCCCGTCGTCCTCGCCGGTTTCACGGCGTTCCTCGATCTCTACGCCACGCAGCCGTTGCTGCCGCTGCTGATGCGCGTGTTCAACGCGTCGCACTTCGCGGTCAGCCTGACCATCACGGCCGCCACCCTGGCTGTGGCCATTGCCGCGCCGGTCGTTGGTCGCGTCGCCGATCTGGCCGGACGCAAGCGGGTCATTGTCGGCGCGGCGTTCATTCTGGCCGTGGCCACCGCGCTGTGCGCCACCGCCTCGAACCTGCACCAGTTCGTCTTCTGGCGCTTCGTGCAGGGGCTGGTCACGCCCGGCGTGTTCGCCATCACCATCGCCTACATCCACGAGGAGTATCCGGCGTGGTATGCGGGGCGCGCGTCGGCGGCCTACGTGTCGGGCACCGTCACCGGCGGCTTCTGCGGCCGCGCCATGGTGGGGCTGCTGGCGTCGTCTGTCGGCTGGAAGACTGCGTTCGTGGTGCTGGCGCTGGTGAACGTCGCTGCGGCTGCCGCGATGGCGAAGTGGCTGCCGCGCGAGCGGGGACGTGTCGCGCACGCACGTCCGTCTGGCGGGCACGGCCGGTCAGTGCTGCGGTTGCTGCAGAACCGACGGTTGTGTGCCACGAACGCCGTTGGCTTCTGCGTGCTGTTCTCGCAGGTGGCGGTGTTCACCTATGTCACGTTCCATCTCGAGGCCGCGCCGTACTTCCTGAGCACCGCGGCGCTCGGCTACCTGTTCATCGTCTACCTGTTCGGTGCCGCCGTGACGCCGATCGCCGGCAGGTGGGTGGATATGTATGGACACCGCACCGTGCTGGCCATCGGCATGGCGGTGGGCGGCACCGGCGCGCTGCTGACGCTGGCCGGGCCGCTGCCGTTCATCGTGGTCGGTCTGGCGCTGGTGGGGAGCGGCGTATTCATGGCGCACGCCACTGCCAGCAGCTACATCGGCGTGGTCACCTCAGAAGATCGCGGTCTGGCCGTCGGGCTCTACTCGACTGCGTATTACCTTGGCGGCACCCTCGGTGGTTCGCTGCCGTCGCTGTTCTGGGAGAGTGGCGGCTGGCTGGCGTGCGTGCTGCTGGTGATTGCCGTGCAGTTGGCGACGCTGGCGATTGCGATGCGCTTCTGGCGGCCGGCGGCTGCCGCGTAAGCCCAGCGTGACGAGAGCGTCGTCACGAAGCAGATTCTGCGACCCCGTTCAGAGCGCTCCGTCGAACTGTCTGCGATCCCCGCTGGGCGCCGGGCGACATGCGTAGGGAAGTCACGAATCGTCATCTGCATGTGCACAGCGGTACACGTCCAGAATGTCCGAACGGCATTAGGCCTTAGCCGGACCGATTGGCGCTGAGGCACAATAACGCGACACCTGTGGCCCGCTTCCTTCTCCGCCGCCTGCTGCTGACCATCCCTGTGCTGATCGGGGTGGCGACGCTCGTCTTCTCGCTCATTCATCTCGTGCCCGGCGATCCGGTGCAGGCGATGCTGGGCGAGAGCGCGTCGCCGCAGGACGTGGCGCAGCTGCGCACGAAGCTCGGGCTCGACCGGCCGCTGCTCCAGCAGTACGCGTCGTTCGCGCGCGGCGTGGTGCACGGCGACCTCGGCACCTCGTTGCGCACCAACCAGCCGGTGACCGGCATCATCCTCGAGCGGATGCCGGCGACGATGGAGCTGGCGGCGTCGGCGATGGTGGTGGCGATCCTCTTCTCGATCCCGCTCGGCATCATCGCGGCGGTGGGCAAGGGCACCTACGTCGATCACGTCGCGACGACCGTCTCCCTCATCGGCATCTCGATGCCGACGTTCTGGCTCGGTCCGCTCCTCGCAATCGTATTCTCGGTGTGGCTCGGCTGGTTCCCGGTGTCGGGCCGTGGCACGGTGGCGAACCTGGTGCTGCCGGCGGTGACGCTTGGTGCGCCACTCGCCGCGATCCTCGCGCGCATGACGCGCGCCAGCGTCCTCGAAGAACTGCGCGAACTCTACGTGATGGCGGCCCGTGCCCGCGGCGTTTCCGAAGCGCGCGCGGTGTTCGCCCACGCCTTCCGCAACAGCCTCATCCCGATCGTCACAGTCATCGGCCTGCAGTTCGGTTCGGTCCTCACCGGCGCGGTGATTACCGAGACGATCTTCGCGTGGCCTGGTGTGGGCCGCTTGCTGGTGCAGTCGATCAGCGCGCGCGACTATCCGGCGGTGCAGGGCTGCATCCTGCTGATCGCTGTGACCTACGTCTCGATGAACCTGTTCATCGACATGCTCTACGGCTTCCTTGATCCGCGGATCCGGTACGAATAGCGATGTTGAAGCTGGGAATCGCCATTGTCGGTCTCGCGCTGCTCGGCGCCCTCGTGGGGCCGGCGCTGAGTCCGTTCGACCCGGCGAGCCAGGAACTGGCGCTGCGCCTGGCCACGCCGTCGCTGTCGCATCCGTTCGGGCTCGACGAGCTGGGGCGCGACATCCTGGCGCGGGTGCTTGCCGGGGCGCGCATCTCGTTCCTCGTCGGCTTCACCGTCGTCGTGGTCTCGGCGTCGCTCGGTACGATGCTCGGCGCCGTGGCCGGCTACTTCGGCGGACGCATCGACGACATGATCAGCCGCGTCATCGACATCCTGCTCGCGTTCCCGGGGTTACTGCTGGCGATTGCGCTGGTGGCGGTGCTGGGGCCGAGCCTGGCGAACGTGCTGTTCGCGCTGACGATCATCGGCTGGGTCGGCTATGCGCGGCTGGTGCGTGGCCAGGTGCTGCGGGCGCGCGAATTCGAGTACGTGCAAGCGGCGCGTGCCCTTGGTGCGAGCACGCCGCGTATCCTCTGGAAGCACATCATCCCGACCGCCATCCCCGCCGTCGTCGTGCAGGCGACGCTCGGCATGGCCGGCGCCATCATCGGCGAGGCTTCGCTCAGCTTCCTCGGCCTCGGCGTGCAGCCGCCCACACCAAGCTGGGGGACGATGCTGAATGGGGGGAGAGCGCACATTCTCGATGCGCCGCACCTCACGCTGTTTCCGGGGCTGGCAATTGCCCTGCTGGTGCTGGGCCTGAACTTCCTCGGCGACGGCCTCCGCGACCGCATCGACCCACGGAGCAACGCTTCGCGTTAGTACTCCGCTGTCAGATTCGCCGGCGTTCCCACACCAGCGACGCACTCGGTGTGCGTCCCTGGTGCTGTTTCAGATTGACCGCCATTCGTTCCTTCGATGATCGATAACGCCATCGGGAGAAAGAACGAACGACGGCCTTCGAACTTCTGCAACTGCCGGCGCGCTACATTCTCGGCGGCAGTTGCAGCAGGATCTTGCGGACCGACTCGTCGATCCGCGACTCGATCATCGGCTGGTGGTCGATCCCCTCGAGGCTACCTTCCGACCAGCCGCGCCACACCAGCGTGTTCGTCTTCGCATCGACGATGTCGAGCGTGATGGTGCCGGCATCGTAGATGCTCGAGTGGCAGTCCGCGCAGTAGCCGTAGCTGCGGTCGAGGGCGTTCACGTCGATCCGCTGGCTGATGTTCGCGTGGTAGTGGATGACGAGTTGCGCGCTCGTCGCCGACACCTTCTCGAGTCCGCGTTGTTCGAGCACGGCGTCGGCCGATGCCTGCAGCCGGCGCAGGAAGAACTCGTTGTTGTCGAGGCGTGGGTCGCCGGTGTTGAACTGCTCGCCGGAGGCCCAGGTGTAGCTGTGGTAGTTCGTGAACGCCATGCCGCGCTCGAGCGACGCGTTCACATGGACGGGCGCGCAGCCGGCGGCCACAAGCGCCGCGGCGGCAATGGCCAGTGTCAGGGTTCGTTGGATGGTTCGCATGGCTGATCTCCAGTCGCGCCGTGGCGCGTCACACAGAAGCCGTCTCGCACACTGTCGGACTCGGGGTCAGATCGACCTGGGGAAGCGTCCGAACATGCGGGTGACCGCCTCCTGGATACGAGCCTGGAACTTCGTCGGGTTGTCGAGCACGCCGTCGACGCTGTGCTGTGCCCAGCCGCGCCAGATGAGACGGTTGGTGTGTCCGTCGACTACGTCGATAAGGATTGTGCCGACCTCGTTGTCGAGCACCCTCACCGTGCAGTTCTCGTCGTAGCAGGCGCCGAACGACTGATCACCGGTGTTCACGCGCAGTTGTGGCGACAGATTGGCGTGGTAGTGGACGCGCAGGTCGGGCACGTCCCCTTCCATCACCGTCTGCGTGAAGCCGCGGTGTGTCATCTCGCGCTCGACGGCGCCCTGGAAGTGATCGCGGAAGAAGGGATTATCGAGGCGGGCGTCGCTCGCCGGGAGCGCGTCGGGCGGTGCCCACTCCCAGGTCGTGTACTGCGTGAAATCGAGCCCCCGCTCCACATGCGAGCTGACGTTCATGGTCGCGCACCCCGAGACCAGAACCGCCAAACCCGCCATCGCCGGCCACCGTAGAAGTCGCAGCATGACGTCACCTCAATCCGAATCCGGAGTGATTCAGTCCGCACCGTGATGCAGTGCGAAACCGATGCCACTCACAAACATGGATGCAGACGTGCCGCCGATGGTGACGCTGCCGGATTCCCGGTAGGGCGCGAGGCTATTTCCAGCCGGTCGGCTTGCGGGTGAAGCGGGCCGGCAGCGCCGGCTTGGCTTCCGGTTCGGGCTCGGTGTCGCCCGACGCCGCGCGGATCTCCGCTTCCAGTTCATCGTCATTCGGCAGGCCGGAGAGCTGATCGACGAACACCAGCGACTGCTGCGAGGGGATGTCGAACTTCTTGCCGCATGCCTTGCAGACCACGTCTTCATCGAGGCGAAGCAGGTAGTCCTTCAGCTTCGCAAAGCGGGCGCGGTCACCCTCGTCGGCGCCCGGCGGCAGCCGATCCTTCTTCACCCGGCGGACCCAACGCACGCTGTAGTCGTTCGAGCGGCGGCACCTCGGGCAGGGGTATTTGCCCGTTCGCATTTCCTGACGGTCGGTGAAGAAGTCGCGTTCGTCGAGGGACATGACGGAATCGTACCACTAAGGTGCGAGCCGGAAGGCGACGACCTTGTTCGGCACCCCGGCGACGCGCTCCTCCGGCGTGGCGCGCACCACACCGTAGATCACGCCGGCATGCGACCGATCCCAGGCGATGCCCTGGCCCCGCACACCCATCGGCAGCGTTGTCACCAGTTCGAGCACAGAACCGGCCGCCGGCAGTCGCATGCGATAGAGCTCGCCGAGGTCATGACCGGTCAGATAGAGGAAGCCGTCCGGTCCCCACGACCC
>CALQBJ020000216.1 GCA_943328785.2 Bifidobacterium breve
ATCTCGCCGATCGCATCATCGGCCAGCAGTCGCCGCAGCGTCACGGCCAGCGGCTTGTAGTGATCGTTCTCGCCGACCACGATGACGCGGCCGGTGCGCTGCTGCGCCGCGCGCACGGTGTCGTAGTCGGCCATGGTCGGGAACGCCGGTTTCTCCACCAGCACGTGCTTGCCGGCCGCGAGCGCCTGCAGCGTCAGTTCGAGGTGGTACTTCGGCGGCACGGCCACCACCACTGCGTCGATCGCCGGGTCGGCGATGGCCGCCTCGTAGCTGGCGAAGGCGCGGTCGCCGCCGAACCGCCGCCGGTAGTCCTCGGCCTTTGCCAGATCGCGGCTGGCGAAGCTCGGCGCGATCAGCGGCCGCAGCGCACGCAGGTGTCCGCTGTGGACGCGGGTGATGAACCCGCAACCGAGAAACGCAAGCCGAAGGGGAGTGCTGCTGGCAGGCATCGGTGGTCGAACACTCCATTCAACCACATCAGGTCGTTGGTCGTTGGTCGTTGGTCACGCGCCAGGGGCCCGACGGTCCCCGGGGCGGTAAACCGCCGGCCCTGTTGACACCCGGCGTGGCGCAGCACAAGATTCCTGCGGTTGTGTTCCGCACGGTGCGGGCACACGCCAGGGTGACCCCAGCGCATGAGTCCGTCCGAGCTGCACTTCACGCTGCGCAATCAGCGCAGTGAAATTGCCCGCATGTTCACCCTTCTCGAGGGATTCTGCCAGTCGCACGGCATCTCTGACGACGACATGTTCAATGTCCGTCTGGTCCTCGACGAGGCGGTGATCAACGTCATCGTCCACGGCTACGACGACACGCGGGAACATGCGATCAACGTGTCGCTGTCGATGGACGGCCCGCTGCTGGCTCTCCACATCGACGATGACGGCGTGGCCTACAACCCGCTCGATGCGCCGGTGCCCCGCTTCGACCTGCCGGTCGAGCAGCGCCGCATCGGCGGCCTGGGCGTCCACATCATGAAGACGCTGGCCAGGCGCGTCGAGTACCGCCGCGCCAACGAGCGGAACAACCTCGACATCGTCATTCAGGTCGGCGCCCAGGACGAATCGTCACCGTCATCCACGTAGCGGCCGACCCGCGCAGTAACATGGCGCGATGAACTTCGGCCGCCGTCTCCGGGGCGAGTGGTTGCTCGACCCCGCCATCACCTATCTCAATCACGGAACCGTCGGCGCGACACCCCGTCGTGTCCTCGAGGCGCAGCGCGCCATCCAGGATGAGGTGGAACGTCAACCCAGTCGCTTCCTGCTGCGCGAACTCGCCGCCGTCTCCTCCGGCAACCCCGGCGGTGGCCGTCCGCGGATGCGCGTCGCGGCAGATGCGGTCGGCGCCTTTGTGCAGGCTGACGGCAACGACCTGGTGTTTGTCGACAACGCCACGACCGGCGCCAACGCCGTGCTGCGCGGGTTCCCGTTCGCGCCTGGCGACGAGGTGCTGGTCAGCGACCTCGGCTACGGCGGGGTGACGAACGCCGCGGTGTATGCCGCCCGCGAACGGGGCGCGGCGGTGCGCACGGTCGTCCTCGAGCCGCCGTTCAGTGCCGGCGCCATCGCCGATGCCTTCGAGCGCGCCGTCGGGCCGCGCACCCGGGTCGCCATCGTCGATCACATTACGGCCGACACGGCGCTGCTGCTGCCGCTGGCCGAGATCGCGGCGCGGCTGCGTCGCCTCGGCGTGGCCGTGCTGGCCGATGGTGCGCATGCGCCCGGCTCGGTCGCGCTCGATGTGCCGTCGCTCGGCTGCGACTGGTACACCGCGAACCTGCACAAGTGGGCGCTCGTGCCGCGCAGCAGCGGCTTCCTGTGGACGTCGCCGGAGCGGCAGGCGACGACGCACGCCCCGGTCATCTCGTGGGGGCTCGACCAGGGCTACACCACCGAGTTCGATCTGGTCGGCACGCGAGACCCCTCCGCCCACCTTGCGGCGCCTGCGGCCTTCGCCTTCATCGAGGAACTGGGTGGATTGCCGGCGATGCATGCCTACATGCACGAACTGGCCTGGACCGGCGCGCGCCTGCTCGCTGAGCGCTGGGGGACGCCGCTCGAGACGCCGCGCGACCTGCTCGGGCCGATGGTCACCGTGATGGCGCCTGCCGATGCGGGGAGCACCGCTGAGGACGCGTCGAGGCTGCGCGATCGGCTGCTGTTCGACGATCAGATAGAAGTCAAGGTGCACGCCTGCCGGGGCCGCGTCTACCTGCGGGTCTCGGCCCAGGTGTACAACGAGCTCGCCGACTTCGAGCAACTGGCCGACGCGGTGGCGCGGCGTTGCTGATAGCATGCGCGCCGTGACCCGATATGTGCTCGTTCCGCTCGTCCTCGCGTTGCTGGCCGCCCTGACGCCCGCCGCCGTTTCTGCGCAGGGCATGACGGAGTGGAGCAGCGAGCAGCGCATCACTCTGGCGTTCACGGTGAACCCCGACGTCCTGCAGCGCCTGCTGCCGGCTGGATGGGTGTCGGCCCCGTCCACGAGTCCGGCGACGCCCGGTGCGAACCTGAACGTGACGATGATGGAACGGCAGATCGTGCTCGACCCGCAGGGCAAGACGCTGCGGACCGGCACGTCGCGCTACATGGTGTTCGGTGTTCCGGCGCGCCACGCGCAGACCGGTCAGACCAACACGCTCATCATCAGCGGGCTCTCGCCCGAGGGCGCCGGCGCCTACGGCGTCTATCTCACCGCGACGACGGCCACGCTCGAACGGACGACGAGCGGCGAGGCCGAGGGGGCCGCCCATGTGCGCGAGGCCTGGACGTTCGTGGCGACGACGGGGGAGCGGGTCGAACTGCGCGTGGCCTACACGCGTGGACCGGCGACGAGAAGCCGTGCGGACAGCGTGGTGCGGTCGGGACGCACGCCCGAGTTCCAGCGCACCTATCACATCGATCAGGCGACCGACGTGGTGCGCAGCACCAACTCATCCGATCGGGTGTCGCAGCTATCCTTCAGTGCCACCGGTCCGGCGCTGGCGCCGCTGTTCGACGGGACGCAGGTCCTGCTCGGTGTGACGGCCATTCCGTACTACGTTCGCGAGATCACGATTCCCTAGAGGCCGGTAATCGGCAGTCCGGCCGTGGCCTTGAGTCCGTCAATGTGTCGGTGGGCCGACACCAGGAATTTTCCACATGTCGCGAAATCAGGCGAATTCCTGAGTCTCGACCGTACGGCAACGCAAGTGCTACCTGTCGGGCATGCCTTCCCCAGCCGTCGCCCGCCATTCCGTCGCTACGCTGATCCTGCCGACGGCCTTCGACCGGTCCGGCGAGTCGGACCGGCTCGACCCGATCGCGCGTCTGGGCAGTGCCCTCGATGCGTTCTCGTCGGACGTGAGCCGGCGTGAAGAGCAGCTCAACCTGCTGGTGCGGCGGATCTCGACGGAGCGGAATCAACTGCTCGATGCGGTGCTGAACCGGCTGTTCGAGGGGTTTGCGGGCGTCATCCCGTTCGACCAGATCATCTGTTCGTTCCTCGGCGAGCAGGGCAACACCGCCGTGGCGTACTGGATGCGGTCGCCCGAGAGCACCACCGCCATCCCGGTCGGTCACACCTCGCCCATCGCCAATAGCGGCCTCTACGAGACAGCCGTGGGCGATCAGCCCCGCATCATCGACGACCTCGCGGCGTTCGTCGCCTCGCGGCCCGGCAGCGACCTGCTGCAGCGGCTCGCGTCGGACGGCGCCAGGTCCAGCCTGACCTGCCCGCTGGTGGCGGACGGCCAGCCGCTCGGCTTCCTGCTGTTCACGAGCCGTGATCAGGGGGCCTATCAGCCGGGCCATGTCACCGCGTTCCAGCGTCTGGCGCACCAGGTGTCGGTCGTGGTGCAGAAGACGCGCACCTACGGACGCGGCCTTACGCACGGCCGGCGGCTCCTGGCCGAACGGCGCCGCCTGCAGACGGCGGTGACGACCGACCCGTTAACCGGCGTCCTGAACCGGCGCGGTCTCGACCAGGCGCTGGCGCGGGCGTGGCGGCGCTACACCAGTGGTCAGTCGATGTTCAGCGTCATCCTGTGCGACATCGACCGCTTCAAGCTGGTGAACGACTCGTACGGGCATGCCGTGGGCGACCGCGTGCTGGCAGAGGCTGCGCGGCGTATGGCGCGCGGGCTGCGCACGAACGATGTCTTCGGACGGTATGGCGGCGAAGAGTTCCTGGCGGTTGTCGACACCGCGCACGCGCCTCGCGTGGTGGAAGTGGCCGAGCGCCTATGCACGCTGATGTCGCGCGCGCCGTTCGGTGGCATCCGCGTCACGGCCAGCTTCGGGGCGGCCGTGGCCGACCGCTTCTCTTCCCTGCATGGCCTGTTCGTCGGCGTCGACCGCGCGCTCTACGCTGCCAAGGCGCAGGGCCGCGACCGCTGCGTGCTGGCCGAGGGCGACTCGCTGGCCTGCTAGTCCCGCCTTCGCGCTCCGCGGTTCGGCGAGGCGGGCCGTCGATCGTGCCGCCCCTCGTTCGGCCACCCTCTGACAGCGGGAACGTCACCCGCACATTCGCCGTCCTACCCGCAGACCCGAATGGAACTGTTACTGTCGTGGTGTGCCGGTGCCGACGCTTAAAGACGAACTCGCTGCCCTGAAAATCGCCCGCCCGCCTGCGGCGCCGTCGCGCCCCTGGGTGAAATGGGTCGTGCTGCTGGTGCTGCTCGCGGTCGCCGGCGGCGGCACCGTCCGCTATCTCAACCGGCCGCGCCCGATCGAGGTCGACACCGCGGCTGTGGGGCAGCGGGCTGCCGGCGTACAGGCGTCGGTGCTGAACGCCTCCGGCTATGTCACCGCTCGCCGACGCGCGACGGTCTCGTCGAAGATCACCGGCAAGGTCGTCGAGGTGAACGTCGAAGAGGGCATGGCCATCAAGGAAGGGCAGGTGCTGGCGCGGCTGGATGATGCCCAGTTCCGTGCGTTGCTGGCGCTGGCCATGGCGCAGGCCGAGGCGGCGCGGCGCAATGTGCGCGAGAGCGACGTGCGGCTGGCCGAGGCGCAACTGGCGCTCGAGCGCGCACAGCGCCTGGCGGCCGACCGCCTGAACACCGCGGCCGACCTCGACTCCGCGCGGGCCGCGGTCGATTCGCTGGTCGCGCGGATCGAGGCGGGGCGCGAGCAGGTGCGCGTCACGGAACGCCAGATCGACGTCGAGCGCACGAATCTCGACAACACCGTAGTGCGCGCGCCGTTCACCGGCGTCGCTGTCTCGAAGGATGCGCAGCCGGGAGAGATGGTGTCGCCTAACTCCGCGGGTGGCGGCTTCACGCGCACCGGCATCTGCACGCTCGTCGACATGGCCTCGCTCGAAATCGAGGTCGACGTGAACGAGAACTACATCAACCGGGTCGAGAACGGCCAGCCGGTGACGGCTGTCCTCAACGCCTATCCCGACTGGCAGATTCAGGCGAAGGTCATCACCACCATCCCGAAAGCCGACCGGCAGAAGGCCACCGTGCTGGTGCGCATCGCCTTCGCGCAACTCGATCCGCGCATCCTGCCCGACATGGGGGTGAAGGTCACCTTCATGAAGCAGGCGACGGCCGACACCGACGCCTCGGCGCGGCCGGTCATGCTCGTGCCGAAGAGCGCCATCCGCACCGAGAACAACCAGAGCTATGCGTTCGTCGTGAACGCGGGTGTCGTCGATCGCCGCGGCGTGCGCACCGGCGGCGCCGACGGCGACAAGCTCGAAGTCATCGCCGGCCTATCCTCGGGCGAGCGCGTCATCCTGTCGCCGCCGTCCACGCTGGCCTCCGGCATGACCGTGGTGACGAAGTAGGAGTGCCGACGTGAGTGATACGCCGCTGGTTCGCATTCGCGACGTCCACAAGTTCTACACGCGTGGCAACGAACGCATCGATGTTCTCAAGGGGGTCAGCCTCGATATTCCCGCGGGCGACTTTCTCGCACTCATGGGACCCTCGGGCTCCGGCAAGACGACGCTGCTGAACATGCTCGGCGGCATCGACTCGCCGACGCAGGGGCTGATCGAGGTGGGCGGCGTCTCCATCGGCAGCCTGTCCGGCAGCGGCCTGTCGCGCTGGCGCGCCACGCACGTCGGCTTCGTGTTCCAGTTGTACAACCTGCTGCCGGCGCTGTCCGCCGAGCGGAACGTCGAACTGCCGCTGCTGCTCACCAGTCTGAAGCGTGCCGAGCGGCGATCGCGTGCAAATCTGGCCCTCAAGGTGGTGGGGCTGGCCGACCGGGCGAATCATTATCCGCGTCAGCTCTCGGGTGGACAGGAACAGCGCGTCGGCATCGCCAGGGCCATCGTCACCGACCCGACGCTGCTGCTGTGCGACGAGCCGACCGGCGATCTCGACCGGAAGGCCGGCGACGAAATCCTCGAACTGCTGCAGACGCTGAACCGCGAATACGGCAAGACGATCGTGATGGTCACGCACGATCCGCGCGCCGCCGAGCGCGCACAGCGCACCCTGCATCTCGACAAGGGCGTGCTCGTGGAGAGCGCGACCGCATGAAGTTCCTGCCGCTGGTCTGGAAGAACATCTGGCGGCGGAAGTTCCGGACCACCTTCACGCTGCTCTCGATCTTCATCGCCTTCCTGCTGTTCGGGATTCTGATGACGGTCCGGAACTCGTTCGCGCTCGGCGTCGAAATTGCGGGGCTGGACCGGCTCGTGCTCATCAACAAGGTGAGCCTCATCATGCCGCTGCCGTTCTCCTATCAGGCGCGCCTGCAGGCCGTGCCCGGCGTGCAGATGGTGACGCACAACACCTGGTTCAACGGCATCTAC
>CALQBJ020000217.1 GCA_943328785.2 Bifidobacterium breve
CCCGCACCCGTTCCACCGGGGGCGCCAGGGCCGCCGGCACCCGCGCGTCCACCGCCGTTGCCGCCGGGGCCGCCACGGCCACCACGTCCGCCGCGGCCATTGGCCCCGAGCAGGACGATGCGGTCTCCTTCGCGCAAGGCAGCCGCGCCGGTGGTGACAACGCGCGTCCCCTCGGCGAGGCCGTCCACGATCTCGACGAGGTCCGTCTTCGACATGCCGATCTTCACCGGCTTGAAGCGTGCCACGTCGCCTTCGTCGGGCAGGAACACGCCCTTCTGGCCGCGCACGTCGACGACGGCGTTCGCGGGCACGACCAGCGTGTTGTCGCGGCGTTCGACGACGAAGTCGACCTTCGCATACATGCCCGGCTTCAGCCGGAACGTCGAGTTCTGCACTTCGACTTCGATCTGGGCGGTGCGGGTAGCCGGGTCGAGGACCGGGGCTACGTGCGCGATGCGGCCGTCGAACTTCTCACCGGGGAAGGCGTCGACGGTGACGTCGGCCTTCATCCCCTGTCCGATGCGGCGTAGGTCCTTCTCGACGACGTTGGCCACGAGACGGACGACGCTGATGTCGACCACCGAGAGGAACGGCGTGTTCGGCGTCACCCAGGCGCCGGGATCGAGCGTCCGGCGGCCGATGAAGCCCGCGACGGCCGACGTGATGACGGTGTTCGAGAGGTTGATCTTCAACTCGTCGAGCCGCGCCTGCGCCTGCGCGTACTGCGCGCGCGCCAGGTCGAGTGACGCCACCGCCGCCTGGTAGCGTGCGTCGGTGTCGTCGAACGTCTGCCGCGGGATGAGCTGACGTTCGTAGAGGCTGCGCGAGCGATCGAGGTTGGTCTGCGCCAGCTTCAGGTCGGCTTCGCGCTGCCGGATCGTGGCGGCCGACACGTCGAACGACGCCTGCGCCTGCTTCACCTGCTCGAGGATTTCGCGGTCTTCGACCTTCGCCAGGCGCTGTCCGCGCGAGACCCGGTCGCCCAGGCGCACATTGACGGTTTCGAGGCGTCCAGCCACCTTCGGCACCGCTTCGATCGTGGCGGCACCAATCAGGTTGCCCACCACCGAGATGCTCTCCGACATGTCGCCACGCTTCACGACCGCCAGTTCGACGGTCATCGGCAGGCGTGGCCCACCGCCGCCGCCGAAGCCGCCGAACCCGCCACCAGGATTACCGCCGCCGCCCTGACGTCCGGCGCCAGCGGCTCCGCCGCGGCCCTGGGCGCCCGGTCCACCGGCTCCGTTCGCGCCGGCCGACTGCGTCGCTGCGTTCTTCGACGAGTAGTAGTAGTAGCCGCCGCCGGCCGCCGCAAGGATGAGAACGATGATGATTCCGCGCTTCATAAACTCCGTGTGCTTTCGTGGGCGGTCGGCTTAACGGCCGAGGATCGTGATGTTCGACGTCGACAGCGAGGTCTGCTGGAGCCGCTCGAGCTCGACGAGCGCCTTGCGATATGCCAGCACCGCCTGCAGTTCGTTGTTCTGCGCCGTCGCGAGATCGCGCTGGGCCTGCACGACGAAGTAGTTCGTCGACATGCCCACTTCGAACTTGCTCTGTTCGGCCTCGAGGGTGCGCTGCGCGAACTCGCGCGCCGCCTGCGTCGCCTCGACGCGCTCGACGCCGTTCTGCACGTTGGTGGCGGCGTTGGTGACGTCGGTCGCAATCTGCAGCTCGATCTGCTTCAACTGCGCCTCCACCTGGTTCACCTGGACGCGTGCGCGCGCCACGGTGGCGTCGGCCGCGCTGGTGCCGATCGGGTAGGTGACGTTCAACTGCATCGTCCAGGTTGGATAGTTCCGGTTGAAGAGCGAACTGAGGGCGTCGCCGTAGCCGCCGGGTATTTCACCAGTGACGACGCGATTGATGCCGGTGCCGCTGGTGATGTACTGGGTGCCGCCCTGACCGATGAGGCCATAGCGCGCTACGAGGTCGGCCTGCGGCAGCGTCTGGTTGTTCAGGTACTTCAACGTCGTGTCGTTCACCTGCAGGTTCTTCTTCGCCTGCTGCAGGTCGGTGCGGTTCTCGAGGGCCCGCTTCACGGCCGCGGCGATGTCAATCGGTTGCGGCGCGAACTCGGGCTGGTCGGCCGGCACGATGGCGGCGTTCCAGTTCGGGTCCTGCGTGCCCGCGACGATGAGCCGCTTGAGCGAGAGTTCGTTGGTGCGGCGCGTGCCCTCGGCCACCGCCAGGTTCTGGCGCTGTGTGGCCGACTGCGACTGCGCCTGCACAACGTCGATCGGCGCCATCGTGCCGATCTCCACTCGCGTCTGGTTGTCGCGGACCAGACGCTCGGCCAGTTCCACCGAGCGTTTCGCCACTTCGACCGACTGCGTGGCGAAGAGCAGGTCCCAGTAGGCGTTCCGGACGTTCGAGACGATGTTGATGATCGAGGCCTGCAGCTGGATTTCGCTGATGTCCTGATTCAGCCGCGTGATCGCCAACTGCTGACGGGTGTTGTCGATCTTGAAGTTGCGCAGCAGTGGCTGCGTGTACTGCGCCGCCCAGTTGGTGTTGAAGGCTGGGTTGAAGAGCGCCGTCAGGCTGGTCGTCGTCTGCTTGTTGTTGTTCAGCTGCGCGAGGAACGAGCCGCCGCCCCAGCGGATGTTCTGCGTGATGCCGCCGTTGTAGGTGGTGACGCCCTGCTCGATGCCCGTGCCGGCCGCGGCGCCGGAGATGGTCTGCGTCGATGGGTTCGTGTTGGCCACGTGGCTGAGCTGCGAGGTCAGCGCCGGCCGATACGACGCCCTGAGGTTGGCAATCGAGTAGTCGAAGGTGGCCGGGTTGAGTCGCTGAACCGCGATGTCGAGGTTCCGCTCCAGCGCCAGCTTCACCGCATCGTCCAGCGTGAGGGCGACCGTCGGACGGGCATCAGTCCCGCCGCCACGTGCCGGCGCGCCTGAGGGCGCTCCGGTCTGGGCACCCACGCGTTCGGCCGCCGCGCGGATGAGTTCCTGCACATGGGCGTCGGTGACCTGCTGAGCCTGTGCCGGGACAGACGTCGCGAGTCCCGCGCAGAGCATCGTCGAGAAGAAAGCGTACCGTGTCATGCCGCAGCAATCCTTCGCTATGAATTAAGGGTCCGGTTATCAACGGCCTGGACGGCGGGTCGCGTCAGGGGCACCGCCAGGACGGACCGCTCGCTGGTCGTGCTGCCACTTGTCGTGGAGCGTGGTGAAGCGGGTGCGCTGCTCCGGCGTGAGCACCTTGAGCATCTGCACGAGCATCAGCGACCGCGTCTTGTTGGCGGCGGCGCGCGCCGTCTCGACCCGGTCGATCTGGCGTGTCAGTACGGCTTCATCCGCGTCCACCTGGATGAGGTGCGACAACTTGGACTCGAGCTTCGAGAGATCGTCCCATTCCTGGCGCAGTTCGAGCCGGGTCGTTTCCCAGATCTTGTCGATGCGCGTAGCCTGGTCCGCCGCGAGCCCCAGTTCCTTCTTGAACGGCTCCGACTTCCACCACGGGAATGGCCGAGGCCCTTCCGGTGGACGTTGGGCCAGGGCCGGGGCGGCACTGAGCAGGAGCGCGGCGACCACGAGGCGGAGCCGCAGCGGGAACATCATCGTCATTCCTCTGTAAGCGGAGTCACTGGAAGGGAATACGATGCGTGACGGCCGGTTGTTTAGCCTGTCCGGCGAATTCTTTGCCGGCGGGATGTAAAGAAGTGTCACGGTCGCGGCTGGCCCCGCCGGACGGCGCGGTCAGTTGCAGAACGCGTCCAGCGTGGCGATCGCCGCACCGACCAAATTGTCTGGTGTCGAGGCGCCGGACGTCAGGCCGATGGTGACCGGTCCGCTCAGCGGCAGCCAGTTCGTGGTGACCACCTCGCCCTTCGCGCCGATCGGGCGGTGTCTGATCTCGTCGCGCGAGAGCAGGCAGTCGGGGTCCGAGATGTGGAAGGTTGGCTTCGAGGCGGCGCAGATGCGGGCCAGGTTGGCGGTGTTGCTGCTGTTGTAGCCGCCGATGACGACCATCAGGTCGACCTGCTGCTCTTGCAGCAGGCTGACGACGGCGTCCTGCCGGTCCTGCGTGGCGCTGCAGATCGTGTCGAATGCCGTGTAGTGCGCCGCCAGGTCGGCAATGCCCCAGCGGTCGGTCATGGCGGCCTTCAGCATCTCGCCGATGGCCATCGACTCGGTCATCAGCATCGTGGTCTGGTTGGCGAGGCCGATGCGCTGTAGATGAAGGTCGGGGTCGAACCCGTCGGAGGCGGCCTTGCCGAACTGCGCCAGGAAAGCCGCGCTGTCGCCGCCGCGCCGGATGAAGTCGCATACGTCGCCCGCTTCGCAGTCGTTGTAGACCACCAGGTAGGCGCCGCCCGATGCGACGGCCTGTGACGCCGTGGCCTGGGTTTCCTCGTGCCACACCTTGCCGTGGATGACCGACGTGTAGCCCTGCGCCGCGTAGCGCTTCACGTTCTTCCAGACGTTCAGCACAGAGCCGCACGTGGTGTCGACCAGCGTGCAGCCCACGGCATCAAACTGCTGGAGCATCTGCACGGTGACACCGAAGGCTGGAAGGATGACGACGTCGGCCGGGGTGAGTGTGTCGACGGTTTCGCCCGGGTCGCTCAGGAACCGGACATCCATGCCGCGCAGTTTCTCGTTCACGTGCGGGTTGTGGATGATCTCGCCCGTCAGGAATACGCGGCGGTCGGGGAAGCGACTGCGCGCCTGGTAGGCGTAGTCGACCGCGCGGTCGACGCCGTAACAGAAGCCGAATTCCCGCGCCAGGTGGACCGTCAGCCGGCCCGACGTGTAGACGAAGTCGTTCGCCTTGAGTTGTTCGATGAGCGTGCTGTGGTAGCTCTCGGCCAGGATGCCGGCGACGGCACCCTTCATCTCGAGCCCCTTGCGGAAGATAAGTGACGGCATCAGGGAACGATTCTACCGGTCCCTGTTGTCGATGTCGCGGACGTGCGGTGTCAGGGCGTCGAACGGCTGGAGCTCGCGGCTGTGCGGCGCGACCAGCGCCAGTTCCAGTTCCATTAGGAAGGCGTCATCGTCGGCATCGGCTTTCGCGGTAGTCACGAGCTCGGCCGATGCGGCGACGATTGCCGCCGGACCCTGGACGCTCGCGGCCTGCACCTGGAGCGGCTTCACCGCGGCGCGCCAGGGACTGACCCAGGAACCAAGGCCGACGCCGACGCACAGACAGGCCGCCGCCGCCGCGGCGAGCCAGCGTGGCGCCACGCGCACCGTGGCATGGACCGGTACCGAGGCTGCCTCGCGGCCTGGGAAGGTGATGACCCGCGCCGAGCGCTGCACGTGCTGCAACCGGTGCAGGATCTGCTGCTGCTGGATGCGGAGGCGGTCGTCCGTGAACAGGACTGCGGTGTCGGCGTCGGCGTCCTCGCGCAGCCCCTCCATGAACGCCTGGAACTCGTCGTAGCGTGCCTCGCACGCGGGGCAGTCGCCCAGGTGCTCGACCACGCGCGGGTCCAGTGGCTCACCGGCCCGTGCCGCGAAATAGCACTCGAAGAGATGGTCGTCTTTGAGGTGCGATGCGTGGACCATCACGAGGTGCCTCCAAGGAACCCGCGCAGCTTGCGGACGGCGCGGAACAGGTGGACGCGAACCGTGGACTCGTTCAGGCCGGTCATGGCGCTGACATCCCGCGGGGAGCAGTCGCCGTAGTGGCAGAGCATGAAGACGGTGCGTTGACGACCGTCGAGCTTGTCGATGGCCGCGGCGAGTGTGCGACGGCGTTCACGTGCGAGCAACCGGGCTTCAGGATCTGGCCCGGACGACCGGCCGCCCGTGTCTGCCACCGACTCGAAGGTGTCGTCGGTCTCGTTCGGCACGAGCCAGCGCTCGCGGCGCGCGCGCGCCTTGCGGCGGTCGAGGCAGCCGTTGATGAGGATGCGGGTGAACCACACCTCGAACGGCCAGGCCTCGCGATACGAGCTGATGTGGGTGAAGACCTTGACGAATGCGTCCTGAACGGCTTCGTCAGCCTCGGCGCTGTCACGGAGGTACTGGTAGGCGATGCGCAGGGCCCGGCGCTGGTGCGCGGCCACGAGGCCGGCAAAGCGCTCACGCGCCTCGTCCATCGCCCCCTGTTCGACCAACCCTCGAATCTCGACCGCGAGCAGGGTGTCGTCTGACGGGGCGTTGGAACGCGCCGCAGCGCTGCCGCGGACCGGGCCCCTGAGGCTGGCGTCCGTGGCTGCGTGCTTCGGCGTGAGGTGTCGCACGTTCCGTTGATCACTCATGCAGGATTACGCCCTGACCTCGGAGGTGTTTACAGTCTACCGCAGGGCCCAGCTTTATTGACTTGCAACGAAACCGGCGAGTACGATCCTCAGGCTTGCCGGTATGTCTTTGCCCTGTCTCCGTTTAGGAGCTACTTCATGACTCCCGCCGTCGACCCTCGCCGCAGCCTCGAACAGGAAGGTATCCACGACGCCCAGGCGCACTGGAATCTGAGTGATGCCGTGCTGTACGAGCAGGCCATCCGCCGCAGCGAAGGGCTGCTGGCCGCTGAAGGCCCGCTGGTCTGCCGAACCGGTCTCCACACCGGCCGCTCGCCGAACGACAAGTTCATCGTCAGGGAACCGTCGAGCGAGCAGCACGTCGCCTGGGGCGGCCCGAACCGGCCGATGTCGGTCGAGCACTTCGACCGCCTGCACGAGGACCTGCTGGCGTCGCTGCGCGGCGCCGAGTTGTTCGTGCAGGACTGTTACGCCGGCGCCGACGGCCGCTACCGGCTCCCCATCCGCGTCATCACCGA
>CALQBJ020000218.1 GCA_943328785.2 Bifidobacterium breve
CGTAGCGCGGCTTCGCCACCCGGTAGAAGCCGTCGAGGTGCGAGTAGTAGACGTACTCGTCGTCGTCGACGAACCGCTCTTCACCCTTCGACAGGCGCTCGGCGATCTCTTCGGCCAGGGCCTGCTGGCGGGTCATGAACTCGGGGTTGCCACCGAGCAGGATGTCCGTGCCGCGGCCCGCCATGTTGGTGGCGATGGTGACAGCGCCGACACGGCCGGCCTGCGCGACGAATTCCGCTTCCTGCGCGTGGTACTTCGCGTTCAGCACGACGTGCTTGCCCGTGCCGCCACCCGTGATGGCGCCGCGCTTCAGGCCGCGCCGTTCCAGCATGCCTGACAACTTCTCCGACCTGTCGATGGAGACGGTGCCGACGAGGACCGGGCGTCCGATCTTGTGGGCGTCGATGATGTCGGTGACGATCGCGTCCCACTTCTCCTGCTCGGTCCGGTACACCAGATCCGGATTCTCGATGCGGAGCATCTGGCGGTTCGGCGGGGCGATGATGACATCGAGCTTGTAGATCTTGGCGAACTCTTCGGCTTCCGTGTCGGCGGTGCCGGTCATGCCGGACAGCTTCTTGTACTTGCGGAAGTAGTTCTGGAAGGTGACCGTGGCGAGCGTCTGGTTCTCGCGCTCGATCTTCACGCCTTCCTTGGCTTCGACGGCCTGGTGCAGCCCGTCGCTCCAGCGGCGTCCCGGCATCAGGCGGCCGGTGAATTCGTCGACGATGACGACCTCGCCGTCCTTCACCATGTAGTCGACGTCGAGCTTGTAGATGGCGTGCGCGCGCAGCGCCTGGTCGACGTGGTGCTTGATGTGGGCGTTCTCGAGGTCGTAGATGTGGCCGTCGCTGAGCCGATGGAGCAGTAGGTGCTCCGCCTTCTGCATGCCGCTCTCGGTGAGCGTGACGGTCTTGTGTTTCTCGTCGACGACGTAGTCGCCGGTGAGGTCGATCTCCTCGCGCTCCTCGGCCTTCACGTCGCCACGGATGACAGCGCCCGCCTTGAGCTGCGGAATGATCTTGTCGACCTCGTAGTAGAGGTCGGTCGAGGCCTCCGCCGGACCCGAGATGATGAGCGGGGTGCGGGCTTCGTCGATGAGGATGCTGTCGACTTCGTCGACGATCGCGAAGTGATGCCCGCGCTGCACGTAGTGCGCGAGGTCGAACTTCATGTTGTCGCGGAGGTAGTCGAATCCGAATTCGTTGTTGGTGCCGTAGGTGATGTCGGCGGCATACGCTGCCTGGCGCTCGGCGTCGTTCAGGTCGTGCTGGATGACACCGACGCTCATGCCGAGGAAGCGGTAGATCTTGCCCATCCACTCGGAGTCGCGGCGGGCGAGGTAGTCGTTTACGGTGACAACGTGGACGCCCTTGCTTTCGAGGGCGTTCAGGTAGGCCGGCAGGGTGGCGACGAGCGTCTTGCCTTCACCGGTCTTCATCTCGGCGATGCGTCCCTGGTGGAGCACGGTACCGCCGATGAGCTGCACGTCGAAGTGGCGCATCTTCAGGACGCGCCAGCCGGCTTCGCGGACCACCGCGAACGCCTCTGGGAGGATGTCGTCCAGCGGCTCACCGTTCGCGACGCGCGCCTTGAACTCCGCGGTCTTGCCGCGCAGCGCGTCGTCAGACAGCGGACGGATGGACGATTCGAGCGCGTTGACCTGCGTCACAACCGGACGCAGCTTCTTCAGATCGCGTTCGTTCTGAGTGCCGATGACCTTGGCGAGGAATGTCTGGAGCATCTACAGCGCGGATCCGCCCGTCCTTCAACCGGCGCAAGACGACAAGGAGCTTGTCGTCGTGCCGTGGGTATCTGGTCATTGTAGCAGAAGGGACCGGTCCAGCACCCGGGGTGTGTGGGTGCTGGAACGAGGTTCGGCGCGAGTCTATCGCTCTGCGGTCTGGGTCGGCTGCGTGAGCAGTTGCAGCGGATTGAGCAGCTTCCCGTTCGCGAGAATCTCGTAGTGGAGGTGCGCGCCGGTGGCGCGTCCGGTCGAGCCGACGTAACCAATCACGTCGCCGCGGTGGACGGTCTGTCCGCGCTTCACGTTGAAGCCGCTCAGATGACCGTAGCGCGTGGTGATTCCGAAGTCGTGGCGCAGGACGATGAGGTTGCCGTACTCACCCTCGTACGAGGCGCCGTCGACCTTGCCGTCGGCGGTCGCATAGACCGGCTGGCCCTTCGACGCCGAGATGTCGAGCCCCTGGTGAAATGCCGCCTCGCCCGTGAACGGATCCGAGCGGCCACCAAAGCGAGCGGTGAGCCAGCCCTTGGCCGGCCAGATGGACGGCGTGGCCGCCGCCAGCTTTTCCTGACGCTCGACGCCCTTCCGCACGTTGCTGAGGCGCGATTCGAGCGAGGAGAGCAGCGTGCGCAGCACGCCGAAGGTGTCTTCCGGGGAAATCAGCGAGGTAGAGAGGACGTTCGAAATGGCGGCGTTCGTCGTTGACGTACCGCCGACTGCTCGATCCTTCACGACGGCCGGCAGCTTGGCCATGGCGCGCGCCTGATTAGGGTCGAGCGCCGAGCGCGAGCCGAGTTCGTCGATGACCCCTTCGAGCGACTGGATTTGGGTCGTCAGTTCGCCCGTGGTTTCGCGATAGTTTCCGTTCTCGACCTGCAGGGCAGAGTTGGTCGCCAGGAGTTGATGCATCTCCAGGTTGGCGCTCCATTTCGCACCAAGACCAATCAGCACCGGCATCATGAGCGCGCTGCCGAGGACAATGGCGACGGCGCGGAGACTGATCGTGACGCGGCGAACGACACCGGTCGAGCGATCAGCAATGAGAACGGTATATCGACGTGAGAACATTTCCCTCTCAGTATGAAACCGCCGAATGGTTCGGGTAATTACCCAAGGACCATCCCAGTCGAACGGGGAATTTTTCAAACTCTAGCACACGGCTTTTCACATCAGGAAGTACCAAATGCCCGCGGCGCTCATCGGTCGAAGACCCGCTCGCCGTATGATGTGCGCCATGCGCGTGCACGCTCTTGCCGCAGTGACATTGGCCACCATCCCGTTCCTCTGGCAAACGCCGGCCGCAACGGTCGGCCGTCCCGGCCTCACGCCGATTGCCTGTCCCGCCCAGACCTGGGCGCCAGACGACCCGGCGTTCGAGGCGCTGCCAGGCGCGCGTGCGTTCTTCGGCCGTTACGAGGGCGGCATCTACCGCATCGAGATCCCCTGGCGCTGGAATGGCGAACTGATGCTCAGTGCGCACGGCTTCGTCTCGAATGGCGGCGCGCAAGGAAGCCGGCTGCGCGTCGGCCTGCCGGCCATTCGCCAGCATCTCATCGACGAAGGGTTCGCCTGGGCTGCCTCGAGCTACCGCTGCAATGGCTACGTGCCGGGCATGGGGCTGCAGGACACGATGGCCCTCACCGGCATGTTCACGCGGTTCAACAACGGCACGGCGCCGCGGCGGGTGTACCTGACCGGGACCTCGATGGGCGGCCACGTCACGCTGCTCGGCATGCACGAGTTCCCGACGCAGTTCGCTGGCGCACTCGCCATGTGCCCGGCCGGTCCGGAGCTGTTCGACTACTTCACGGCGGTCGGCGCCGCCGCGGAGGTGGTCACCGGCGTGACGTTCGAGAGCCCGTCGACGGTGGCCGCCGACGCGCGCCGCATGGCAGACCTGCTCGGTGAGCCGCCGAACTACACGGAGAAGGGGCGGCAGCTCGCCAGCGTCGAAATCGAGTTGAGCGGCGGACCGCGCCCGTTCGCGGCCGAGGGCCTGCGGTCGCGCTTCCTGCAGAACGTGAGCGGGGGAGCACTGGCCGGCAGCACGACACCGTCGAACCGCGCCGCCACGAACCAGCACTACACCTACCGTGTTGATGAGTCGCTCGGCCTGACCAGCGCGAGGCTCTCCGAGGCGGTGCGGCGAAAGGCGCCGGACCTCTCGATGCGCAGCGCGTCTGGTCCCTACGACGAGCTGGTCCCGTTCGACGGCCATCTCGAGCGACCGGTGCTGACGATGCATGGCACGGGCGACCTGTTCGTGCCGATTCACCTCGAGCAGACGCTGAATCTGGCCGTGGCCGCGGCGGGCACGAGCGACCTGCTGGTGCAGCGTGTCTACCGTATCGGCGGTCACTGCGGCTTCAGCGTGCCCGAGCAGTCGCGTGCGTTCGACGACCTGGTGCGCTGGGTGCGCGACGGCATGAAGCCGGGGGGCGACGCCGTGTTCGGCGACCTGCGCGATGCCGGCCGGCAATTCACTAACCCGGTACGCGAGGGCGACCCTGGTGGCCTGACGGTGGGGCCGACTCTCCATCCCTGATCCCCTCACGTTCTTTTACCCGGTTCTGAACTGTAGCGCTTCGGCGATGTGATCGGGCCAGATGGCGTCGGCGCCGGCAAGATCGGCGATGGTTCTCGCCACACGCCTGACACGGTCGAAGCCGCGTGCGCTCAGGCCAAGCCGGTCGACCGACGTCCGCAGCAGGCGCAGGCCGGCCTTGTCGAGCGCGCAGTGATGGCGGAGCGCGGCTGCGCCGAGCGCGCCGTTGGTCCGTTCGGCAAGACCGCTGTAGCGCTCGCGTTGCCGCGTCCGGGCCAGGACGACGCGAGATCGGATGGCTGACGAGGGCTCAGCATCGCCTGCGGCGCCCAGCATCTCGGCCGGCAACCGCTGCACCTCCACTGACAGGTCGAGCCGGTCGCGCAGTGGGCCGGATAGCCGGCTCGTGTAGCGCTGCACCTGTTGCGGCGTGCAGCGGCACTGCTTGACCGGGTCACCGGCGAAGCCGCACGGACACGGGTTCATCGCCCCGACCAGCACGAAGCGCGCAGGGAAGACGGCGGTGCGTGCCGCTCGTGCGATGGTGACCACGCCTTCCTCCATCGGCTGTCGTAGTACCTCGAGGGCGGTGCGCGAGAACTCGAGCAGTTCATCCAGGAACAGCACGCCGTGGTGCGCCAGGCTCACTTCGCCCGGCCGCGGCTGCGAGCCGCCGCCCGCGATCGCCGCCGCCGAGATGGTGTGGTGCGGCGCACGGAACGGCCGCTCGGCGATGAGTCCGCACCCAGCCGGCAGCAGTCCGGCGACGGAGTGGACGGTGGTGGACTCGATCGATTCGTCGAAGGTGAGCGGCGGCAGCACGCCCGCCATCCGCCGCGCCATCATCGTCTTTCCGGCGCCGGGCGGACCGACGAGCAGGAGGTTGTGGCCGCCCGCCGCGGCAATTTCTATGGCGCGCCGTGCGAGTGGCTGGCCCGTGACGTCAGCGAAGTCGGCGTGATGCGTCGGCGGTGGCAGCGCCGCCACGGTGATTGCGTGGACGGACCTGCCACCGTTGATAGCCGCCACGGCATCGACCAGCGACGATACTGGCATGATGCCGTCGGGCAGGATGGCCGCCGCCTCGCTCGCATTCGCGGTGGGCAGCAGGACCCGTGTCAGCCCATCGCGGCGCGCCGCGGCCGCCACCGGCAGCACGCCGCGCGTGGCCTGAATGGTGCCGTCGAGCGATAACTCGCCGATGACCAGCATGCCCGCCACGGCGTCGGCCGTCACCACGCCCTGCGCGGCGAGAATGCCGATCGCAATAGGCAGGTCGAACGCCGCACCGGCCTTCCGCACATCGGCCGGGGCCAGGTTCACGGTGATTCGGTGCGGCGGGAATTCGAAGCCGCTGTTACGGATGGCGCTGCGCACGCGGTCGCGGCTTTCGCGCACGCTCGCATCTGGCAGGCCGACCATCGTGAACATGGGCATACCGAACGACACGTCCACTTCCACCTGTACGGCGCAGGCCTCCACGCCGTGGAGCGCCGCTGTTCGGAGCGTTGCGAGCATGCGGCGGAGCCGTGCAAGGATCGTCGCCGATCGAGCGTCGCTGGCCGCTCAATCAGTTACGGATGAGGAGCCGCTCGGGGTACGGAGAATGTGCGAGGGAGCGGAAGGCGGAGCGGGCAGAAAAAGAAGCGGCCGGCAGAGAACCGGCCGCTGGTCGAAGACGTGCAGGGCGAATCAGTTCGCCTGTGCGGTGTAGATGGTGAGGTGGTCGCCGGCGGCAATACGCGAGCCGGGGATGCGGTTCCAGGTCTTGATGGAGCTGACCGTCGTGTTAAACGCGCGGGCGATGCTGGCGAGCGTGTCGCCGCGTTTCACACGGTAGGTGACCTTGAGGCGCTGGCTCGTCGAGGCCGACACGGCCGGGCGCCGATTGGAGGCCGACAGCGTGGCCGGTTCGACCGGTGGCGCCGGGCGGTCTGCACGAGCCGCCATCAGGACAGTCGATTCATGCGGCACCATCAGCTTGGTGCCGGGGGTGACGCGGGCGGTGGCCGTGAGGTAGTTCGCGTCGGCAAGGTCGGCGCGGCTCACGCGCAGCGAGCGGGCGATTGTCGTCAGCGTGTCGCCGCGCTTCACGGCGTAGAAGCGCAGAGAGGCGAGGTCGCCCGTCGACGCGTCTGTCAGTTTCGCCTTCACCAGATCAGCGGCACCGACCGGCACCTTCAGCGTGTAGGCGTCGTCGCGAATCGGCGTGGTCCAGCGTCGCAGTTCGGGGTTCAGCGTCTGGATCTTCGCGATGGTGGTGTCGGCCCACTCGGCGACGCGGCGCAGGTCAACCGGCTTGTCGAGCGTCACGGTTTCGTAGGTGTGCGGGGCCTCGGCTTCGAAGTCGAAGCCGTACTGCGCGGGGTTCCGTGC
>CALQBJ020000219.1 GCA_943328785.2 Bifidobacterium breve
CTGCTGGCCGAGACCTGCCTCGAGCGCATCCTCGAGGAGATCGCCAGGCTGCGTCCGGCGCTGGTCATAGTCGATTCAATTCAAACGGTCTTCTCCCTGAAGTTCCAGTCGGCTCCTGGCAGCATCGGGCAGGTCCGCGAGGCGGCCACCCAGCTGTTGTTCGCTGCCAAGGGCCAAAACGTTCCCATCCTGCTGGTCGGCCACGTCACGAAGGAAGGGAGCCTCGCCGGCCCGAAGGCGCTGGAGCATATCGTCGACACGGTGCTCTACTTCGAGGGCGAGCGGCATCACTCCCACCGCGTCGTCCGCGCCGTGAAGAACCGCTTCGGCGCCATCAGCGAATTGGGCGTCTTCGAGATGACGTCCGGCGGCCTGAAGCCAGTGCCGAACCCGTCCAAGCTGTTCCTGGCCGAACGGCCGGCGAACGCACCAGGATCCGCCGTGTTGTGCTCCGTCGAGGGGTCGCGGCCGATCCTGGTGGAAGTGCAGGCGCTCGTCAGCACGAGCAGCTACGGGAACGCGCGGCGCATGGGCAACGGGGTCGACACCCAGCGCCTATCGTTGCTCCTGGCAGTGCTCGAGAAGCGGACCGGGCTCAACCTGGTCGGCGACGATGTGTTCGTGAACATCGCGGGCGGGATGGCGATTGACGAGCCGGCCGCCGACCTGGCGATTGTGGCGGCGATCGCGTCGAGCGTACGCAACCGGGTCATCGCCGGCACCACCGCGATCTTCGGCGAAGTGGGGCTGGCGGGCGAGGTGCGTGGCGTGACGCAGGCGGGCCTGCGCATCCGGGAAGCCGCGCAGATGGGATTCACGCGCTGCATCATGCCGGAGGCCAACATCGATCCAGAGGACCGGGTCGCGGTGGGCGGCAACTGCGAACTGGTTGCGGTCCGCAGTGCCGGTGAGGCGCTCGATGCGCTCCTCTCCTGAATTTGGTGGTATGGTGGGCGCTTCATAGCGGGGGACCTCAATGGCCTGGTTCGTGCTCGCCCGTGTGCTGATCGTGGCGGCCGTGGCGTACTCGGCGGCGCTGCTGCAGCCACTTCCGGTCGGCCTCATCGCCAACATCGCCTTCGCGATCGTCCTGTCCGGACTCGTCGTCGCGTTCGAAACGCGCGTGCGCGAGATCGCACCGAGCCGCGTGCTCGGCGCCTTACTCGGTTGCGCCGTCGGCCTGGCGATCGCCCGTGCGATCGAGTCGGGCCTGTTCTTCGCCGACGACTCCGACCCCAAGGTCGAGTTCCTGCACTCCTTTCTGTTGATCGTCCTGCCGTACCTCGGCCTGATGCTGGGGGCGAAGAATGGGGAGTGGCTCGAGCCGGCGCGGTTGCTGGGGCTATTCCGCGCCACCGGCTCCACCCGTCGCTACAAGATCCTCGACACCAGTGTCATCATCGACGGCCGCATCGCCGATGTCTGCGACACCGGTTTCATCGACGGCACGCTGGTGATTCCGCAGTTTGTGCTCAGGGAACTGCAATTGGTGGCCGACTCCGGCGACTCGCTCAAGCGCAATCGTGGCCGCCGCGGCCTCGACATCCTCCAGAAGATCCAGAAGATGTCGGGTGTCGAGGTGCTGATCTCCGACGTCGACTTTCCCGAAGTGAAGGAAGTCGACCTGAAACTCATCGAACTCGCCCGGACGCTCGATGCAAAGATCGTGACCAACGACTTCAACCTGAACAAGGTGGCGCAACTGCGCGGCGTCTCGGTCCTGAACGTCAACGAGCTCGCCAACTCGCTGAAGCCCGTGGTGCTGCCAGGCGAGATCATGAAGGTCTTCATCCTGAAGGAAGGCAAGGAATACACCCAGGGTGTCGCCTATCTCGACGACGGCACGATGGTGGTGGTGGACAACGCGCGCAAGATGATCAGCAAGACCATCGACATCGTCGTCACCAGCGTGCTCCAGACCACCGCCGGCAAGATGATCTTCGGCCGCTACATCGAACCGGGCATGGCCGCCCAGCCCCAGACCTCGTCGCACGTCATCGACCGCCCACGCTCGGCCACCGCGCCCGCGCCGAGCATCCCGGCGGCGGCGCAGCAGACCTGAGACCGGCGATTCCGTTGCGGCGTATTCCCCCATTTCACTGGTGGCGGACGGTCTTCTACCTGATCCCCGCCATCAGCGTCTACACTCTCGTGCTCGGTGTGGCGTCGATCGTGTCAGGCCTGTTCGACCGCAGCGGCCACTTCGCGCATCGCTGTGCGCGCGCCTGGTCGTGGCTCATCCTGAAGACCACCGGCGTGCGGGTGCGGGTCGAGGGGCTCGAGCGCATCACCCCTGGCACGACCTACGTGTTCGTCTCGAATCACCAGAGCATCTACGACATCCCGGTGATCTTCGCGTCGCTGCCGTTCCAACTGCGCATCATCGCCAAGGAGTCGCTCGCGAAGTTCCCGATGCTCGGGTGGCACCTCCGTCGGGGAGGCCATCTCTTCGTCGATCGCCGCAACCCAGACCCGTCCTCCATCCTGAACCGCTGGCGTTCGCTGCTGAAGGACGGCTTGTCGCTCATCATCTTCGCGGAAGGCACCCGGAGCAGGGACGGCGCCGTGGCGCGCTTCAAGGCGGGCAGTTTCCTGCTCGCCCTGCAGTCGGGTCTGCCGATCGTTCCGGTGGCCGTGGTCGGCACGCGCCACGTGATGCAGAAGGGGCGGCTGCGCACCGAGCCTGGTGACGTCGAGCTCATCGTGCACGACCCGATCGTGCCGCCGACGATCGCGGCGCCGAGCGTCCGCGACGCGAAGCGGCTCGCTGACCGCGTGCACGCCGTGGTTGCGGCGACGCTGCACAGCCGCAGCGGCATCGACCCGTCGTGCTGACGCCGAGGCCCGTTCCGCCTCTATAATCGATAGTTTCCTATGTTCGTTTCAGCCATCATTGCGGCGGGCGGTCGCGGACAGCGCTTCGGCGGTGCCGTGCCGAAGCAGATGCTCAGCGTCGGCGGGCAGTCGGTGCTCGAGCGCAGCGTCGCGCTGTTCCTGGCGCATCCTCAAATCGACGAACTGGTCATCGCCCTACCGGCGGAGTTCGTCGCCGAACCGCCGCCGTACCTGCGAGCCACGTCGAAGCCACTGCGCATCGTCACGGGCGGCGACCGGCGGCAGGACTCGGTGCTGAATGCCTTTCAGGCGGTCTCGGCCGAGGCAGAGTTGATCGTCATCCACGATGCGGCCCGGCCGTTCGCGTCGCCAGGGCTGATCTCGCGCACGATTGCCGCGGCTGCCGAGTCGGGCGCCGCGCTCGCGGCCCTGCCGGCGCGCGACACGGTGAAGCTCGCGACCGGCGAACTGGTGCCGTTCGTGCGCGAAACGATCCCGCGCGACGCCGTCTACCTGGCACAGACGCCGCAGGTCTTCAGCCGGCGTGTGCTGCGCGACGCGCTCGCCCTTGGCGAAAGCGGCGCCGACGCCACCGATGAGGCCGCGCTGGCCGAGCGGGCCGGGCACCCGGTGCGGCTCGTCGACGGCGAGCAGACCAACATCAAGATCACGACGCCAGAGGACCTGCCGGTGATGGATGCGATTCTGAAGGGGCGGAACCACGCGGGCGCCGACGTGCGCGTCGGCACCGGCTACGACCTGCACCGCTTGGTCGAGGGCCGGCCGCTCATTCTCGGCGGCGTCACCGTGCCGTTCGAACGTGGCGCGCTCGGACACTCCGATGCCGATGTCGTCTGCCACTCGGTGACCGACGCGATCCTCGGTGGTGCGGCGCTCGGCGACATCGGCCGCCACTTTCCGGACAACGACCCGCAGTGGAAGGACGCCAATTCGGTCGAACTGCTCCGGCGCGCGGTCGCCATCGTGAACGAGGCCGGCTTCGTTGTCGGCAACGTCGATGTCACCGTGGTGCTCGAGCGACCGAAGATCAAGGGCTACGTCGAGTCGATGCGGCAGGTGATAGCCGACGCGGTGGGCGTGCCCATCGAATGCGTGGGCATCAAGGGCAAGACGAACGAAGGTGTGGATGCGGTGGGACGGGGTGAAGCCGTCGCCGCGCATGCCAGCGCCCTGCTGCGCCGTGTCTGACGCCGGCACGTCGGCGACCGGCAATCTGTAATCTGAAATTTGCGCTTCGCAATACCTATGAGAGTCCGTTTCGCTCCAAGTCCTACCGGCAAGCTGCACGTCGGCAACGCGCGCACGGCCCTGTTCAACTGGTTGCTGGCGCGCGGGCGCGGCGGCACGTTCGTGCTGCGCATCGAGGATACGGACGTCGAGCGATCGACGCCCGAGTCCGAAGCCACCATCATCTCGGACATCCGCTGGCTGGGGCTCGACTGGGACGAGGGGCCTGACACGGGCGGACCGTTCGGGCCGTATCGGCAGTCGGAGCGAGCGGCGCTCTATACACGCTACGCGCATCAGCTCATCGAGCAGGGCCACGCGTATTACTGCTTCTGCTCGCGCGAGCAACTGGACGCCGACCGGGCTGAGGCGCTCGCCTCGGGGCGACCGGCGCACTACGCTGGGACCTGCCGGCGGCTGTTGACGGAGCAGGTCGAGGCGCGGCGGGCCGCTGGCGAGACGCCGGCTATCCGCTTCCGTGTGCGCGATAACTACGAGGTCCGCTTCGAGGACGCGGTGCGCGGCGAGGTGCGGTTCCACACCGACGTGATCGGCGACCCGATCATCGTGCGCGCCGAGGGCACCCCGGCCTACAACCTCGCCGTCGTGGTTGACGATGCGCTGATGGGGATCACGCAGGTGATTCGTGGCGAGGATCACATCTCGAACACACCGCGCCAGATTCTGCTGTACGAGGCGCTGGGGTTCACGCCGCCGGCCTTCGCGCATCTCGCGTTGGTGATGGGGCAGGACCACACGCCACTTTCGAAGCGGCATGGCGCGACGTCGGTCGGTGAGTTCCGCCGCAAGGGCTACCTGCCCGAGGCGCTCGTCAACTACCTGGCGCTGATCGGCTGGTCGCCCGGCAACGACGAGGAACTGCTGCCGATTGCGGAAATGGCTCGCCGCTTTTCGCTCGACAACGTTGGCCTCAGCGCCGGCGTCTTCGACGAAGAGAAGCTCGCGTGGGTGAATCGTCACTACCTGAAGGCGGCGGAGCCTGCGCGGCTCGTCGATCTCGCTCTCCCGTACTTCGCCGAGGCCGGCCTGTCGATGACGCCGGACGAAGTGGGCCTGTCGTACCTAGCGTCGGTGATGCCGATCGCCAGCAGTTCGGTGGACCGCCTGAACCAGGTGCCGGGGCGGCTGGCGGTGCTGTTTGACTTCTCTGCCGACGCGGCCCTGGGCGACGAGGCCGTACGCGCCGAGATGGCAACGGCCGAGGCGGGCGCTGTCGCGCGCGCCCTGGCGGAGGAATTGGCGTCGGCGCCGCGCCTCGATCGCGAGCGCTTCCGCGCGGCGGCGAATGCGGTGAAGGCGAAGACCGGCCAGAAGGGGAAGGGGCTCTTCCATCCCATTCGCATCGCCCTCACCGGCCGTGCCGAAGGGCCGGAACTCGACCTCGTCGTGCCGGCCATCGACCGTGGCGCCGAACTGCCCGCGTCATGTGGAATTCCAATAATCGTCGGCTGCCGCGAGCGGGCGGCGGCGTTCGCGCGCGCGCTGGGAGCGTGAGCTTGTCATGTTGATCTACGGCATCAATGCGGTACTCGAGGCGATTCGTGCGGGGCGTGTGCGCGAACTGCGCGTGTCCGACAAGGCCGGCGGGCGGGCGGCCGAGGCGGTCGCGGCGGCGCAGCACGCGGGGATTGCCGTGCGTCGCGTCCAGGCCAACGAACTCGATCGGGCCGCCAAGGGCGGCGTGCATCAGGGCGTGATCGCCGACGTGGAAGACGCGCGTCACTACTCGGTCGAGGATCTGGTGACGGGCGCGGCAGCGGTGCCGCTGATCATCGTGCTCGATGGCATCGAGGACCCGCACAACGTCGGTGCCATCCTGCGGACCGTCGATGCCGCTGGCGCTGACGGCGTGATCCGGCAGTCGCGCCATTCGGCGCCGCTCGGTGGCGCGGCAGCGAAGGCGGCGGCGGGCGCAGTGTCGCACGTGAAGATCGCCGAGGTGGTGAACGTCGCTAGGGCGGTCGAAGAATTGAAGGATGCGGGTGTCTGGACGGTCGGGCTTGCGGGAGATGGCTCCAAGCGCTACGATCAAATAGACTTTACCGTGCCGACGGCGATTGTGGTCGGCGCAGAGGGGACGGGACTGCGCCGCCTCGTGCGGGAGCGGTGTGATTGGCTCGTCTCAATCCCCATGCACGGCCACGTGCAGAGCCTGAACGTCTCGGTGGCGGCCGGCATTGCGCTGTTCGAGGCGGTTCGGCAGCGTGGCGGAACAGGCCGGTAACTCACGGCGCACGTGCAGTACGTATTTGTGCGGTTGCGTCCGTGGCACAGGACGTGCTAAAGTCCAACTTTTGTCTGGCTGGCGTAGCTCAGTCCGGTAGAGCAGCTGATTTGTAATCAGCTGGTCGGGGGTTCAAATCCCTTCGCCAGCTCCAACGACTTGGGTGTTCCCGGTCCGCAAGGTACGCGTCGACATACACGGTTTCCAAGCACACAAAACTACTGGCGAGGTAGCGAAGCGGTCAAACGCAACAGACTGTAAATCTGTCGCCCCTGTGGCTTCGAAGGTTCAAATCC
>CALQBJ020000220.1 GCA_943328785.2 Bifidobacterium breve
CGTCTCGCCTAAATCGCTTGTCTGGAAAAGCCGTAGGTTTAACCTGGCAGTATTTCCGGGCAACTGTAAGCTCGCGACATCAAGGATGTCTTCGCTTATTCACCAGCATTACTGCGACTACCTTTCAGTCTCAGCGCCGCAGTCGGCGTTGCTTGGCGAACTCGATAAGATTACGACCTGGTCGTTCGCTTGTCAACGCCATTCCGCGTTTCCTTGAAATAGTTCTTCGCGGAAGCCGTCTGGCTCAGGGCTGCTGCGTGTGACGCAGACTTTCGAGCGCAGAGGTTGGCCCCCGTGACGTCGTGGGGGGACTGGGCGGCAACCGCCACACGCCATCCTGCCGCTCCGCCCCTGCCCCGCAGGTCCTCTCGACCCTCGGTAACACCATTAGCAGCGCGACGTCGCGCAGATCGGTAACCTTCACCTATCGCTCGACACGTGCGGACCGATCGCGTCTGCGAGGCGGCGCAGGTACTCGGCCCGCGGAATTTCGATGGCCCCGAGCGAGGCGAGGTGTTCCGTCGACCACTGCGTGTCGAGCAGCGCCATGCCGCTCTCCGTCATCAGCGTCACCAGCGACAGCAGCGCCACCTTCGACGCGTCGCGCTGCCGGTGAAACATCGACTCACCGGCGAAGAATCGGCCGATGCGGATGCCGTAGAGTCCGCCGGCCAGTGCGCCCCCGCTGTCGAACACCTCAACGCTGTGCGCCCAGCCCAGCGCATGCAGCACGGCGTAGGCCTCGCGAAAGTCGTCGGTAATCCACCCATGTTCGCGAGACGGATCGCCGCAGCCTCGCACGACAGCGTCGAAGCAGGTGTCGACGCGCACCTCATAGCGCTTCGCGCTCTGCCGGAGTGACTTGGTGACGCGCAGGCCATCGATGGGAATGATGCCGCGCGGGTCGGGCGACCACCAGCCGAGCACATCGTCGACATCAGGCACCGGCATCGGGAAGAGCCCTCGCCGGTAGGCTTCGATCAGCGTCGACGGCTCGAGGTCGGCACCGCCGGCCACCAGATCCTGATCGGGCCACTCGGCCGACGGCGCAAAATGCCAACGACTCTGGCCGACCAGTTGCGGGGGTGTGTTCCAAGTCACGCGTGTGCAGGCTCCAGCGAGTCGCGCCCATCTTAACGTGCAACGAATACGCAACGCTGATGGCCGTGACTTCCGCACCTCCCCGCGTGGCCACCGTCGGCGCCGGACTGATGGGCCGCTGGCACGCGCACCAGGTGCAGCGCTGCCCGGCGCATTAGTTCCCATTTCAGGAGGGAGTATGAACGCGCGCGACTCGGCCTGAACCGACGGCGCAGACGACGTGCGACTGAAACAGATCGCCGAAGAGGTGCTGGTGCACCCGTTCTCGCTGGTTGAGTGCGCTTGGTCGAGGCAGTCGACTGGCAGGTGCGCTGTCCGCTGTCAGGGGAACTGCACGAGACCGGGGTGTTCGACGACGCGACGCTGTCGATCGCGGTGTCGATGCGCGGCCGTCCGCCGGTCAACCACATGTAACTCGTCGGCGAGCGCGGCACCGTCCACCTCAACCCATTTCACGGCGTCATGACCGTTGCTCGTGGCCGGTCGACCCGGGCCGGGAAGGTCGCGCAACCGCTCACCTCGGCCGCAGCCGTCGTCGCCACCGCCGCGAACCTGATCCGGCGGGCACGCCATGGCGAGGCGGCCTATCCTGGACTGCGCGCGCTGATCGAGGCGTTCTCCCCTGCGGCAACCGGGCAGGCTCCGTCACCGATTCCCCGCGATGAGGCGCTTGCGGTGGCCACGGCGTGCGAACGCGTGGCGCGGGCCTGCCCCCTTCTGGCGCACTACCCGCACGGGTAGTGCGCCAGATGCTACGCTTAGATCATGGCGGGCAAGCCGGGCGATCAGGACCAGACTGGCGGAGCGGTTAAGGAACGGGTCCACGAACAGACCAAGGAGCCGACGCTCTATAACGTCGTGCTGCTCAACGACGATTACACCCCGATGCAGTTCGTCGTGGACGTGCTGGAAGGGCTGTTCCAGAAGAGTCCGTCGGAGGCGTACCGCGTGATGATGCAGGTGCACCTCGAGGGGCGCGGTATCGCGGGCGTCTATCCGTGGGAAGTTGCCGAAACAAAGGTCCATTCGCTGACCACGCTCGCGCGCGACGCGGGCCATCCGCTGCAGGCAACGATAGAGGACGCCTGAACCATGTTTTCACCTGCGCTCGAAGTCATCCTGAACATCGCGTTCCGCGAGGCCATCTCGCGCGGTCACGCGTACCTGACGCTGGAACACCTGCTCTACGCCCTGGCGCACGATCCGGACGGTGAAGCCATTCTCGCCGCCTGCGGTGTCGACCTGCCACAACTGCGCCGCGACCTCGACCAGTATCTCGACGAGTCGGTCGAAAAGCAGAAGCGTGGCACCGCGAAGGACCCGGAGCAGACGGTGGCATTCCGCCGCGTGCTGCAGACCGCCATCCTGCACGTGCAGAGCGCGCAGCGCGACGTGGCCAACGCCGGCGACATCATTGCCGCGATGCTGCAGCAGCCGAAGACCCACGCCGCTCAACTGCTCGGCGAGCACGACGTCACGCGGCTCGACATCCTCAACTTCATCTCGCACGGCATCACCAAGGTGCCGCACGATCCGGCAAGCACGCCGGGCGGCGACGACGAGGGTTCCCACGCGCACGGCGACGAGCCCACCTCCACCGCCACCGATCCGCTGAGCGCCTACTGCGTCAACCTCACGGACCGCGCCCGGCAGGGGCAGCTCGACCCGCTCATCGGCCGCGCCGCCGAACTGCAGCGCACGATCGAGGTCCTCTGCCGCCGCCGCAAGAACAACCCGGTCTTCGTCGGCGACCCCGGCGTCGGCAAGACGGCGCTGGCCGAAGGGCTGGCCGCGCGCCTGCTGCACGACGATGTGCAGGGCGCACTGGCTGGAGCCGAGGTCTTCTCGCTGGACACCGGCGCCCTGCTGGCCGGCACGCGCTTCCGCGGCGACTTCGAGGAACGCTTCAAGGTGGTCATCGCGGCGCTGTCGGCGCGCCCCAAGCCCATTCTCTTCATCGACGAGATGCACTCCACCGTCGGCGCCGGCGCCGTCTCGGGCGGCACGATGGACCTGGCGACGCTACTGAAGCCGCTGCTCACGCAGGGCACGCTCCGCGTCATCGGCTCGACCACGCACGAAGAGTACAAGCACATCGAGAAGGACCGGGCGCTGGCCCGCCGGCTGCAGAAGATCGCCGTCGACGAGCCGTCGATCCAGGAAACGATCAGCATCCTCTCTGGCCTGCGCAGCCGGTACGAGGAGCATCACGGCGTCACCTATACCGATGCGGCGCTCGAGGCGGCGGCGCGCCTCGCCGCCCGGCACCTGCGCGACTACAAACTGCCCGACAGCGCCATCGACCTGATGGACGAGGCCGGTTCGGTGACGCGGCTACAGGCGCTAGCGGCGGCTGCCGAGGCGAAGCGCAACGCGGCCCCGGACGCACCAACTGGACTCGAAGGTCCAGCTAAAGACGGACACGACGACAGCCCGGGGGAGACGGTTCCCGAGCCCAGCCCTGCCAACGGCTCAGGTGTCGTGTCCGGCTTCAGCCGGACCAGCACCGCCGAGGCCCCACACGACGGCTGTCTCGCCGAAGCCATGGCGAAGGCGGAACGCCCCGTCGTCGACGCGCGAGATATCGAGCGCGTCGCCGCAAAGGTGGCCCGCATTCCCGACCGTCAGGCCACCTCGTCCGATCGCGATCGGCTCCGCTCGCTCGAAGAGTCGCTGCGCCGCGTCGTGTTCGGCCAGGACGAGGCGGTGCATCTCGTGGCGCAGGCCATCAAGCGCTCGCGCGCCGGCCTTGGCCAGCCAGACCGCCCGGCTGGCTGTTTCCTCTTCACCGGCCCGACCGGCGTCGGCAAGACCGAGTTGGCGAAGCAACTGGCGCTGCAACTGGGGAACGAGTTCATCCGCTTCGACATGAGCGAGTACATGGAGAAGCACGCGGTGGCCCGCCTCATCGGTGCCCCTCCCGGCTACGTCGGCTTCGAACAGGGCGGCCTGCTCGTCGACACCGTACGTCAGCACCCCTACAGCGTCGTGCTGCTCGACGAAATCGAGAAGGCCCATCCGGACATCTACAACGTGCTGCTGCAGGTGATGGACCATGCCACCCTCACCGACAACACCGGACGCAAGGCTGACTTCCGTAACTCCGTGGTCATCCTTACGTCGAACGCCGGCTCGCGCGAGATGGGCGCTGCGTCCATCGGCTTCGCCGACACGATGGCCGGGCTCGACGAGGAGTCGCGCGGCAAGGCGGCCGCCGGCAAGGCGAAGAGCGCGCTGGAAAAGGTGTTCAGCCCAGAGTTCAGGAACCGGCTCGATGCCATCGTGATGTTCAAGGCGCTGGCGCCCGACGCGATGGAGACGATCGTCGAGAAGTTCATCCTGCAGCTCGAAAGCCAGCTCAGCGAGCGGAAGGTGGCGATCACACTCACGCCTGCCGCCCGCACCTGGCTGGCCAAGGCGGGCTACGACCGGCTGTTTGGCGCCCGGCCGCTGGCGCGCGTCATCCAGAAGGAGGTGCGCGACGTGCTCACCGACCAACTGCTCTTCGGCGCGCTCGAACATGGCGGTACCGTCACCATCGACGAGGCGGCAAACGCACTCACCTTCGCCTACGAGGCTCGTACGCCGCCGGCGTCACCGGCGGCGTAGTCGTTAGTCGTTGGTCGTGGTCCGACACCGCGACCGGCGGCTCACGCGGGTGCACGGCGATGCCGCAGCCGGCCCTCGACACGGGGCGGCCTGCCCCACCCTTCCGGCCACTCGCCACTCTGGCGGTGTCGATTGCCGGGTCAGGCACGCGTCACTCGTGGCTTCCATTTTCCTGTCCGGCACCCTGCGGTTCGCCGCGGCCTGGCACGCCCAGAACAGCGCCTTCGCGCCGCGGCGCTCGCAGACGTTTGCGGCCTCCGCGGCCAAGCGCGGCGTCTTCGTGCCGGCCAACTCCATTGTGGTGGGGTCGTTGTCACGCTCGACGAACGGTCAGCGGGTCTACCGCCTCACGCAGCAGGTTGGCGGGCTGCAGGTGTACGGTGTCTCGGCAAAGGGCGCGGATGGCAACGAAGGACAGGCGCTGCGCGCCGCCCGCCGCGAAACCAACCGCGTGGTGTTCGAGAAGACGCCGTTCTTCTTTGTGGACCCGCACGTATCGCACGTCCTCTTCCGGGATGCAGACGGTTCGCTGAACCGCGGCCTGCGGGTGGAGACGTGGAGCAACACGGGCGACGTGCTGGACGTCGTGTCGTGCATCGCATCCGACTCGTACCGGTGTTTACGGGGAGCCCGGCCAAGACCCGGCAGGCCACGCAACCGGGCACTGCGACGTGGCTCGACGCGACGGGACAGACCACCATCAACATCCGCGGCAACAATGTCGCCGCGAATCTGGATGCCGACGCCAACAAGGCCGTCGCCGTACAGAATCTGTCCTACCTGAACAACAAGATGCACGACATCCTGCTTGCCGCAGGGTTTACGGAGGCGCAGGGCAACGTCCATACGACGAACTTCACGGGGGCCGGACTTGGTAACGACGCGGCCCAGGCCGAAGCGCAGGACGGCTGGCGGCGCCAAGGCCATGCTCATCCAGAACAGCACCGGCGTGCACGAGAACTTCGCTCGCTGGCGCGCGCAGGGAGGGCGCAATCTACGCCGCGGCCCTGTGCAAGTTGGTGCACGACGCCAGGGGCGCGCGAAAGACGACCCAGGAGATCCAGAAGATCTTCGTCGGCGGGATGGACTTCGCGCCTGCGACGCCGGCGTTCGCGAAGTTCGGCGTTGGCGTGGGAGCGAAGGGCACGGTATCGCCCCGCAGCACGGTGAGCATCACGGAAAGCTTCGCCCTGCCGGCTACCTGCAGGCCGTAGTGGCACGAACGACGAAGTGAAACAGACAAGGCGCCGTCTCCCGCAAGGGGGCGGCGCCTGTCGTCTTGAGGGCGAACCTGCAGGTGCGCAACTACGTACTGCGGTTCAATAACGCCGACCTGAAGGTCGGCAGCTACGTACGACCGTCGCCACTACGTACGGCCAGCCTCCCTCTAGTCCGCGTCGTGCTTCTGGTGCGCGGCGTTCCGGAACGCCAGACTTCTCACCGGCCGCTCCCACGAGGCGCGCAGCGCCTTCGCGCTTTGCGGCTCGGTCTCGTCGAGACTCGCGGCCAGTGCCTCAAGCTTCTGCGACATGCGGTCGATGCGCGCCGCATACCGTTCGTCATCGCCGTTCCGCTTGATCGTTTCGCACAGCAGCGCCGACTTCTCCACAAACTCCACCAGCGCGTCGGTCCAGGAGGCCATGCCTTCGAGAGTACACCAGCGTCCACGAACAAGGCTCATGCTAGAGTCGCCGCCATGATGAACAGAGCCTGTGCGGCAGCGTTGTTCCTCGGCGTCACGGCACCCCCGGTCATGGCCCAGGCGCCTGCGCCGCGGGCCGCATCGGCCCCGGCCATCGTGGTCGGCATCGACCTCGTGAACAGCACCCTCCAGCAATCGATCGCCAACAACACGCTCGACAAGAAGATGGCGGAAACGCCGACGCGTGGCGGCATCGTGCGCATCGGC
>CALQBJ020000221.1 GCA_943328785.2 Bifidobacterium breve
GCCGCGAAGCTCACGCGGCCCTTGATGGCCGTGACGCTTGGCGCGTGCTGTTGCTGCAGGAACGCCGCGAGGCCGTCGCGCATGACGCGGAAGTGGTCCGGGCCGTTGCGCAGGATGGCTGAGACCAGTTGCACCGCGTCGGAGCCGGCCAGCACCGCCTTGATGCCGTCTGCGGGCAGCATCACCCCGCCCGTCAGGCCAATCGATGCGTGGATGCGGCCGCGCAGCAGCGCCGCCCACTGCAGGCGCAGCCGCAGTTCGGCCTGCGTCGACAGCTCCAGCCTTGGCTCGATCGTCAGTGTGTCGAGGTTGATGTCCGGCTGGTAGAACCGGTTGAACAGGACCAACCCGTCCACCCCAGCATCGTCGAGCCGCCGTGCCACGTTGCCGAGCGCCGTGAAGTAGGGCGACAGCTTGAGGGCCACCGGGATGCGCAGCGCTCGCTTGAGTTCGAGTACCAGATTGCGCAGGTCGGTTTCAATCGACAGCGCCGAGCGGCGCGGGTCGGAGACGATGTCGTAGATGTTCACTTCGAGGGCGTGCGCACCGGCATCCTGCAGTTCGGCGGCGAAGCGAATCCACGCTTCGCTGGTGGTGCCGTTCAGGGACGCCATCACCGGGATGTGCACCGCCTCCCGCACCCGGCGCAGGTGTTCGAGATAGCCCTCGGGGGAAAGAGCGTAGTCGTCGGGCGGAGGGAACGCGGCGAGTGCCGACGTGAACTGGACGTCGAGCGGGTCGCGGTGGTGGATTTCTCCGCGCGCGGCCAGCGTGAGCTGCTCTTCGAAGAGCGAGTGCAGGACCAGCGCCGAGGCGCCGCCGTCTTCGAGGCGCCGTGCGGTGTCGAGATGGTCGGCGAGCGGAGACGCGCCAGCCATGAATGGATGAGCGAGCGTCAACCCAAGGTAGGTGGTGGAGAGGTCCATCGACGCACCCTCCCGTGATGCTGCGGATACATCCTGTCCGTGCAAGTACGTTGCCCAGGCTCACCCCTCGAATTGGGCCTGTGGCGCGTCGATGATGACGACGAGGACGGGGAAGCGCCGGCAATCCGCCGGGAACCCGGCGCTCGAGGCGGGCTATACTGACAGCTCCTGCTTTTCTGAGTCTCGTCGGCCGCCCGGGCCCTGGCCTCATCGAAGCTCATCAGGCCGAGGTCTCATGTCCAAACGCAACGGCAACCGCTCCAGGTTCAACGTCGATCGCAAGCGCCGGCTCGTGCTCCGCGCTCGTCAGCGCGCCATCAAGGCGGCGCTGGTCGGGCCGAAGGTCGAAACGACCAAAACCGCTTAGGCAGACGGCGCGATCCTGAGGCGCGTGCCCCACGGATCGCGCACCGTCCACAACGTGCCGGCCGCCTCCACGGCGTAGCCCGCGCCCGACAGGCTGTCCGCCGCCGCCGCCGCGTCGGCGGCACCAGGCACCACCAGTTCCCACTCGAGCAACCGCGCCTGCTCCTCGCTCGCTGCCGGCCCTGGCGACCAGGTGTTGGTGCCGAGATGATGGTGGTAGCCGCCGGCCGATAGGAACAGTGCGCCCGGGTAGCTCCACACCATCTTGTCGAAGCCCAGGGCCCGGTGGTAGAAGGCTTCACCTTCCTCGATATTCCCGACGTGCAGGTGCACGTGCCCCATCGTCGTTCCCGCCGGCGCGCCCTCCCACGACAGCTCGTCGCCCGCCCTGACCAGTTCCATGAGATCGAGCGACTCGGTGGCCATCACCAGTTCCTGCCCTCGCACGTCCCATTGATCGCGCGGCCGATCGCAGTAGACCTCGATCCCCAGTCCATCCGGGTCGGTCAGGTAGATCGCTTCGCTCACCAGGTGATCCGCCGCACTCATGCGCAGTCCCATGGCCGCCAGGTTCGCGATGAGGCGACCGAGATCGGCGCGGCTCGGCAGCAGGATGGCGAAGTGATACAGCCCGTAGACGCCGCGGCGCGGCGCTGGCGAGACACCAGCTCGTTCGTGCAGTTCGACGAGCGGCCTGGCCTCGCCCTGGGCCGTCAGCGTGGCTCGCGCTGCGTCGCGAGCCGTGACGCGCAGCCCGATGACGTGCTCGTAGTAATCGATCGAACGCTGCAGGTTGGCGACCTGGAGGTGCACGGCGCCGACGTGCGTGGCGTCCGGCAGGCGATAGGTGGGCGCGGGAACACCGTAGGGAAGGGTTGACGGGAGCGAAGACATCTGGAAATTGTAGCGCTCCGCCGAAACCACGCATCGGTGATGTATTCGACGGGCCACCGCGCCGCGTGTATTGTCGAACCATCCTGACGATGCCCGGTTCGTCCGCCGTGGCACCACCTGTTCCCGTTGGAGAGACCTTGTGAAGATACCTTCTACCGATTCGCGCGCCATCACCCGTGCGGTTGCCCTGTCGTTCGCCGGTGCACTCTTGTGCCTGCTGGTCCCGGCACGTGCCGGCGCCCAGACCTCTTACGACTATCGCGTGCTCGCCACGTCGAAGACATCGACCCTCGAGAAGGAGATGAACGAAGCGGCCGAGGCCGGCTTCCGCTTCTCGTTCGTGATGGGCGGTGAGACGGTGGTTGGCGGCAGCGAAGGCGTCGCCGTGATGGCCAAGGGCGGAGCATCCGGCCGGTATGCGTATCGACTGCTCGCGACGTCCAAGACGTCGACGATGCAGAAGGAACTGCAGGAAGCGTCTGATGCCGGGTTCCAGTATCGCGACCAGACGGTCTTCAAGTCGACGTTCGGAGGGCAGGAGGTCGTATGCATCCTCGAGCGCGACAAGGCCGGTACGAACGGCGGCTTCGACTACAAGCTGCTGGCGACGACGAAGACCTCGACGCTCGAACGCGAACTGCGCGAAGCGGGGAGTGCCGGCTACGAAGTGATGGGAATGACGGTCTCCAAGACCGTGATTGGCGGCAAGGAACTCGTGGCCATCACGCGCAAGGCGAAGTGATGCGCGCGGTCCAGGTGCTGGTGTTCGTCGCCACCATTGGCGGGGTTGGCACGGCGCTGTCCCAGGAGCAGAGCGCCACTCCCGACTATCTGCAGTGGAGCCACGCCCACGCCGAGCGCATCGGCCAGGCGGCGCGCGTGACTGGCCGCGTCGGTGGCGTGTTCGACTTCCGCGTCGTGCATACCGAGCACTCCTACAACTACAAGCTGCGCGCGACCTGGCTGACTGGCGACGTCATCCGCGCGACCGCCCGGTTGCAGCAACTGACCGATCGGCTCACCGACGCGCAGACCGAGGCGCTGGTCACCGAAGCGACGGCCGCGGGCGACATCGTCATGCTCCTCGAGGTCGATCCGCGCGAAGGATCAGGCGTCATCCCGAACGACTGGGGGGCGTTTCTCGGACCTGCGGGCGACGACCGCCATGTCGCCCCAGGGACGAACACACCGGCGCTGGAGAAGGCGAAGGCGTTACGTGGCGTCTACAGGCGCGACTACAACTACGAGCGGCTCTGGGTGGTGTTTCCATCGACCGCCGCCGACGGCACCCCGCTGTTTCCCCCAAGGGCCAGGCAGGCCGACCTGACGGTCCGCATCCTCAACAAGGAAGGGCACGTCACCTTCCCGATTCCCGATCCCGCCCAATAAAAAAGGCCGGTGCTCCGTGAGGAGCACCGGCCTTTGACTTGCGCCTTGTGACCTGTCGACCTGCGACTAGTCCTACTGCTGCGTGCTGCCCGCCGACTTGCGCGCCTCGACCTCCGCCTTGAAGTCCGCATCGTTCATGTAGACGATGTTGATCCAGGCGTGCGCCATTTCGTCGACCGTGCGGTCGCCCCAGCCGACCCACTGGTTCGGGTCGGGGTTGCTCTTCTTCGCCGACGTGTTGTCGTGCCACGCCGTGACCTTCAGGATGGTGCCCTTCGGCAGCAGCGGCGCGACGTCGTCCGCGTACTGGTAGCTGGTCATCCAGTTGAAGTCGAAGCTGCTGACGTAGCTGATGACCGTCTGCTGGCCGGTGGGCGAGAGCGCCGTCACCTGCATCGCCTTGCCGCGCAGGTGCATGTGCGGCTGGAAGCTCTCGATGCGGGCGTTGTCGCGCAGCGTGAAGAAGCCTTCCGACATCGACAGCGTGTTGGGACGGATGTCCATCGTGCCGAGCGCCGCCGGCACGAGCGACAGCGACGTGCGGTACTTCGGTTCCTGCCCCTTCGGGTAGAAGTAGATGCCCATTTCGACCTGGCTGGTGATCTCCTCACCGGTGGCCGAATAGTGGATGTCCCAGTGGAACTTCGCACCCGGCAGCAACAGCTTGCCGGTGCCGGGACGCTGCAGTTCGCCCTGCTTGCCAACCGCCCACTCCATGAATGGGGTGGGGAGGAACGACTGCTGGGCACCCGGGTCTTCCTGCTCGAGGTAGGCGATCGCGTGATGCGTGATGCGACGCCCCTTCACCGTGTTCGGGCGAATCTCGATGGCGCGCACCCAGCGCGGCTCGGTGATGCCGGCATCGGTGAGACGCTTGTCCCACGCATCCTGCGACACCGCCGGCATGGTGAACGCCTCCGACTTGACGATGAGGTCGGGTTCCTTCTGGCCGAACATCGCCGCGAAGTTCCAGCCCTGATCTTCCGGCCACGCCTTCGGCGCCGGCATGTCCTGCACGTCGCCCTGCGGCGCGCCCGCGTCGATCCACTTCACCACGGTGGCGAACTGCTCATCGCTCAGCGAGCGGTCGTTGCGGAACTTCTGCACGCCGACCGACTTGTCGATGCTCCACGGCGGCATCGTGCGGTTCTCGACGCGCGACTTGATGGAGCGGACCCACGGCCGCACTTCGGCGAACGTCTTCAGCGACATCGGCGCGATCGAGTCGGGCCGGTGGCAGGCTTCGCACTTGTCCTGAAAGATCGGTGCGATGTCCTTCGCGAATGTTGGATTCTTCGGCACTTCGGCAGAGGCCGCAGCCGGGAGCGCGAGGGCGGCGCCGAGAACGATGGCGGCGATGGCGCTGGACCGTACTTCGAACATGAACGAACTCCTTCGGGGGATCACTCCCCAGTGCACCAGGTTTGTACAGCTAACTAAGTGTAAGACTGTCGGTCCTGGCGACCCATACCGAAATCTAGGGGGTGACCGTAACCTTTACGTAAGTATTGGTCCAGCAGCACTGGAAGCCGCCGCCGCCCTCACCCGACTCGTCATTGGCCTGCACGCGCAGCATGTACTCGCCCGGCTGGTTGAACGTCGCCGTGGCGCTCACCTGGGCGCCCTGCGTCGGCACAGGCAAGCGGACCTTGTCGAACGTGACGGTGCCAGGACCGCGGTATTTGTGCAGTGAGACCGTGGCGATCGACGACGGGCCTCGACCGCGGCCGCCTTCGGTGGCTCGGCCCTTCGGGTCTTCCGCCCAGACATTCAGGGCGATCGGCGTGTTCACCTTTCCGGTGAGCGTCGCGGCCGTCGCCATCGGCGGGCCGGCGAACGCGGGTCCACCCTGCGTGAACGACAGCTTGGGCGGCTCGTTGTTCATGCCGATTTCCTTGAACGGCGCCACGTTGTAGGGGTTGAGCAGCGCAAACGGAATCGACTGGGTCTCGCCGTTGGCGGTGATGGTCCAGGTGAGGGTCTTCTTGCCGAAGTCCTTCGGCACCTTCACGACCAGCACGCCCCACTGACGACCCGTTTCGAAGTGCGTGGGCTGGCCCTGGTCCACCGGACCGGGCTCGATCTTGTTGTTCGGGCCAACCGGGATATCGATCGGCTGCCGCGAGTTCCTGTTGTAGTAACCGAGCAGCATGCTGAAGCTGCCGTCGGCATTGGCGAACCAGCCTTCATAGGCCGGGGTGATGCTCGCACCACGTTCCTTGAACGGTTCGAGCGGGAGGGCGTTGCCCTGCGGTCCCTGAGCTGCCACGAGCGCGCCGCCGAGCAGCGCCGCGCATGCCACGGCTACGAGCCGGGGCGCTGAGAGAAGTCCGGACTGTGTCATAGAAGCCGATGATACCGCAGCGAGGCGGGGAGCTGGCTGGGCGGGGTGGGGCGGGTACGGCAGGTCAGGAAGCTGCCGCTGAGACGACAACACCCGGCACTGCCGCGTGGCAGTACCGGGTGTTGGAAGAGCCTGGCGGTCGAGCGGGCTACTTCTTGAGCGAGACCTTCTGGACGCGCCAGCTGGTCATCTCGCCGAGCAGCAGTTCGTTTTCATTGCGGCAGTCGATCGAGTTGACCAGGCCGATCTGCTTCAGCAGGCGGCCGGCCGTGCCGAACTTGCCGACGACCTTGCCGTCGAGCGCCACCTTCAGGATGGCCTGATCGACCATGCCGTCCTTGTCGCCCGAGTGCGAAACGTAGAGATACTGCGTCGCGCCGGTGGTCATGCACATCGCCAGCGGTGCGCCGATGTTGGTGATCTGCGACTTGAAGGTGCCGTCGCCGTCGAACACCTGGATGCGCTTGTTGCCGGAATCGGCCACGTAGACGTTGCCACTCGCGTCGACCGCGAGCGCCTTCGGACCACGGAACTGGCCGTTCTCGGAACCGGTCGACCCCCACTGCTTGACGAAGTTCCCATCCTTGTTGAACTTCGCAATGCGGTTAGTGTTGCCGGCCATGCCGTCGGCGATGTAGGTGTTGCCGGCCTTGTCCCAGGCCACGTCGGAGGGCTGGAAGAAGGTGGA
>CALQBJ020000222.1 GCA_943328785.2 Bifidobacterium breve
CCGGCGACGTCGGCGCGAACGTGAACCTCGCGCAGATCAACCTCGAGGATCGCCGCTACGACGAGGCGATCGCTGCGCTCCAGCCGATCGTGGCGACCGAGCCGTACCACGTCACGGCCTCCTACGTCCTCGGCCTGGCGCTGACGCGCGGCGGTAAGGCCGACGAGGGGCAACTGCTGCTGCAGCGCGCCCAGGACCTCCGGCGCGCCAACTACGCAGTTACCTTCGGCACCGGCTATCTCGAGCAAGGCCGATACGCGGAAGCGATCGCCTCCACAGGTGCCGAACCGGAACTAATCGACCAGACGCCCCCCGCCGCGACGTTCACGTTGGCCGTGGTCGCCGGCGCCGAGGGAGCCGCCGGACCAGGCACGCCGTTCGGCCGTCGATTCAGTGCCGCCGAACTCGCCGGCGCCCGTGCCAGGGCGTTGACCTCCGGCCTTGGCGGTGGACAGGCGCTGCTCGATATCGACGGTGACGGCGCGCTCGAACTGGTTGTGGTGTCTGCGTCGGGGCCGCGACTCTACCGACGCGACGGCCCCCGCTGGTTCGACGACAGTGACGCCGCCGGCTTCACCGCCGATTCGCGGGCGGGGGCAGGCATCGGCGTGGTGGCCGCCGACTATGACAACGACGCCGCACCCGACCTGTTCGTGCTGCGCGCCTCAGGCAGCAGCCTGTATCGCAATGACGGCAAGGGGCACTTCACCGACGCCACGCGCACCGCGAAGCTGCCGGCGTTCCAGGGGCTGCCAGGGGCGGCCGCCTTCGTCGACGTCGACCACGACGGCGACGTCGACCTGCTGGTAGCGGGCCTCGCCGAACTGGGCACCACGCGGCGGCAAACCGGCGGGCCGTGGGTCTTTCCGGACGGCTTCGCGGCGGCACCGCTGCAGTTGCTCCGGAACAACGGCAACGGCACCTTCACCGACATCACGAAGAGCGCCAAGCTCGACGCGCGCGGCCACGTCATCGCCATCGTCCCGACCGACTTCGACAACCACCGCGACCTCGACCTGCTCATCGTCAGTACCGACGCCGCCCCGCGGCTCTATGCGAATCAGCGCGACGGCTCGTTCCGCGACGTGGCCGCAGAGGTGGGGCTCAGCGCGGTGGCGAAGGCCGGCGAGTCGATCACCGCAGTCGCCATCGGCGACGTGAACAAGGACGACTGGCCCGACCTGTTCTTCGGCCGTAGCGGCACCAGCGTGCTGGCGCTCAGCGACGGCCGTGGCCGGTTCGTGCTGTCGGATGCGCCGGAGACGCTACGTGGCGTCACCGCCGCGCAGTTCGTCGACTACGACAACGACGGCTTGCTCGACCTCGTCGCCGCTGGACCGAACGGCCTCACCGTCGCACGCAACGTCGGCCCGAGTTGGACCGACGTCACCGCGACCGCCGTGGCCGGAGCGGCGCCAGGCGTCCAGACCGCCGTGCGCTCGATGGCCTCCGCCGACCTCGATCGCGACGGCGACCCCGACCTGGTGCTGACCGCCGGCGAGCAGACGTGGGTCTGGATGAACAGCGGCGACCAGCGCAACAGGTCGTTGCGGTTGCAACTGCGCGGACGTGTCACCAATCGCTCCGGCGTCGGTGCCAAAGTACAGATTCGTGCCGGCAGCCTCAGCGCCCGCTTCGAGACGACGGCGACCACACCGGCGGTGGCTGCCGCCGAGCCCCTTTTCGGGCTCGGTATCAGGCCCGGCGCCGATGTGGCGCGTGTGCTCTGGCCGTCGGGCATCCTCCAGGCCGAAACCGCCGCGGCCGCCGAGGGGCAGGCGCCGACGCTGCTTGCGTCGCCGTTCGTTGTCGAGGAGCTCGATCGCAAACCCTCGTCGTGCCCGTTCCTGTTTGTCTGGAACGGCGAGCGCTTCGAGTTCGTCACCGACTTCCTCGGTGGCGGCGAAATGGGCTACTGGGAAGGTCCCGGCGCCTGGAATCATCCCGACCCGGTCGAGTACGTCCGCATCCGCGGCGATCAGCTGAAGCCGGTCAACGGCATGCTCCAACTCCGCGTGACCAACGAACTCGAAGAAGTACTCTTCCTCGATCGCCTGCGCCTGATGACGGTCACGCACCCATCCGACGTGCAGGTGTTCCCGAACGAGGGGATGACGATCGAGGCCAAGCCGTTCCGGCTGCACGGGGTCCGGACACCGCACACGCCACTGCGCGTCACCGACGAGCACGGGCACGACGTCACGGCGCGCATCGCGCAGCTCGATCGGATCTGGCCCGACGACTTCGCGTTGACGCGGATTCGCGGCTACGCCGAACCGCACACGCTCGTCATCGACCTTGGTGCCATCGCCGAACCGCAGACACTGCTGCTGACGGCGTGGACCGACTACGCCTTTTCGAGCGACAACGTCGCGGCCTCTCAGGCTGGGCTGACCGCCGCCGAGCCGACGCTCGAGGTGCGCGACCTGTCTGGACGCTGGCGCCCGCTCGAGGTCGGCATCGGCATTCCCGTGGGGCGGCCGCAGACCATCCCGATCGATCTCACCGGCGTCCTGCGCGCTGGCGAGCACGAGCTGCGGCTGACCACGAACATGCGCATCTACTGGGACCAGATTCAGGTGGGCGCCACGGTGAAGACCGACGGTTTCGCGCAGCAGGTGGCCGACCCGCGCCGTGCCGTGCTGCGCGAGCGCGGCTTCTCCGCCGAGGTGCGGCCTGACGGGGAAGACCCACCCGGCTACGACTACACGCGCGTGTCGGCGCAGTCGCCGTGGAAGACGCTCGCCGGCAGTTACACCCGCGTCGGCGACGTGCTGCCGCTGCTGACGAAGGCCGACGATCAGTTCGTCATCGGCAAGGCAGGCGACGAGGTGGCGCTCGAGTTCGACGCCTCCGCCGAGCCGCTTGCCTCCGGCTGGAGCCGCACCTACCTGTTGCACGGCGACGGTTACAGCAAGGAGATGGACGTGAACTCGGCCAGCCCCGATGCCGTCGAGCCGCTGCCGTTCCACGGCATGTCGGGCTATCCGTATCCGGCCACCGAACGCTATCCGGACACGCCCGAACACGCGCGCTATCGCGAGACCTACAACACGCGCCGCGTCGTGCGCTCGGTTCCCTTGCCATGACGCATCTGCGCTACGCCGTTGCCGCTTGTCAGACCGACCTGCCGAACCCGGCCTCACGCGCCGGCATGCGCGCCAGCACGGACCGCATGGTCGCGATGATCGACGCGGCGGTCGGTGGCGCCGCGCCGTTCCTCCCCGTGCGCCTCGTGGTCTTTCCCGAGTTCGCCCACGCCGCCCCGGTGTATGCGACGGTCGGTGAACTGCTGACGCACCTGACGGTGCCGATCCCGAACGAGCACACCGACCGACTGCACGCGAAGGCGCGCGAGCACGGCATCTACATCCAGAGCGGGTCGATGCTGGAGGAGGATCCGAAGTATCCGGGCGTGGTGTTCAATACCACGTGCCTCATCGGTCCGGAGGGGATCCTCTCCAAGTATCGGAAGGTGAACCCGTGGATTCCGTTCGAGGTGCACAGCAGCCCGCACGACATCCCCGGCTACGACGAGCCGCTGTTTCCCGTGGCGGATACTCCGATCGGCCGGCTCGGCTGCGCCATCTGCTACGACTGGCTGTTCCCGGAAGCCATCCGGCAGCTCGCGGCGAACGGCGCCGAAGTGCTGATTCGCGTGTCGGCCTACATGGACCCGTGGGGCGCCACCGAGCCGATGAACTGGTGGACGCTCATCAACCGCACCCGCGCCATCGAGAACATGGCGTATGTCGTGGCGGCCAACCAGGGGGCGAGCCTGAAGCACTATCCGCCGTACTCGTGGCCTGGCGGATCGCAGGTGGTCGACTTCGACGGGCGTCTGCTCGCCGACGCCTCCCCCGGCCCAGGCGAGCGCATCGTCGTGGCGCCGGTGGATATTTCCGCGCTGCGCCACGAGCGGGCGTCGCGCATCGGACATCACATGCTGTCGCACCTGCGGACCGAGGCGTACCCGGTCTACCGGGAGGGTGGCTATGGGCCGCGCGCCAACGCGGCGGCGCCGCTGTCGTACGACGAGAACCACGCCCGCATCACCGAGGCGAAGCGCGCGTTCGAGCAGAGGAGTGAACGTGACCGGCAGTTGTAGTGTCCGGCTTCAGCCGGACCATGTGATGAGGCCTGAAGTGGCGTGCAGGTGTGGTGTTCGTGTGGCGGGCAGCTGGAGTGTCCGGCTTCAGCCGGACCATGCCAGTCCGGCTAAAGCCGGACACTACGAGAGCGGACTCCGTCCGGCTAAAGCCGGACCGTACGGAATCACGAGCCTTGTCGGCATCGCGCTCGTGTTCGCCAGCGCGTGTGGTCAGGCCCCGTCCACCTCAGCGCCGGCTGCCACCACCCCTGCTCCCGCTGCGGAGTGGTTCACGGACGTCGCTCAGGCGTCTGGCATCGACTTCACGCACGTGAACGGCGCCACCGGGAAGTTCTACTACCCGGAGATTCTGCCGCCCGGCGTCGCGCTGTTCGACATGGACAACGACAGCGACCTCGATGTCTACCTGGTGCAGGGCTACCCGCTCGGTGCCGCCAACACGAACCCCGAGCTGCGCGGTCGTCTGTATCGCAACGATCTCGCCGTTGCGGCCGACGGCACCAGGTCGCTGCGGTTCACCGATGTGACGGCCCAGAGCGGGATCGAGGCGCGCGGCTTCGGCTTCGGCGTCGCCACCGGCGACATCGACAACGACGGCTTCACCGATCTCTATCTCACCAGCTTCGGCGGCAATACGCTCTATCGCAATCTGGGGAACGGCACGTTCGCCGACGTGACGAAGGCGAGCGGTACGGCCAACCAGCCCGGGTTTGCGGTGTCCGCGGCGTTCGTCGACTACGACCGCGACGGCGCACTCGATCTCTACGTCGGCAACAACGTGAACTACCGCGGCCTCGACAAGGAGAAGGTCTGCCCGAACCCGGCCGGCGCCCCCGACTACTGCCCGCCGCAGGTCTACGGCGGCTTCCCGGACCGCCTGTTCCACAACAACGGCAAGGGCGTCTTCACCGACGTGTCGGCGAAGGCGCTGCCGGGGCTGCGTCCTCGCCCCGCGCTCGGTGTCACCACGGCCGACTTCAACGGCGACGGCTGGGTGGACATCTACGTGGCGAACGACGGTGAGGACAACCTGCTCTGGGTGAACCAGAAGAACGGCACGTTCACGGACGTGGCGCTGCAGAGCGGCGCCGCCATCACGGCCGAGGGAAAGGCGGAGGCCAGCATGGGCGTCGACGCAGGCGACATCGATAATGATGGCGACGACGACCTGATGATGACCGAGCTGACGAGCCAGGGGTTCAACCTCTACGTGAACGACGGCGAGGCGCGCTTCCGCGATCAGGGCGCGGTGTCCGGGCTCGGCCCGGCCAGCACGCCGTTCACCGGTTGGGGCACCGCCCTGTTCGACTACGACAACGACGGCTGGCTCGACGCCTTCAGTGCGAACGGCACCATCATCACCCTCGAAGGGCACCGGTCCGTGGCGTTCCCCTACGATCAGCACCGGTTGCTGTTCAGGAATCTCGGCAACGGCCGGTTCGAAGACGTCACGTCGAAGGCTGGCGCGTCGTTCGCGCTGTCCGAATCGGGACGGGGAGCGGCGTTCGGCGACGTCGACAACGACGGCGACGTCGACATCCTCGTCGGCAACGATGCGGGACGCGCCCGGTTGCTCATCAACAACGTCGGCAACCAGCAGCACTGGGTCGGCCTGAAGGTGACCGGCACGGGCGGGCGCGACATGCTGGGCGCTCGCGTCGGCGTGACCGCCGGCGACGGGAAGACGCGCTGGCGCCGGGTGCGCGCGGACGGCAGCTACGCCTCTGCCAACGACCCGCGTGTGCTCGTCGGACTCGGCGCCGCCACCGCGGTGACGCGCGTGCAGGTGAACTGGCCGGACGGCAGCCGCGAGGAGTGGAGCCGCGTGCCGGTCGATCGCTGGACCACGTTGACGCAGGGTGAGGGCCAGTGACGCGAGCGGCTGCCGGGTGCGTGCTGCTGGTGGCGCTGTGCGTGGGCGCGTCTGCGTGCGCACCCGCGGGCGCGCCCGCCGCGTCGACTGCTGCCGCGCCGCAGGGCGCGACGGTCGTCGCCGGACTGCCCGATATCTCGAAGCTCGTGCCGTCGGTGCAGCAGCAGATCACCGTTCAGCACGACTGGCTGGTGACGACGCAGGCTCGCAGCAATGCCACCCTGATCGACCGGGCAAACGCGCACGGCGAACTGGCCAAGCTGTTCATGGCCGCGCAGTTGCCCGACGCCGCCGAATCCGAGTTCCTCGCGGCGCAGTCGCTCGACGGCTCCGACTACCGCTGGCCGTATTACCTGGCGCACCTCGCGCGGGCGAAGGGCAACCTGCCACAGGCCGTCGAACTGCTCCAGCACGTGCTGCAGCTCCGCCCCGACGACATGGACGCGCTCGTCTGGCTGGGCGACGTCAGCCTCACGTCCGGCAAGCCCGAGGCGGCTGAACCGGCGTTCGCGCACGCGCTGCAGATCGATTCGAACTCGGTGTCGGCGAAGTTCGGCGCCGGCCGCACCGCACTCGCGAGGGGCGATCACCGCAAGGCCGTCGACTTCCTCGAAG
>CALQBJ020000223.1 GCA_943328785.2 Bifidobacterium breve
GTGTCTGCGTGGGCGAGTTTCGTCGCGCCGTGCTGCGGGCTGTGCGCCACGAGGAACCGGCGTTGGCCACCAGCGCCGCCCGCGAAGAGGTGCGGCTCGCGCTCTATCGCTCCTGGCTGCGGTGGCCAGTGATGCACACGGCCTACGCCGGCTACCAGATTCCGGAACGGTCGGGTGCGACGCGCGTGGTCTCGCCGCGCTTTGTCGCGGACGCCCGGCGTGCCGGACTTGGCGTGCAGGTGTGGACCGTCAACGACAAGACGACCGCACGCCGGTTGCTCGCGTGGGGCGTCGACGCGCTGATCACCGACCGACCCGACCTGATGGTGCCACTCGTGCGAGAGGCCGCCGCGCTGCGCTGAGCCGCCGCCCCGCCTGCACGCGCGACCTGCTCGACCGGTCTCACCCGCCGAGCTGCCACTGCTTGAGCATCTCGATCGGGTGGATCAGCATGATGATGTTCAGCGCGAGGTTGTCGCGGATCGTCAGCACGAGGAGCACCTCCACGAGCACGACGAACGCCACCGTGCCCCACACCGGCAGGCGCCGCGCCATCCAGAACCCCACCATCATCGCGACGACATCGGCCACCGAGTTCACGACGCTGTCACCGTAGTAGTCGAGCGAGAGCGTGGCCGTGCGGTAGCGGTCGATGATGAACGGCGAGTTCTCGGCGATCTCCCACGCCCCTTCGATGCCGACGGCGAGGAGCAGCCGCAGCGGCATCGGCAGCCGCCGTGCCACCAGGAACAGCAGCGCGTAGAACGCGAGGCCGTGCTCGATGTGCGTGAAGGTGTACCAGTCGGCGAGCTGCTGGGAGTTCTGGCTGTCGACGGCGCCGTGCCACAGCGAGATGAACCCGCACGTGCAGATCGGCTCGCGCCCCATCACCAGTTCGACCTCGGCGACGACCACGAGCACCGCCACGATCGCCAGGACGTAGAGCCACGGGGCAACGCCGGCGCGTGGGGTGGTGCCATCGCCGCGAGTGAGTGCGGTCATCGGAAGCCTCGGTCGGGGCGCGGGTCAGTCGCGGGCGAGCTGCCGCGCGGCGCTCCGGAAAACGGCGTCCATCATACGCGGCGTCAGCCGGCCCGGTGCAGGGCCGACATCAGGAAGTCGCCCGAACCGCCGACTCCGTCCGCCGTGAAGACACGTCCGGTCCGGTTGGCGCCGTGTGCGGCCGGAGCCAGGCCGACGACGAGGAGGCGCGCAGCCGGATCGCCGAAGCCGGGAACCGGACGTGCCCAGTAGGTGTCCGACCGGTAGGCGCGGCGCTTCTCGCGTCCGATGCGCTGGCAATACGAGCGGAGGCGGGGGCACCGCTCGCAGGTCATAATCTGCTCGCGGACGAGCGTCAGAGCGGTCACAATGCTCCAAGTGTCGAGCCGCTCGGATGCGAGGCGGCGAAAAAGCGAAAGCCAGCGCGGACGGTGCGAACCGGCCGCTTGTGTTCAACTGCCCGGGCGTCGTGGTTAGAATAGAGGATTGGCCCACAGGCTGTCCGTCGGTCACCCGACAGTCCGAGGAGTTTGGAGTTCCAGTGAGAAACATTGCCCCAAAGGATGCCGCCGAGCTTGATGCCGTTGAACGGCGTGAATGGCTCGACTCCCTTGATTATGTTCTGCAGAGCGGCGGGCCTGTAAAGGTTCAGCGCCTGCTTCGCGATCTCGCGCAGCACGCGACGGATAGCGGAGTAAAGATTCCGTTTACCGCCAACACCCCCTACATCAACAGCATCCCACCTGAAGACGAAGCGCTCATGCCCGGCAGCCGGGACATGGAGCGCCGTATCAAGAGCCTGGTGCGCTGGAATGCGGCGGCGATGGTCGTGCGGGCCAACAAGGCTGATGAAGGGATTGGCGGCCACATCTCGACGTTCGCGTCGGCGGCCACCCTCTACGAAGTGGCCTTCAACCACTTCTTCCGCGGCCACGACAGCCCCGACTCGGACACCATCTACTTCCAGGGACATGCGTCCCCGGGCATCTATGCGCGCGCCTATCTCGAGGGCCGCTTCGACGAGCGTCATCTCGACAACTTCCGTCGTGAACTCAAGGAAGGGGGCGGCCTCTCGTCGTATCCCCACCCGTGGCTGATGCCCGAGTTCTGGGAATTCCCGACGGTGTCGATGGGCCTCGGCCCGATCCAGGCGATCTACTCGGCGCGCTTCATGCGCTATCTCGAGGACCGCGGGCTCAAGCCGAAGTCGAACTCGAAGGTGTGGGCGTTCCTGGGCGACGGTGAAACCGACGAACCGGAATCGCTCGGCGCCATCACCCTGGCCTCGCGCGAAAAGCTCGACAACCTGATCTTCGTCATCAACTGCAACCTGCAGCGTCTCGACGGTCCGGTCCGCGGCAACGGCCAGATCATCCAGGAACTCGAAGCGGCCTTCCGCGGTGCCGGCTGGAACGTCATCAAGGTGATCTGGGGACGCGACTGGGATGCGCTGCTGGCGAAGGACCGTGACGGTCTGCTGGTCAAGCGGATGGGCGAGGTCGTCGACGGCCAGTACCAGAAGTACGCCGTCTCGCCGGGTTCGTACGTCCGTGAGCACTTCTGGGGCGTCGACCCGCGGCTCCTCGACATGGTCAAGCACCTGACCGACGACCAGCTGAAGACGCTGACGCTCGGCGGGCACGACCCGGTCAAGGTCTACAACGCCTACAAGTCGGCCACCGAGCACCAGGGCGCGCCGACGGTCATCCTGGCCCGCACCATCAAGGGCTACGGTCTCGGCGAAGCTGGCGAGGGCAAGAACATCACCCACCAGCAGAAGAAGATGAACGAAGAGGAACTGCGGGCCTTCCGCACCCGCTTTGCCATCCCGGTCTCCGACGCCGAGATCGCCAAGACCCCGTTCTATCGCCCCGCGCCCGACAGCGAAGAATACAAATACCTGCAGGAGCGTCGTCAGGCGCTCGGCGGACCGGTCCCGAGCCGCCGCGTGAAGGTCGAGTCGATCAAGCCGGTCGACGACGAGATCTTCTCCGAGTTCTACACCGGCACCGACGGCCGCAAGGCGTCCACCACGATGGTGTTCGTGCGCATGCTGTCGAAGATGCTCCGCGACAAGGAGATTGGCAAGCTCGTGGTGCCGATCGTTCCCGACGAAGCGCGCACCTTCGGCATGGAAGCGCTCTTCCGCCAGGTCGGTATCTACGCGCACTCAGGCCAGGTCTACGAGCCGGTCGACATGGACACGCTTCTCTACTACAAGGAAGCGTCGGACGGTCAGATCCTCGAAGAGGGCATCAACGAAGCCGGATCGCTGTCGTCGTTCATCGCGGCCGGCACGGCCTACGCGACGCACGGGGTCAACACGATCCCGTTCTTCATCTTCTATTCGATGTTCGGCTTCCAGCGCGTCGGCGACTTGATCTGGGCCGCGGCCGACAGCCGCACCCGCGGGTTCCTGCTCGGTGGCACGGCCGGCCGCACGACGCTGGCCGGTGAAGGGCTCCAGCATCAGGACGGCAACAGCCACGTGCTGGCGCTGCCGGTGCCGAACTGCCTCAGCTACGACCCGGCGTTCGCCTTCGAACTGGCCGTCATCATCAAGGACGGCATCAAGCGGATGTATGTGGAAGGGGAGAGCGTCTTCTACTACATCACCGTGATGAACGAGCAGTACGCGATGCCGGCCATGCCGGAGGGCGCGGCTGACGGCATCCTCAAGGGGATGTACAAGTTCAAAGCGACCGGCCTGCCGAAGGCCAAGGCCCGCGCGCAGTTGTTCGGCAGCGGCGCGATCCTGCCCGAGGTGCTGAAGGCGCAGGAGGTGCTCGAGTCGCAGTACGGCGTCGGCGCCGATGTGTGGAGCGTCACCAGCTACACCGAGCTGTACCGCGACGGTCACGCGGCCGATCGCTGGAACATGCTGCACCCCGCCGAACCGGCGAAGGTGCCCTACGTGACGCAGGCCCTCAAGGATGCGCCGGGCGTGCTCGTCGCCGCCTCGGACTACCTCAAGGTGCTGCCCGACGCCATCGACCGCTGGCTGCCGCGTCCGCTTGTGGCGCTCGGCACCGACGGCTTTGGCCGGAGCGAGAACCGCGCCGCGCTGCGCGACTTCTTCGAGGTCGACCACCGCTACGTCGTCGTCGCCACCCTCTCGGCGCTGGCGCGCGACAAGAAGATCGATGCGAAGGTGGCGCAGGACGCGATTGCCGCCCTCGGTATCAACCCGGAGAAGTCCAACCCGGCGATTTCGTAAGAGACCGATCCGCGACCGCGGCGAGGAGCGCGCCGGACAGCCATCACACAGGACACGGTCCGTGATGGCGCCGGCCCTCCCCGGTTGCGATTTCAGCTCCGGCACGGGCATCGTCCTGATGGCTGTTCGGAGCGGAGACCCCCTAACTTGGCGACAGACTTCATACTGCCCGAACTCGGAGAACAGGTCGCCGGCGGCGACGTCCTCCGCATCCTCGTCAACCCCGGCGATACGCTCACGAAGGACCAGCCGGTTCTGGAACTTGAAACCGACAAGGCCACCATCGAAGTGCCGTCGTCCGTGGCCGGGACGGTGACCGAGGTGAAGGTCAAGCTCGGGCAGAAGGTGAACGTGGGCCAGGTCATCCTGACGTTCGAGTCGAGTGCCGTAGCGCCGGCCCCAGCGGCTGCCGCCGTTGCGGCTCCGGCCGCCGCGTCGAAGGACTCGGCGGTGGGCGCCAACAGCGAACAGATCGTCGTCGGCCACCAGCCCGGCCTCGAACAGCCAGCCCCCGCGCCGCACCGCGCGTCCGCGCAGGTGGTCGACATCCGCGACGGTCAGCGTCAGGCGGCCGCGCCGCGTCCCGCCGGCCAGCCAGCCGCGCCGGCGTCGCCCTCGGTGCGCCGTCTGGCGCGCGAGCTCGGCGTCCATATCGACCAGGTGCCGGGCACCGGTCCGAACGGCCGCGTCTCCGACGACGACGTGAAGGAGCATGCGAAGCGCATCATCGTGGCCGCCGAAGCCGGCGGCTTCAGCGGCTCGGGTATCCCGACCGAACCGCTGCCCGACTTCACCAAGTGGGGCGAGATCGAGCGGGTGCCGATGCGCGCGGTGCGTCGCAAGACGGCCGAGCACCTCACGGCTGCCTGGCTGAACATCCCGCACGTCACGCAGCAGGAATACGCCGACATCACCGGTCTCGAGGACCTGCGCCGTCGCTACCGCAAGGTGGTCGAGACCGCAGGCGGTAACCTCACCGTCACGGCCGTCGCGGTGAAGATCGTTGCGGCTGCGCTGAAGCACTTCCCGCAGTTCAACTCGTCGATCGACATCGCGTCGGGCGAGATCATCCAGAAGAAGTACGTGAACATCGGCGTGGCGGTCGACACCGATCGGGGCCTGCTGGTGCCGGTCATTCGCGACGCGGACAAGAAGAGCCTCATCCAGATCGCGGTCGACCTGTCGCGGATTTCGGAGAAGGCCCGCGCCCGCAAGATCACCGCAGAAGACATGCAGGGCGGCTGCTTCACCATCTCGAACCTGGGCGGCATCGGCGGCGGCTTCTTTACCCCGATCGTCAATTCGCCAGAAGTCGCCATTCTCGGCATCTCGCGCGGCCGCTTCACGCCGGTCTACGACGAGGCGTCTGGCGAGTTCACGGCGCGCCAGTTGCTGCCGCTCTCGCTGTCCTACGACCACCGCGTCATCGACGGCGCCGACGGCATCCGCTTCCTGCGCTGGGTCGCGGAGGCGTTCGAGCAGCCGTTCATCATGGCGCTTCACGGATAGTAGTTCGGCCGGTCGGTCTGGAAGGTCGGGAGGGGTGGGTGGGTTGCTTGCGGCCGCATCCATCCCACCAGACCCCACCAGACCCACCAGACCATCCAGACCTTACTTATGTCTTCAACTCAACTCGTAGTAGTAGGCGGCGGACCTGGCGGGTACGCGGCGGCGTTCTATGCCGCGGATCTCGGACTCAGCGTCGCGCTGGTCGACCCGGAAGCGAACCCCGGCGGCGTCTGTGTCTATCGCGGCTGTATTCCCTCGAAGGCGCTGCTGCATGTCGCCAAGGTGATCGACGAGTCGCGCCACGCCAAGGCGTGGGGCATCGAGTTCGCCGAGCCCAAGATCGACATCAACAAGCTCCGTGAATTCAAGGAGGGCGTCGTCAAGCGCCTCACCTCGGGCACCGGCCAGCTCGGCAAGGCGCGCAAGGTGAACTACATCCAGGGCTTCGCCTCGATCGTCGACGCGAAGACGCTGAGCATCAAGCGCACCGACGGCACCGAGGAGACCCTGTCGTTCGAGCACTGCATCCTGGCGCTCGGGTCGACGCCGGCGATTCCGCCGATGCTGAAGGTGGACGATCCGCGCGTGATGGATTCGACCGGTGCGCTCGACCTGCCCGACATTCCGAAGACGATGCTCGTCGTCGGTGGCGGTTACATCGGTCTCGAACTCGGCTCGGTCTACGCGACGCTCGGTACCGCGGTGACCGTCGTCGAGATGATGCCAGGCCTGCTGCCCGGCGGCGATCGCGACCTGGTCGACATTTTGGCCAAGCGCATCAACGGCTTGATGAAGTCGGTGCTGCTGAACACCCGGGTCACGAAGGTGGTGCCAGAGAAGAACGGCA
>CALQBJ020000224.1 GCA_943328785.2 Bifidobacterium breve
ACATCGCGGTCGACCCGGAACCGTACATGACGATCTACCCGGAGTTCGTGCTGCCGCCCGAGCAGATGCAGGCGTGGCTCGACGACCGGCAGGGGGCGATGGTCGGGCGCGACCTCGCCGACCGCTTCGGCTGGAAGGTGGGCGATCGCGTGCCGCTGCAGGGCACGATCTATCGGCCCAAGACCGGCGACGTCTGGGAGTTCAACATCAGCGGCATCTACGACGCGGCCGACGGCATCGACAAGACGCAGTTCTTCTTCCGTTACGACTATCTCGAGGAGAACCGCACACTCGGCGTCGGCGACGTCGGCTGGTACATCGTGAAGATTGCCGACGGATCGAAAGCGGTCGAGATGAGCCGCGCGTTCGACGCCATGTTCGAGAACTCGTCCGCCGAGACCAAGACCACCACCGAGAAGGGGTTCGTCGAGAGTTTCGCCAAGCAGATCGGCGACATCGGCTCGATCATGATCGCGGTCTCCTCCGTCGTGCTGGTGATGTTCGGGCTCGTGGCCGCCAGCACCATGGCGCAGTCGGTGCGCGAGCGCACGGCCGAACTGGCCGTGCTGAAGACGCTCGGCTTCACCGGACCGGCCATCCTGGTGCTCGTGCTCGCCGAGTCGCTGTTCATCGCCTGCCTCGGCGGTGGGCTCGGTCTGGGCCTCGCCTGGATCATCGCCCAGCAGGGCGATCCGACTGGCGGCCTGCTGGCCGTCTTCACCTTGCCCAGTCGCGACCTGTGGCTTGGCGCCGGCCTGATGCTGGCCATGGGCCTGCTGGCGGGCGTGATGCCGGCCGTGGCGGCCATGCAGGTGAAGATCACCGACGCCCTGCGGAGGAACTGACATGTTCTGGCTCCGGCAGACGTTCGCGATCATGCTGCTCAACCTGCGGACCATTCCCGCCCGGTTGAGTTCCTCGTTCGTCGCCATCGTCGGGATCGCCGGCGTGGTGGTGGTGTTCGTCTCCGTGCTGTCGATCGCCTCGGGCTTCTCGGCGGCGATGCAGGGCTCGGGCTCGCGCGGCCGGGCGCTGGTCATGCGCAGCGGCGCGGACAGCGAGCTGACCAGCGGTCTCTCGGGCGCCGAGGTGGACATCGTCCGGCAGGCACCGGGGCTGGCGCGCGACGGCCAGGTGGGGCTGGCCTCGGCAGAACTCTACGTCATCATCGACCTGCCGAAGAAGTCGTCGCCAGGGTCGTCGGCCAACGTGCCGATGCGCGGCATCGAGCCGACCGGGATGACGGTCCGTCCGGAAGTGTCGATCGTCGAAGGACGGATGTTCCGCTTCGGCACCAACGAGGTGATTGCCGGCCGGGGGGCGAACGGGCAGTTTGTGAACCTCGCGGTGGGCGACGTCGTGGTGTCTGGGCAGAACCGCTGGGAGGTGGTCGGGCTGTTTGCGTCCAACGGCGGTGTCTCGGAAACCGAGGTCTGGTGCGATGCGCGGACACTGCAGGGCGCCTACCGGCGCGGCAACTCGTACCAGTCGCTCCTGGCCACGCTCGAGTCGCCAGACACGTTCGACACCTTCCGCGACTGGCTCACGTCGAACCCTCAGTTGAACGTCTCCATTCGCCGCGAGGACGAGTACTACGCCGGACAATCGCAGACGCTGACGCGGCTCATCCAGACCGTCGGCGTCGCCATTGCCGGACTCATGGGCATCGGCGCGGTCTTCGGCGCCATCCTCACCATGTACACCGCGGTGGCCACGCGCTCGCGCGAGATTGCCACGCTGCGTGCGCTCGGGTTCGATACCAGTTCGGTGGTGGTGTCGGTGCTCGTGGAGTCGATGGCGCTCGGCGCCATCGGCGGCATCAGTGGCGGCGGCGCCGCGTACCTGGGGTTCAACGGCTACCAGACGTCGACGATCAACTTCCAGACGTTCAGCCAGGTGGCGTTTGCATTCCGTGTGACGCCGGACCTGCTGGGGCTCGGGCTCTTCTACGCCCTGGCCATCGGCGCCATCGGCGGGTTGCTGCCGGCGCTGCGCGCGGCGCGGCTGCCGATTCCGTCGGCGCTGCGCGAACTGTAGCTACCGCGCCCGCGCCAGGCTGCCCACCACCTGCCCCATTGTGTCTCCTCGGTAGGCTCGGCATTCGCCGCGCGCAGCAGCGACACGGGCACGGCGACAGCAGGGCGCATTCGGGGGCGCTCTGTGCGAGGGCCGTCACAGCCCGACGTCGCACGGCAGGGCGGGTTGTCCGCACACCGAACGTTGCAATCCCAAGAACGCCGCTGATGCGGATTGCGCGCGCACGGCGCCCCGTTGGCCCGTATACTGCACCGGCATGCCCCTCACCCCCGGCTCCCAGCTCGGCGTCTTCACCATCACCGGCCCCATCGGCGTCGGCGGCATGGGCGAGGTCTATCAGGCCACCGACACGAATCTGAAACGCCAGGTGGCGATCAAGGTGCTGCCCGCGTCGGTGGCCGGCGATGCGGATCGCCTGGCGCGCTTTCAGCGCGAAGCCGAAGTGCTGGCGGCGCTCAACCATCCGCACATCGCGGCGATCTACGGCCTCGAGAAGACGCCCGACGGCACGGCGCTGGTGATGGAACTGGTCGAGGGGGAGGACCTGTCGCGGCGCATCGCCCGTGGGGCGATTCCGGTCGCGAAGTCAGGTCATCACGCACATCGAAGCCGAACGCCTCGGCGCGACTATTCTCCCGCCGAGTGGTCCGGATCTGGAGCCGCCTAACCGCGAGGGGCCGGAGTCACCCGGCCCCTCGCGGTCGATACGGTCAGGTCTTCTCCCTACTGTTTCTCGTACACGCTCACGTTGAGGATCTGTCCGGTGGAGCTGCTCAGATTGACGACGTACATCGTCTTGCCGTCTGACGACACCAGATTCCTGCCCGTACTCTGGGCTTTCCCGGCTTTTGAGATCGTGAAGTCGAAGGAATTCGCGCTGTTCCGCTTCATCGAGATCGCGTCCTGGGTCGTGCTGCCGGTCCACACGAGGACCTTCCCGTCCAGGTGTCCGGCATAGGTGTTCGTCGTCCGTGTGCCGTTTGCCGCGATCGCCACCTGTGTGAATTTCACGCCGTCGCCTTCAAATGCTTCGTAGGTGCGCGTGGAGCTCTGCGGCGCCGGGCCCGTCCCAGTTGACTTCATGGAATTCTGTTTCCATGTGCCGACCCGCCTCAACCTTGGAAGATCGTGTACTACAGCACGTTGATCGGAACGATCGACGAACGTAGCGCACACATCACGCCACCACGCGCCTGCGTGATCCGATGCCGATGCAGGCATCGAGATGCCGTCTCTGGGTGTCGAGGCGAGAGGCCGGACGATCGGCCCCTTGCCACGGCATGCGCCACTTACTGCTTGCTGTAGACCATCATGTTGCGCATCAAAAGACCGGCCTCATTGGGTCCCGTCTGCAACCGCGTCATCGTCTTCCCGTCCTTGGACACGGTGAATCGGGTTGTGGTTCTCACGTTGCCGCCACGCTTGGTAATTGCTACCAACGTTGACGCGTCGCTCATGGTGATCGTGACCATGTCCGCATTGCTACTCCCGGTCATGGGGTAGTCCTTGCCATCGAAGTGTGCGGCGAAGCTTTGGGTTGGCGACGCGCTGCCGTCTGCGTTCACGCCGCCAGACCGCACGAATGTCAGACCGTCACCATTCTGCGTGTAGGTGCGCGTTTCCAGACTCCTTGGCGGCGGGCCTGGCGAAAAGGTTGATTTCGCAAGATCGCCTTTCCAGACACCAATGAGGGGATTAGTGCCTTGCGCGAGCGTGTGCGACGGGAACGTTGTGATCACGCAGGCCGCCAGGATCAGTCCCGCGACGCGGGCGTTGAGTGCGAACGATGTCATCACTGTCGCTACTTTCTGGAGACGCGAGGGTGAACCCGCCTGGACGAAGGAGTCCGCAGGATGCGGAGGACGGTCGGCCGGGGGTGAGGCTGCCGCCGTCACTGGACATCGTGATGTGCTTAGTTATTGCTTATCAAATACAGAATGTGTGGTGTACGACTGACCCTGCGCATTTGTACCTGTTTGATCGAGGGTCATCGTCTTGCCATCTTTCGAAACCGTGCGTCGTCCCGGAGTCGGGCTGTTCGGCTTCCCATTTGTGGAAGCTACATACGTCACTGTGTAAGCGTCTACAGACGTAAACATCATCGTCTGTGGTGCCGTCTGATTCTGTGCCGCCATGGGATAGTGTTTGCCATCAGCTTTCACGACGTAGCTTTGAAATGTGCTAGCCCCAGTCGCGTTAACACCTTTGGTTTGTACAAGCACAAACCCATTGCCGAGGTCTTCATGGTGGCGGGTTTGTTCCCGATTCGGCGGAGGTGCTCCTGCCGAAGCGCTCGACTTGTCGTGGTTCAATTTCCAATTACCAAAATAGCCCTTGTCGGTGACGTCTGCAGCGTGCGCAGCTACGGACACGGCGAGGGCCGCCACTACCGCGATACCGATTCGTTTAATCATTGATGTCCCTTTGTCGTCGTAGAAGGCCCCATAAAGTCTGGGCTGTGACCGCGCTCGCGCCACCCCCGCTGCCCACTTACTGCTTCTCGTATATCGCCACGCCGCTGGTAGGCTGACCAGTGACAGTGACCCCTTTCCGCGTGTAGGTGATCGTCTTGCCGTCCTTGGACACCACGTTTGTGCCACTCGACACGACTTTGCCATCCCGCTTGATCGTGAAGGCCCAAGAACTGGCGTCGATCCGTTTCAGCGCGATGGTGCCGTTCGGATAGGGGTAGTCCTTCCCATCGATATGAGCGCTATACGCGTTCCCCATCGTGCGCGTTCCATCCGCGCTGACGCTCTCCGTTGTCATTTTGAGGCCGTTACTCTCAAACACTTCGTACTGCCACGTGTTGCTCCGTGGCGCTGGGGTGGCGGCCGGGGGGACGGATGTCGATTTCGCCAAGTTCTGCTTCCACAGCCCAACATGCGCATCCTGCGCGAAGACGGGCGAAGCGATACCCACCGCAAGAAGAACGATAGGCACTAGATTGCGCAGAGACATTTAGACCTGCCTTTGAAAGGAGCGTGGATTGCCGAAGGAAGGGATTCGCAGAGGGCGAACCGCTCAGAAGAGGTGGCCGCATCGCATTCGCTTGGTGATTGATGTCCTCTGTTGTGCTGTTGTGGAGAAGGCCCGAGAGTCTCCGGGCCACACGACGCTGGCGTGCGGCGCCCCGCTCGGCGTCTTCACCATCACTGGCCCCATCGGCGTCGGCGGCATGGGGGAGGTCTATCAGGCCACCGACACGAAGCTGAAACGCCAGGTGGCAATCAAGGTGCTGCCCGCCTCGGTGGCCGGCGATGCGGATCGCCCGCGGCGCGGTCCCGATCGAGGAGGCGCTGCCGCTCGCGCGCCAGATTGCCGAGGCGCTCGAAGCGGCCCACGAGCAGGGAATCGTCCACCGCGATCTCAAGCCCGCGAACATCAAGGTGCGCAGTGACGGCACGGTCAAAGTCCTCGACTTCGGCCTGGCGAAAACGGTGGACGCCCCCGGCGGCGTGTCGCCGAGCACGTTGGGGTCGCTGACCACGCCCGCGATGACGCAGGCCGGGATGATTCTCGGCACAACGGCCTACATGGCGCCCGAGCAGGCGCGTGGCGAGACGGTGGACAAGCGCGTCGACATCTGGGCGTGTGGGGCAACTGCGCCGGCTCGCGCCCGTGACCGGGCGACAGTCGATTCGCCTACGGGAGTGCACTGGGTTCCGCCGCGGCCGCCAGTATGGTGTCCGCGCGCAGTGGCGGCCGCTTCTCGAGTGCCTGGCGGATCTGCTGCCCCTCGGCGCGTGTGAACTGATCGAAGTTAGAAATCCCCTGCATCGGCAGCGCCCTACTCATGACGCCGACTTCTCCATGTCCACTCGGCAGCAGCAGATGCCCGAGCTCGTGGACGACGACGTACGCCAGGGTCCCCTCGATGCGGACGTCGGCCTCGTCCGCAATCCTGGCGACGAGTGGATAGTCGACAAAGATGCGTCGAGCCGCACGGACGGCTGAGGCCAGCGCTCCGTTCGGCAACCGGGACGCCGCACGCTTCTGTCTCATCATGTCCTTCGACAGGATATTGATGCTGACATGACGAGCCCCATCAGCTCCGATCGACGTGTCGTTGTCCAGGCGCCAATCCAGCTCCACGCCGATGCGATCGAATGCGTGCCTGACCTCTCGACTGGTTCTGACGAGTAGTGACGGAGGGACATGCGCGTAGTCGACGACATGCGCGACGATGACAGGCCGCTGCGATGCCTGCGTGGTCGTGCCGCTGATGACCCTGTCTCCCGTCTGTGCGTGAGCCGGGATCGCCAGCGCGACACCAAGCAGGAATGCAGCGGCGTGGATCAGAAAACTGCGGCGACGACTACTCAGCGTGTGGCACATGCGCCCTCCGATGGATGGATGGCGCGATTGTGTGGTCCCGAGAACCGCCAGGTCATGGGAGAGTCGGGGGAGAGCCGGGAGATTAGCGGGGGAACGTCAGACTGGTAGATGCCACCCACGCGAGGCCGCATGCGCGCTGGACGAATTGATCGCCAACGCGGGCGCGTGACCAGCGAATGTG
>CALQBJ020000225.1 GCA_943328785.2 Bifidobacterium breve
CGCTGACTGGAGCGAAGGCGGGAGGCAAGCGGCAGATCACCGTACAGCCGACCGGGGGTGCCCGCGGCACCATCCCGCCGTCCTTTGGCGGACAATCCCGTCGCTCGACGTGCTGAAGACATCCAGTCGCAGCGTCAGGCTCGACTGCCCGACGCTAACTTCTTCTATCCACGGCAAATATAGCATAGGGTCTCGCGACTGCCCCTTGCCACATCAGAAGGTACTGGCTTACCATGGGCGTTTCCGAGGACCCCCGATGACCATGCTCGACCGGATGCGTCAGCATCGAAACTGGCTCAAGTGGAGCCTGGCACTCGTTTGTTTGGCGTTCGTAGTGTTCTATATCCCGGACTTCCTCAGTGGAGCCGCAGGGAATGCCCCGACCTCTCCCATCGACACGGTGGCGACAGTCGAAGGTCACGAGATTCGCTCGGACGAGTTCATCCGCACCTATCAGGCGCAGATGCAAGCGTACCGGTCGGCCTACGGCGGCCAGATGAATGACCAACTGCTGAAGCAGCTCGGCATCGACCAGCAGATTCTGCAGCAACTGGTGGACGAGCGCGCGGCGCTGTCCGAGGCCGAACGGGTCGGCATCACGGTGACCGACGCCGAGGTGGCGCAGCGGATCTACGCGATTCCCGCGTTCCAGGACAAGGGAACGTTCATCGGTCAGGCGCGTTACCAGCAGCTACTGGCATCGCAGAGCCCGCCGCTCTCTACGCGTGATTTCGAGGAAAGCATCCGCCGCTCGCTGGTGCTGGAGAAGCTGCGCGCCTCGATTACGGAGTGGATGTCGGTCTCCGACAAGGAACTCCAGATCGAGTACCGCCGCCGTAACGACAAGGTGAAGCTGGCGGTCGTCGCGTTCAACGCCGACAGCTACCGTCCCGACGTCACCGCCACAGACGCCGAGGTGGCGAGCCACTTCGAGGGACACCAGACCGACTTCCGCATTCCCGAGAAGCGCAAGGTCAAGTACGTTCTGGTGGACATCGACACGCTCCGCGCCAAGATCATCGCCACGCCGGCCGACCTCAACAAGGCCTACAGCGACAGCATTCAGCAGTACTCGACGCCAGAGCAGGTCCGCGCCAGCCACATCCTCCTGAAGACCGAAGGCAAGGACGAGGCGGCGGTCAAGGCGAAGGCGGAGGAGATCCTGAAGGAAGCCAAGGGCGGCGCCGACTTCGCAGAACTGGCGAAGAAGAACTCCGAAGACGAGTCGAACAACAAGAACGGCGGCGACCTCGACTTCTTCGGCCGTGGCCGCATGGTGGCCGAGTTCGACGCGGCCGCCTTCACGATGGAGCCAGGCCAGATCAGCGAACTGGTGAAGACGCAGTTCGGCTTCCACATCATCAAGCTCACCGGCAAGAAGCCTGGTTCGGTACGGCCGATGGAGGAAGTGCAGCAGCAGCTCACCGACCAGATCCAGTCCGAAAGGGCGCAGGCTGAAGCGACCGCACTCGCGCAGAAGCTCGAAGCGCAGGTGAAGAAGGCGGCCGACCTGGAGACTGCCGCCAAGGCCAACGGCCTGACGGTGCAGGAGAGCGGTTTCTTCGCCCGCGACGAGCCGATTCTCGGCGTCGGCGCGGCCCCAGAGATGACGGCGCGCGCGTTCACGCTCGGCGACGGCGACGCGTCGACCGCGCTGCGCACCGGTCGTGGCTTCGTGGTCGAAACGGTCACCGGCAAGCAGGATTCGTACATCCCGAAGCTCGATGAGGTGAAGGACCGCGTCCGCGACGCCGTGATCAAGATCAAGGCGGTCGAGATGGCCAAGCTGAAGGCGGCCGACGCCGCGACGAAGCTGAAGGCCGCTGCCGACTTCGACAAGGTCGCCAAGGCGGCCGGCATCGAGCCGAAGCCGACCGAGTTCATCACCGCCGACGCGCCGCTGCCCGACCTGGGCGCGGCTCCCGAAGTGATGGCGCAGATCTTCAAGCTGCCGAAGGATGCGGTCAGCGGCGTGCTGACGACGCCGAACGGCGCGGTGATCGTGAAGGTGGTCGACAAGGCGGAAACGAGCGAGTCCGACTTCACCTCGAACCGTGACACCTTCCGCACCGAGGTCCTCGAAGACCGCCGCAACCGCTTCTTCAGCGCCTACATGGTGAAGGCGAAGCAGAAGATGAAGATCGAGGTCAACCGCGAGGCGATTGCTCGCGTCATCGGATAGCAGTCGACGCAGACCGGCTCTGGGCTCCAGGCTCTAGCCCCGTCTCGCTGTCTCGCTGAAACGGCCCGGGGGACGCTGTCCTCCGGGCCGTTTGTTTCTTGGGACGACCGCTTCGTGCTCGACACGCACGAAGACACGACCGATCGGCTTCGACTTCGTGAACCTCGCTGCCCTTCGTGCTGTTGAACACGGAACGGCGGCGGCGCCCATCGCCTGAAGCCAGCAGCCCGAAGCCGGTTCGCGGAGCGCGCGAACGCGGGCTCAGCGAACGTACGTAAACGGCATCAGCGCCAGCGCTTCCCCGCGGCGGAACATCGAGGTGGGACCGCGCAGCGCTCGCAGCGCATTCCGCTCGTCAGCCGACAGGTTGGCCGACAACCAGGAACTGACGGCCGCTTCGGAGCCACCCGAGAAACCGTCGCTCACCATCTCGAAGAAGCTCCGCGCCCGCGGGTAGGCCACGAGTTCCACGTCGCCGGTCGCCGGCAGCTTGGCCCGCGCCCTGGCGATCGCCACGGCGCGATCGAGCCCGCCTAGTTCGTCCACGAGCCCGTTGGCCTTGGCCTGCCGCCCGGTCCACACGCGCCCCTGCCCGAGTTGATCGATCGCGGCCGGCGTCATCCCGCGCGACTCACCCGCCTTGCGGATGAAATCGGTGTAGAACGCCCGCAGTTGCGATTCCACCTTCTGCAGTTCCGAGGCATTGAAGGGGCGGGCCGGCGACGCCATCTCGGCGTTGCGGCCGATGCTGGTCGACTCGATGTTGGCGCCGAGTTTCTGGTAGACGCCGCCCATCACGAGCTTGCCGCCGTAGATCCCAATCGACCCGGTGAGCGTGGACGGTTGCGCCACGATCACCTGCGCCGGCATCGCGATGTAGTAGCCACCTGACGCCGCGAGGTCGGACATCGACACGATGAGCGGCCGGTTCGGTTTCTCGTCGCGCGCCAGCATCAGTTCACGCCAGATGGCATCGCTCGCGGTGGCCGAGCCGCCCGGGCTGTCGATCCGGAGCACGATTGCCCGCACGCGCTGGTCCTTGCGGGCGTCACGAATCGCCTCGACCAGCGTGTCGGAACCGACCATCTCGCCGTTCAACGGGTCGAAGCCGCCCTTGCCGCCGACGATGGCGCCGGAGGCGTAGATGACCGCAATGCGCGGTCCCGTGTTCAAGCCGAGCGACGCGGCACTCACCCGCGAGTAGTCGGACGCGTCGAGCGTGCCCATGGGCGTTTCGTGGCTCTGGCGCAGTTTCTCCATCGCCTGGTCTTCGTAGGCCACCTCGTCGACGAGTCCGGCCGTCATCGCATCCGCCGCCAGGAACGGTCCATCGTCGACCAGCGTCCGCACCTCTGGGTCGGTCTTCTTCCGGGCCTCGGCCACCACGCGCACGATCTGCTCGAACAGGTCGCGGTTGAGCCACTCGTCCATCTTCTTGTGCGCCGGCGTGTAGGTCTTCTCGGTGTAGGCGTTCACCGCGGTCTTGTAGTCGCCGATGTGATGCATGTCGGGGACGATGCCGACCTTGTCAAAGGTGCCGCGCAGGAACACCGCGTAGGTGGCGACGCCGCTCAGGTCAAGCGTCGCCGACGGCATGAGGAAGATGCGATCGGCAGCGGTCGCGAGGTAGTAGTTCCGATCGTCGGCGTATTCCAGGTAGGCATAGACCGGCTTGCCCGACTGGCGGAAGTCGGCCACCGCATCGCGCAGTTCCTGCACCTTCCCCCAGTACGGAGACGTGAACCCGGTCGGTTTCAGCAGCACACCGGCGATGCGTTCGTCGCGCTTGGCCTTGTGGAGCATCTCGACGACGGCACGCACGGTCGGGGTCCGTCCACCGCGCAGGTAGGTCACCACGTCGGTCGGCGCATTCTCGGACAGGTCGCCCCCGACCTCCAGCACGAGCATCGAATTGGCAGGCACGGACGGCGTGCGTCCGAACACCAGATACAGCGCGATGAACGCTCCTGCCGAAAGCACGATCGCGACGCCGAGCAGCGTGAAGACGATGGCGAGTCCCCGTTTGGCCATGGGTCGAGTATAGCTGCCGGGTTCAGCGGCCTAAGTTTTCGATAGGTAGAGGGTTCGCATACGGGTGGTGTTGCGGTATACTCGAAGTCCCTGTTCGGGGAGTTTCACACCCACTTGCGGAAGTGGCGGAACGGCAGACGCGCTAGCCTCAGGAGCTAGTTGGAGCAATCCAGTGGAGGTTCAAATCCTCTCTTCCGCACCAAATTAGAAGTCCCGTGATACCGGGACTTCCAGGATTCGTCGCTGCTCCACGGAATGCGCCACCAGAGTCGGGCGGCGCTTCCCGCTCCTGCTCGACTGCAGCGTTGCAGGCGAGTGCGGGCCCGAGCACAAACCCGCGTCGTCCGTGCGGACGCGCGACACAACGACTGAAGGAGACCACGTGGCCACAGGAACGATTCGATCGCTGCGCGTAGACAAGGGCTTCGGCTTCATCAAGGATGCCCAGGGCCAGGAGTATTTCTTCCACCAGAGCGCCATTTACGGCGAGGGTATCAACGACCTTCGCGAAGGCGACTCCGTGGAATTCGAGATCGGCAACGGGCCCAAGGGTCCGCGCGCCGAGAGCGTGCGCCGCACCTCCACGTAGGCGCTCCGGGCGTTTCGCCCGCTGCGTCGCGGCTCGGCCGTCAGGCGCGTTCTTGGCTTCTCCACCGCCAGGCGCGTCAGCAATGCGTTCCATTCCGGCACGCGCGACTCGAACGACCAGAAGCGCTGAAAGCATTCGCTCTGGGCGACGAGTTGCGCCTGCATCTCGTGATGCCGGTACTGATCCAGCGCCAGTTGCAGGGTCTGCACGCACATCATTTCGCGCGACTCATCGAAGCCGAACATTCACGGCCAGGCTCCGCACGTCTCCTCAATCGCCCCCCAGGCTGCTCGTAAGCCAGAGACATCCAGCCATCAGCGCCTCTTGTGCCGCCAGGCACGATATTTCGGCGTACACCGACGGATATTCCAGCACCGGTACGCGACGCGGTGTGTCGCGCACCTCAGTATTCGTCCGCCCCCCGTGATATCGCACGCAGGGGTTGTCGCCCAGCGCGGCGTGGACCGGTTCGAACCTGTGGTCGGCCTCGTGCGAGCCGGAGAGGCGCAGTGACGAGTAGATGAACGTCCTGGTTGTGGGAAAGGTCATACAGCCAGAGCAGTCTCGGCCGAGCCTGGTCGAGCACGGCCTGCCCTGGCCGGGAGCAGATGGTCTGCACCCGCGCGGTCAGGGCCCCCATGGCATCCGTGACAAAGGACAGGAGGCGCTCGGTGCCGCCCATCGGCGCGCCCGCATTCGCCGTGTCCATCGTCCCTACGTCGCGGTCATATCGGCGGCCAGGCGATCGGCCTCCGCTGCCAGCGCGGCCAGCGTGTCGTGCCCCACCGCATTCAAGATGTCGACGAGGTCCGGGTTCAGCAGGCCCTTCTGCACGTCCTTCGACAGCTCGTCGAAGGCCCGGTCCGGCGGCATCGCCTGGCGGTACGGGCGAGAGGACGTGATGGCGTCGTACTCGTCGACGATCGAGATGATCTGCGCGAGCAGCGGCACGGCGTCGCCCTTCAACCCATCCGGGTAGCCGCTGCCATCGAGGCGCTCATGGTGCGAACGCACGATCGGTCGCACCAGCGACAGCGCGCGCAGGTCGCCGCACAGGCGGTCGCCGATGACGGTGTGGCGCTTCAGCACCTCGTACTCGTCGTGCGTCAGACCGGACGGCTTGAATAACACCGAATCGGGCACGCCGATCTTGCCGACATCGTGCAGGTAGCCACCGCGATGCAGGGCCGACAACTGTTCGTCCGAGGCGCCAATGCGCTCGCCGATCAGCACGGCGTAGGCCGCAAGCCGCTGGCAATGGCCGCGCGTGTAGGGATCGCGCGCCTCGACGGTCAGGGCGAGGCTGAGGATGACCGACTCGGCCGAGTCGAGTTCGTCGGTGTAGCGCTTCAGGCGCAGCAGCGAGCGGACGCGCGCCTTCAGCTCCTGGCTGTCGAACGGCTTGCCGAGGAAATCATCGGCGCCGGCTTCGATGCCGGCGATACGGTTGGCACGATCGGCGAGACCGGTGATCAGGATGAACGGCACGAGACGCGTCGCCGGGTTCTCCTTCACGCGCCGGCAGAACTCGATGCCGTTCAGGTTCGGCATGTCGACGTCGGACACGATCAGGTCCGGCGCCGCCGCCTCGACCATGCGCAGCGCAATCGCCCCATCGGCCGCCGACGCGACGCTGTAACCCTCCGCGGTCAGCATGCGCTCGAGCAGCATGCGGTTCTGCGACACGTCGTCGACAACCAGCAACCGCGTGGCGACACGGAGTTCGCTGAGGAAAGCCGGGAAGA
>CALQBJ020000226.1 GCA_943328785.2 Bifidobacterium breve
CTACCGCCGCGAAGGTGAGGCGGCCTGGAACACGCTTCGCCGCGACTTCACCGATTCCATCCTGGTCTGGGACACCACGACGGTGCCGAACGGCACCTACTTCGTGCGCGTCATCGCCTCGGACCGCGCCTCGAATTCGACCACGACGACGCTCAGCGGCGAACTCGATAGCGCCGCGTTCGAGATCGACAACACGCCGCCGGTCTTCTCGCAGCCGGCGGTCCGCGTCGACGGGGCGCGCACCATCATCAGCATCGACGTCCGCGACGACCACTCCCCCATCCAGCGCCTGGAGTTTTCGGTGGACGGTGAACAGTGGACGCCGGCATTCCCGGCCGACGGCATCGCCGACACCCGCACCGAGCACTACGACATCAGCATCGACGGCCGGATCGGCGCGCGCGGCGTCACGCTGCGCGCCATGGACTCGATGAACAACCTCTCGACGACCCAGGTGGACGCCCCGCCCGCCGCGCGATAGCCCTCAGCATGCAGGCCGACCGTCCGCCTTCGCCTTCGCCACGGCGAGGCCAGCACAGGGCACGAAGCCGTGAGGCCTCGTGCCCTGTGTCGTGTACGGGTGTGGTGTTGGGCGCCTAGGCGACCGACGAGCGGCGCGGCGTCTGCGGCAGCGCTACGTCAACGCGGCGCTTGCGTGGGCCGCTCGAGGCAACGTCCGTACTGACGACCGGCAGTTCAAGGGTCGCCGTCTTCGGGGCGTGCACGGTGGTGTTGGCCACCAGCCAGATCATGTTGACGGCAATCGGCAACCCCTGCACACGGGCCGGCTCGAAGCGCGCCAGCGAGGCCGTGTTCAGCAGCGTGTCGACCGTTTCGGCCTCGCGGCTGCCGGCTTTCGGCGTGCGGCCGCTGGGCGAATGCCATTCGAGGTTCACCAGCCGCCCTTCGCGCGTGACGACGGCCGACAGCGTGAACGCGGTTTCGTCGCTCGCCGAGGCCGCCGCCAGGAAGAGCTGGTCGAGCGCGCGCGGCATGAGCATGCGCGCATCCACCACCATCGGGTTCTTGTTGGTGCCAGGCGCGTTCTCGTCCACCGTCACCGTCTTCGGCGAGGCGAGCAGGCGTGCGATGGCGGCCAGCGAGTCGGGCCGCTCCTGCGTGGCGAAGCGCATCATGCTCATCAACACCATGAGGCAGAAGACCGTGGCGGCCGACGCGCCGATGCCCGCATAGACGACGTGGATGTCGTCCATGAGTTCGCGAATGCGGGTCGACCACAACATGCGCGCTTCGGCCCGCGCACGGCTGATGACCGTGGCCTGGAACGTACCGCGATCCTCATGCTCGAGCACCGCGCGTCCTGGCGAGGTGGCCCGAACGAACCCGCGCATGAGACCGAGGTCGGTGAAGACCGCGGCGCAGCCGTCGCACCATTCGAGGTGCGCGCGCACCGCGATCTGGTCGCCGACCGGCAGTTCTTCGTCGTGGTACTCCTCAAGGAGTGGCCGCGCTTCTTCGCAGATGAGGACCTTCATGCCTTCCTCGCTTCGCGGAGACTGGCCCTCAGCGACTGACGCGCGCGTGTGAGGCGCGACTTCACGGTGCCGACCGCGACACCGAGCGAGAAGGCGATTTCGTCGTAACTCAAACCATCCACTTCACGCAGAACGATGGCGGTGCGCTGATCGAACGGCAGCGCGTCGAGCGCGCCCTGCAGGCGTGCGGCCAGTTCCTTCTGGGCGAGGATGCGATCGGGGCCGGCATCGGCGCCGCACTGGAAGTCGCCGTGCACTTCCACGTGCGCATCGAGCGACACCTGGTCGCTGCGACGCCGACGGCGCCAGAAACGGTGACGGTTGCTGGCCTGATTGACGGCGATGCGGTAGATCCAGGTGCGGAGGGCCGACTGGCCGCGGAACTGGCCAATGGTGCGGAAGACGCGGATGAAGACGTCCTGCGACAGGTCGAGCGCTTCGTCGCGATCGCCCAGCAGGTTCACGGCCAACTGCACCACCATCCGCTGGTGTTCGGCCACAACCTCGGCAAACGCGGTGTCATCTCCGGCGGCGCAGCGCTGGATGAGCGCGGCCTCCCGGACGCCGATATCCGACCAATCGACGGCTCTCGCTTGCTTCACGGCGAGCATGTTACCGGAGTTAGACCCCACGAATCCGTGAAAGTTCCCGTACATCCGCACTCCCGCTGTTACGATAAGTGCCCGTGAAACGTGCACTTGTCCTGATGGGCGTGCTCGCGGTCGCCGCGGTCAGCGGCGCCCTCGCCACCCGGTCTGCCGCCAGAGAGCGCAGCTACCGGCTGCTGATCGCCTCGGGCGAAGCGGCCCTGTCCAGCGGTGAGACGCTTGCCGCCATCGAAAGCTTCAGCGGCGCCATTGCGGTCCGTCCCGACGCGATGCTGGCCCGGCTGCGCCGGGGGGACACCTACCGCCGCCGGGGCGACCTCGACGTGGCCGCTCGCGACTTCCGCGCCGCCGCCCTCCTCGACCCCACGGCCACCCGGCCGCTCGAGGGGCTCGCCGACGTTCTCTACGCCCAGGAACGCTTCCGCCGCTCGGCCGACGCCTACGAGGCCAGGCTGACGCTGGACGACCGATCCGCACCGATCCGCTACAAGCTCGCCCTCGCCCACTACCGCGACGGCGCAGTCGACGCCGCCCTCGACGAGGCCCGGCGCGCGGTCGCCCGTGACGACCAACTGGCCGACGCGCACTACCTCATCGCGCTCTGCCTGCGCGACAAGGGGCTGCCCGAGGACGCCGTGGCGGCGCTCACGCGCGCCATCGAGCGTGCGCCCGGCATGCTGCCGGCTCGCGAGGAACTGGCCGACATGTACGCGGCCTCCGGCCGGTTCACGGAACAGTTGGAACAGTTGCAGGTGCTGGCCGGCCTCGACACGCGGCGCACCGAGCGGCAGGTCGCCATCGGACTGGCCCAGGCCAGTGCGGGACGCGCCGAGCTGGCCGTGGCCACACTGACGGCCGCGCTGGATCAGGCCACGGACCAGTCGCCGGTCAACGCCGCGCTCGGCCGCGTCTGGCTGCAGCTCGCCGAGTCGCGCACGGACCGGCCTGAAGCGGCGGGGCGTGCTCTCGAGGCGCTCGAACGCGCGGCGTCCGCGCTGACGGCGACCAGCGAGACAAAGGCGCTCTATGGCCGCGCACTCGCCAGGTCCGGCCAGCTCGACGCCGCCGAACAGCTGTTCCAGCAGGCGATCGAGCGCTATCCGATCGACCCGTCCGCGTTCAGGCAGCTCGGGCTGGTGGCCGACGAACTCGGCCAGGCGGCCGTCGCCCGCACGGCCTTCATGCAGTATCTGTCGCTGGCGCCGACCGACCCCGACGCCGCGTCATTCGCCGCACGCATCGGCGCGCTGTCGTTGAAGCTGAACGAAGCCGCCGCCGCGCTCCCCTGGCTGCAGCGCGCACTGGCGGCAAAGCCAGACGACCTGCCGGTACTCACCGCGATGGCCGAGGCGCAGTTGCTGGCCGGCGACGCGTCGAGTGCCCGTCGCACCCTCACCCACGCGCTTGCCCTTCAGCCCGCGAACCTGGAGTTGCAGCGACTGGACAGACGGATCAAGAAGGCGGAAGGCTAGTACTCCTTTGTCAGGTCCGTCGGGCGACGTCTTGGAGCGCGAGCGTGCGCTTCCGATAGTTACGACGTGGCGCTCCCAGTCCGGCAGCGAGGGCCCGGCGCGAGGCGGTCGACGGCAGGTTGATCAAGTACTACGCGGTTCGCGGCCTGGTGGCGACGCTCCGGCTCGACCCGAACTGCATCGATATCGGGGGCGACCTGAAGGCCGGCCAGGCGAAGGTACTCGAACTCCCGCCGCACGAGAAGAAGCCGACGTTCCTGCCGAGGCCGCAGCGAAACGGCCTGCCGGTGGCCGGGGAACAGGATTGCCGACTCCGAGTGGGAGATCCTGATGCGGGCGCACGGCGCCCGTCCCGAAGGGGTTCGACCCAAAGCGCTGACCAGCGCCCACCGTATAATCGGCGCGGAGCCGCCGTGACACGTCCGTTAGCCGCCATCCTCGCCCTCATCATCCTTGCCCCTGCCCTCGTCGGCGCCCAGCGCCGCATCGCCGGGTTCATCGAGCCGATGCCCACGGCCAAACTGAAGCAGTTGTTCCCTGCGGCCGTGGCGTTCACGCCGCGCGGTGAGAAGGATCCGATGTACTTCACGGCGTACGCCACCGACCCGGTGAAGTCGCCGAACGCGAAACCGATCGGCTACGCCTTCTGGACGCTCGACATCGTCCCCGAAGAGCGCGGCTACCACGGGCACATCCACATGCTGGTGGCCATGACGCCGCAAGGGCGCATTGCCGGCGTGATCATGGACATCAACACCGAGCCCTACGGCGACATCTCCATCAACCTGCCCGACTTCCCCGACCAGTTCAAGGGCAAGAGTATCCGCGACAAGTTCGAGGTGGGCCAGGATGTCGACCTGACGTCGCGCGCCACCATCACCGTCCGCGCCGCCGCCCGCGAACTGCGCGAGAGCTCGCGCATCGTCGCGCGCGCGGTGCTCAACCCCGGCGACCTGCGCTGACGCGCACCGGTAGCGCCCCGCTGGCGACACTCGAGGTTGCACGCAATCGCCCCGACCGATTACTGTCCGGGTGGAGGATTCGATGACGGCTGTTCTGGCTCTTGTTCTTGCGCTGCAACAGGCACCGACCGCGCCCGCGCCAGGCGCGCCGGCAACGGCGGCCCCTGCGCCCATCCGGCGCCCGGTGCCGACCTCGTCAACCGTCCAGGTGCACGTCACCGACCGGACCGGCGCGCCTGCGGCCGGCGTGCAGGTGACGGCCGAGGGCCCGGTCAGCCGTGACGGCCTGACCGACGCCAGCGGCCAGGTGCTGTTCCGCACCGTCGGCAACGGCACCTACCGCATCCGCGCCTCGGGCGAGCGGTTCATCACGCTCGAGAAGGAAGTGGTGGTCAGGGCCGGCGCCACGGCGGCCCCGGTGGAGTTGGCGCTGTCGGTCGCCCCGGCGCCAGCGTCGACCGCGACCGCGCCAGAACCGCCGCCGCCCACCCCGGTCCAGGCCGCTGTCAGCACCGACGTGAAGCCCGGCGACCTGCGAATTCTCTCCATCGTCGAGATGTGGGAGAAGACGCCGAACCCGAAGGAAGCGTCGCATCTCTATCCGATCGCCTGCTCCGGGATGGACAAGGCCGAGATGCTGGTGGTGCGAGAGACCTACGCGGCTCCGGCCGATGCCAGCGTCGATCGCATGCTCTACGTGGTGGGTGGTGAAGCGACGCTGACGGTGAACGGGCGCGACCAGATCGTGACCAACGGCTGGTACGCGATGATTCCACGCGGGACCGCGCACGCGTGGACGCGCCGCGGCCGCAACCCGGTGGTCATCCTCTCGACGACCGGCGGCCAACCCTGCGCCGCGAAGTAGCGCCCTGCTGAACGGAGCCGCGCCCCTTCAGGTGCGCCGTGACAGGCCCGAACCGCGCCGGCCCCTGTCGTCGGCGTCGATCCGCACGGACAGTGACAGCAGCGTGCTGATGATGCTGACGACCAGCGCGCCCAGAAACGCCGGCCAGAAGCCGGCGACCCGGAAGCCGAGACCGAGCGAGGTGGCGAGCGTGCCCGTCAGCCACAGCATCAGGCCGTTGACGATGAACGTGAACAGGCCGAGCGTGAGCAGGATGAGCGGGCACGTCAGCAGCTTGGTGAGCGGCCGCAGCGTGGCGTTGATGAGGCCGAAGATGAGCGCCACCACGAGGAACGGCCCGATGCTGCCGGTGTAGTTCACGCCAGGCACCACCTGTGTCGCCACCCACAGCGCCACGGCGTTGATGATCAGTCGCAGCAAGAACGACACGTGTCAGCCCTCCTCCCCACCGGCGATCCTGGGCACGAAGTAGATCTCGCTGAGCGGCGAGAGTACTTCGTAGGCGGCGTCCTGGTGCACCTCCCCGTCGATGGCCACGGCCAGGTCGCCGAGCTCGAGTTCGAGCCCGGGAAACACGGCGATGAGCGCCGCGAGCAGTTCCTGCACCCGCGGCGCGTCGACCGTCACTTGTTCGAGTCCGCCGGTGTGCGGCATCAGGGCGCTCGAGAAGTGCACTACCGGCATCGGTGCTACGTCCCCTCCTGCAGCCGCGCCAGCACGCGCGGCGGCGACAGCGGCAGTTCGGTGAAGCGAAACCCCGTGGCATGCGACATGGCATTGGCCACGGCGCCGAGCGGCGGCACGATGGGCACCTCGCCCACCCCGCGCACGCCGTACGGGTGTCCCGGATGCGGCACCTCGACGATCAGGGCGTCGATCATCGGCAGGTCGGACGCCACCGGCATCCGGTAGTCGAGGAAGCCGGCGTTCTCCATGACGCCAGCGGCGCTATAGATGTATTCCTCGTTGAGCGCCCAGCCGATGCCCTGCGACGCGCCACCCTGCATCTGCCCTTCGACGTAACTCGGATGCACCGCCTTGCCCGCGTCCTGCACCGCCGTGTAGCGCACCACCTTGCTCACGCCGGTCTCGCGGTCCACC
>CALQBJ020000227.1 GCA_943328785.2 Bifidobacterium breve
ACGACTAATGACTAATGACTAATGACTAATGACTAATGACTAATGACCAACGATCACCCGACTTGTGACTTGTGACTTGTGACTTGTGACTTGTGACTTGTGACTTGTGACTGCCCTATGCCAGTCTGTCGGAGTCCGCAGCGTGCGGTGTCACCTCCGGCTTCGGCCGGTTCCTTCCCGTGGAGGTTCTTCTGATGCGACGGTTCGTGTTCCAGGCGCTCTGTGCGTTGTTCGGCATCCTCGCGCTCGCCGGTCAGGCGCGCGCGCAAGCCACCTTCCCCTATGACCACGTGCACGTCAACGTACCAGACCCGGCCGCGGCAGCGGCGTGGTACGAAAAGAACTTCGGCGGCAAGCGCATCACCGAGGCGCCAGACCGGCTGATGTACGGCAGCACCCGCCTCATGTTCCTGCGCATGGCCAACGCGCAGCCAAGCGCCGGCAGCGCCGTCGACCATCTCGGATTTTCGGTCGCCGACATCGACGCGACATTCAAGCAGTTCGAGGTCAACGGCGTGAAGGTGGTCTCGCCGGTGCGCGAACTGCCAGGCATCTTCAAGATCGGGTTCGTCGAGGACCCGTGGGGGACGCGGCTCGAAGTCGTCCAGGACCCCGAGTTGCTCGGCCTGCACCACATCCACATGCGCGGTCCAGACCCGGAAGCGGTGTTCACCTGGCTGCTGCAGAAGTTCGGCGGCCAGCGCACCCAGTTGAAGGGGCGGCTCGACGCCGTCAAGTACAGCGCGCCCGGCTTCAGCGACATGTGGATCCTCGTGCAGCGCGGGGAAGCGACCCCCAGCGAAGGGCACGCCATCGACCACATCGGCTGGCGCTCAACCGGCCCGCTGGCCGACACGATCAAGGGACTGAAGGACAAGGGTGTGACCGTCACCACCGAGCCGCGCCCGCTGCCGCTGCCGAACGGCCCGACGATCAACTTCTCGTACGTCGCCGGCCCGGCCGGCGCCAAGATCGAACTGGTGGAACGCCCCGGGCTGAAACCGGGCGAGTAAAACAGCGGATGGTGGGGACTGGAGGTTCCGGCTCCCTACCCTCCACCCTCCAACCTCCCTTCCCCCTTTTCCCCCTCCCCTTCCAGGTGTAGAGTTCCCCTGCAAACCGACCGGACCTCCGGTCTTTGCACCGACGCTCAGGTCGGTGCGGGAGAACACATGTCACGAAACATCTTCACGTGCGTGCCGGCCATCCTCCTGCTGGGCGCCGGCCTGATGTGGGTCGGCCCCCGCGTACTCGGCCAGACCACCCCGCTCCCCAGCACGGCCAGGGGGGAGTGGCCGATGTACACGGCCGATCTGCGCGGCAGCAAGTACTCGCCGCTCGATCAGATCAACGCCGGCAACTTCAACAAGCTCGAAGTGGCGTGGCGGCTCAAGACCGACAACTTCGGCACGCGCCCCGAGTACAAGCTCGAGGCGACGCCGATCATGGTGAACGGGGTGCTCTACATGACCGCCGGCACGCGCCGCTCGGTCATCGCGGTGGACGCCAAAAGCGGCGAGATCATGTGGACGCACAGCTACCGTGAGGGGACGCGCGCCGCGATCGCGCCGCGTCAACTCTCCGGCCGCGGCGTCTCGTACTGGAGCGACGGCAAGGGCGACGACCGCATCATCTACGTCACCACCGGCTACCGGATGATTGCGCTCAACGCGAAGAACGGCCAGATGATCGCGGCGTTCGGCACCAACGGCGTCGTCGATTTGAAGGACGGGGCGATGTTCGGCAACCGCCAGCCGATCGACAAGGAGACGGGCGAAATCGGCCTGCACTCGACGCCCACGATCACGAAGGACACCATCATCGTCGGCTCCTCCTTCAAGGAGGGGATGACCGTCCTCACCCACAACAACACGAAGGGGATGGCGCGCGCCTTCGACGTGCGGACCGGCAAGCTGATCTGGACCTTCAACACCATCCCGCGCCCGGGCGAATTCGGCAACGAGTCGTGGGAGAACGACTCGTGGTCGGTCAATGGCAACACCGGTGTGTGGACGCAGATCAGCGTCGACGAAGAGGCCGGACTCGCCTACCTGCCGGTGGAAACGCCCACCTCCGACTTCTACGGCGGCCATCGCCACGGCAACAACCTGTTTGCCGAGAGCATCGTGGCCGTCGACGTGAAGACCGGCGTGCGCAAGTGGCACTTCCAGATGATTCATCACGGCATCTGGGACCATGACAACTCGTCGGCGTCGCTGCTCGTCGACGCCACCATCAACGGCCAACCGCGCAAGCTGCTCGCGCAGCCGACCAAGCAGGGCTGGCTCTACGTGTTCGACCGCATCACCGGGCAGCCGATCTGGCCGATCGAAGAGAAGCCGATGCCGGCCAGTGACGTCCCCGGCGAGAGGGCCGCTGCGACACAGCCCATTCCGACGCGTCCCGCGCCCTACTCGCGCACCTTCATCGGCATGGACGACCTCATCGACTTCACGCCGGCGCTGCGCGCCGAGGCGCTGGAGAAGCTGAAGAAGTACCGCTGGGAACAGTCGCCGTACGTGCCGCTCACCATGGGCACCGTCACTGGCCGCTACGGCACGGTGAACATCGGCAACACGGGCGGCGGCGTGAACTGGGCCGGCTCGTCGTTCGATCCGGAGACGCACATCGCCTACGTGCAGGCGGCCAACGCCGGCGTCACCGCCGGCTCGCTCCGCAAGCCGCCCGCCGGTTTCTCCGACATCGACTACGTGTCGGGTGTCGATGGGACGGCGTTCCGCGTCGCCGAAGGCCCGGGCTTCGGCAGCGCCGCCGACGCGCCGCCGGTCAGCCAGAGCGAGGAGCGGCTGCGCCGCGCCGGCGTCACCAACCAGGATCGCCTGCCGACGGTGCCAGCGCTGAACGACGTGCAGGGGTTGCCGATCGTCAAGCCGCCGTACGGCGTGCTGGCCGCCATCGACCTCAACTCGGGCGACATGAAGTGGCGCGTGCCGCACGGCGACACGCCGGACTCGGTGCGCAACAACCCGCTGCTGGCCGGCCTGAACATCCCGAAAACCGGGCAGCAGGGGAGCGTCGGCCTGATGGTCACCAAGACGCTGGTCGTCCTCGGCGACCCGCAGGTCACCACCGTGCCTGGCCGCGGCCGCGGCGCCATGTTCCGCGCCTACGACAAGCAGACCGGGCAGGAGGTCGGCGCCGTGCAGATGCCGGCCGGCCAGAGTGGCTCGCCCATGACCTACATGGTCGACGGCCGCCAGTACATGATCGTCGACGTCAGCGGCGGCAATTACTCCGGTGAATTCCTCGCCTTCGCCCTGCCGCAGAGCGAGGTTCGACGCACCGGAAACTAGCGCCCCCCCGGCCATTGTGGCCGCCGTCAGGACCGGAACCTCCGCAACCGTTACGCACAGGATTCACCGCGACGTCGCGGTGAATCCTGTGTCGTCCCACCAGACCCGAGTTCGTCCGCCACCACGGTCCTTCGCGCCTTCGACACCGACAAGTCTGTTGCCACGGCTGGACGGCCGTGTTACCGTCCGCGCGCCAAGTATTCGGCGTCAACCTCCTTTGGGAGAAATCATGATCAGACCCGTTGTCCGGTTCTTGTGGTCGGTGTTCGCGCTTCTCATTCTCGGTTCCAGCACGGCCTTCGCGCAGGGCGCGATCAGCGGCGCCGTCAGGGACACCAGCGGTGCAGTGATACCCGGTGTCTCTGTCGAAGCGGCCAGCCCGGTCCTGATCGAGAAAGTGCGCGCGGCCGTCACCGACGACCAGGGCCGCTTCACGATCGTCAATGTGCGCCCGGGCACCTACACGGTGACGTTCACACTGGAGGGGTTCAACACCTACCGTCAGGAAGGCCTGGAACTGCCGGCCAACTTCACCGCCACGGTGAACGCGGAACTGCGCGTCGGCGCACTCGAGGAATCGGTCACCGTGACCGGCGCCGCCCCGCTCGTCGACGTGCAGAACACGCAGCGCAGCGTCGTCATGAACCGTGAACTGATGGACTCTGTGCCCACGGCCCGCAACTACAGCGGCATGGCCGCGTTGATGCCCGGCGTGCGCATGAGCAACACCGACGTCGGTGGCAACCAGCAGATGGAACAGGTCTACATGACCGTCAACGGGTCTCGCCAGACCGACACCACGCTGCAGGTGGACGGCATGAACCTGAACAGCCTGATGAACGACGGTCAGGTGCAGGCCTACTTCAGCGACTCCGCCATCACGGAAACCAACTATCAGACGAGCGGCATCACCGCTGACGTGTCTGGTGGCGGCGTCCGCATCAACATGATCCCGAAGGACGGTGGCAACGTGTTCAGCGGCCAGGCCTTCGTCGGAGGAACGGACGGGGCGTGGCAGTCCAACAACGTCACCGACGAACTCCGCGCGAAGGGACTACGTACCGGGTCGCGCGTGGCGCAGATCAGCGACCTCAACGTCGGCGTCGGCGGTCCGATCAAGCAGGACAAGCTGTGGTTCTTCGCAAGCTGGCGCCGCATCGCCACCGATTCGGTCATCCCGGGCAGCTACTTCGCGGACACGGGGGAAGTCGGCGCCGGCGTCGAGGACCAGTGGGTGCAGAACCAGATGGCGCGCCTGACCTGGCAGGTCAACTCGAAGAGCAAGTTCAGCGTCTACCACGACCGCTACCCGAAGTTCAAAGGGCACGAGGCTGTCGCCGGCGCGATCTCCGAATGGAACACGACACCGGGCCGTCGCAATCCCAACAACGCGCGCTACTACACCGGTCAGGCCAAGTGGACGTCAACGCTCACCAGCCGGCTCCTCTTCGAAGCGGGCTACTCCATCAATTCCGAGTACTACACCGCCCGCTATCAGCCGGGCGTGCAGCAGGACCGAGGCACGCCGGCCTGGTATACGTCCATCGGCAAGAGCGACCTCATCACCCTGCGGGCGTATGACGGCCGCATCTCGCCCGCCTCTGGCGTCGACCCCATTGCCAATACCGTCACCAGCCAGATGTCGTACGTCACCGGCACCCATGCCCTGAAGGCCGGTTTCAACTGGACGTTCGGTGACTACCAGGTCGAGTCCGACATCAACGGCGACCTGGTGCAGCTCTATCGCAACGGCGTGCCAGACTCGGTGCGCGTATACAACACGCCGCTTCGCTCGGACGAGTACCTCAACGCGAACCTCGGGATGTTCGTCCAGGATGCGTGGACGATGAGGCGCATGACGCTGAACATGGGCGTGCGCTTCGAGCGTTTCGTGGCCGAAATCAAGGACCAGACCGCGGGGGCCGGCAGATTCGCGCCCCAGCGCACCTTCGCCGGGGTCACCGGCATGCCCAGCTGGTTCGATGTTGCGCCACGGCTCGGCGCGTCCTACGACCTCTTCGGCAACGCACAGACCGCCATCAAGGCCACCGTCGGCAAGTACATGGCGGGCCAGACCACCAGCTTCCCCGCGCGCTACAACCCTTTGACGCTCCAGAGCGACACCCGCACCTGGCGCGACCTGAACGGCGACAACCTCGCCCAGGAGAACGAAATCGGTCCGAGCAACAACGCCGCCTTCGGTCTGCCGGTGCAGACGCTCCGGCCCGACGCGAACATGAATCGCGAATACGACCTGGAGTACACCGCGTCGGTGCAGCACCAGATCCGGCCGGGCCTGTCTGTCACGGGCGGCTACTATCGTCGCGGCACCTACAACCAGCGCCGCACGCAGAACAACGGGTGGAAGCCGTCCGACTACACCATCGTGAACGTCGTCAGCCCGCTCGACGGCGCGATCCTGCCGGTCTACAACCTCAACCCTGCCCTGCGCGCAAATCTCGACCGTACGGACTTCAACTCGACCGACTCCGACCTGCGCCGGCGCACCTACAACGGTCTCCAGTTCGGGTTCAACGCACGACTGAAGGGCGCACAGTTCTTCGGCGGCTGGACGGTCGACCGTCTCATCGACGTGCGGTGCGACGCGATCGAAGCTCCCGCCAACAACGCGCCGCAGACGAACTACCAGTGGTGCGACCAGAGCCAGTTGGACATGCCCTACCTGCACGAAGTGAAGCTGGCCGGCTCCTACAAGCTGCCGTGGTACGGCATCCAGGCCAACCTGGCGTTCCAGAGCTACAACGGCGCGCCGCTGTTCACGCGCTGGAACATCTCGCCGACCACGCGATATGCCGCCGACTGCAAGAGCCCGTGCCGGCCGAGTGAACTGGTCGTCCCGGGGCTGACCCTGGCGAGCTACGTGCTCGACCTCGTCGCACCGGGCCAGGAGTACTACCACCGCCAGAATCAGGTCGATGTCGGCGTCCGGAAGATCTTCCGTTTTGGCAGGTATCAGCTGTCAGGACAGGCCGACGTCTTCAACATCGTGAACTCGTCCTACGTGAAGAACCAGAACATCACGTTCGGCGCATCGCTCGGCCAGCCGCTCGACATCCTCCAGCCGCGCACCTTGCGTCTGGCG
>CALQBJ020000228.1 GCA_943328785.2 Bifidobacterium breve
GCGTGTATTCGTATTCGTACGGCGGCTGACGCCAGGCGAAGGCGGCGGGGCCGGCGTTGCGGAACGCCTCGGTCAGCAGCACGCCCGCCTGCACGGCAGGGAACGCCGCGCGGTTCGTCACGTGAATCTGCACCCCGCCGCAGCTCGTGGCCGCGTGCTTGTGGAAGGTCGGTTCGAATAGCGCCGGCCGGAAGTGGACGCCCGGCAGTTCGCGCGCATTCAGCGCCTCGGCGAACCGCTCGTCCACCACCCACGGCGCACCGATCAGTTCGAACGGCCGGGTCGTGCCGCGCCCTTCCGAGACGTTCGTCCCCTCGAACAGCACCGTGCCCGGATAGACGATGGCGGTGTCGAGCGTCGGCATGTTCGGCGACGGCATCACCCACGGCGCCTGCGCATCGTCGTGATACATGCCGCGTGTCCATCCGGTCATCGTGATGACCTCGAGGTCGGCGCCGATCCCGAAGTGCTCGTTGAACAGCCGGGCGAGTTCGCCGATGGTCATGCCGTGCCGCATCGGGATCGCATAGAGCCCGACGAACGATTCGAAGCCCTTCGCCAGCATCGGCCCTTCCACCTGCGTGCCGCCAATCGGGTTGGGGCGGTCGCACACGATCACCTTCACGCCGTCGCGCTTCGCGGCGGTCAGGCAGTAGGCCATCGTGTAGATGTAGGTGTAGATGCGGGTGCCGACGTCCTGCAGGTCGATAACCAGCACGTCGAGGCCAGCCATCATCTCCGGCGTCGGGACGCGCGTCTCGCTGTAGAGCGAGTAGACCGGCACGCAGCGCCGCGCGTCCTCCGCGTGGCCGCTCTCGATCATGTTCTCCTGCACGTCCGAGCGGAACCCGTGCTGTGGTCCGAAGATGGTGGCCAGCGTCACGCCAGGCATCGCGGCAATCCGGTCAGTGATGTGGCCGAAGCCGTGGTCGACCGACGCCGGGTTGCAGACCACGCCGACCCGCTTGCCCACGAGGGCGGCGGAAGCCAGCAGACGTTCGGAGCCAAGTGCGATAGGCATGGTCTCCGATTATTCCCTACCTGCTACGATCGCCACCATGCTGACACCGGACCTCCACGCAGACATCCTGCGGTTCATGAAGTCGCACCGCTGGGCGGTCGAGGCGACCGCAACAACGGACGCCAGGCCGCAGGCGGCGCTGGTCGGATTCGCCGTCACCCCTCAGCTCGAAGTGGTGTTCGACACGCTCACCTCGACCCGCAAGGCTGCCAACCTGCGCGAGAACCCGCGCGTGGCGCTGGTCATCGGCGGCTGGGTTGATGGCGAGATGCGGACGCTGCAGTACGAAGGCGTGGCCGACTTCCCGGAAGGGGCCGAGCTGGAACGCCTGCAGGCCGACTACTTCGACGCGTTCCCTGACGGTCCCAGCCGGATGTCGTGGCCCGGGATCACCTACGTCCGCATTTCCCCGACGTGGATGCGGCTCAGCGACTTCAGCACGGTCCCTCCCACCATCGTCGACGTGACGATGGCGAACCACTGAGCATGTCGAACCTGACACCGCTTCCCGAGGCGCCGCTCGGACGCTATCGCCACTACAAGGGGAACGAATACGAGGTGCTCGGCGTCGTTCGGCACAGCGAGACGCTCGCACCGCTCGTCCTCTACCGTCCGCTCTACAACGACTCCGGTCTCTGGGTCCGTCCCTACGCGATGTTCTTCGAGGAGGTTGACGTGAACGGCGTGCGCATGCCGCGGTTCGCGCCGCAGGCCTGACGCCGGACCGGCCTCGTAGGCAGGCGCCACCCGGTGCGCCTATACTGCGTCGCAGCTTGATGCCTCGCCACGCCGTCCGCCTGCTGAGCAGGCTGCTCAGCACCGTCCTCGCCTTGGCGATCCTTGCGGTGCCTGCCGCCGCGCAGCCAGCGACGGCGCTTCGCTGGGCCGGCGATCCAGAGGGCGGGGCCCCCTATGTCGAAGCACGTCCCGATCGGCCCGACGAACTGATCGGCTTCGACGTCGAGATCGCCAACCTGCTGGCGAAGGGGCTTGGCCGCAGCGCCCAGTTCGTCTTCGTCACCTTTGCCTCCATCGATCAGTCCGTAGCCCGCGGCGACGCGGAGATCGGCCTCAGCGGCATCGAGGATACGCCGGCGCGTCGCACCACGATGTCGGTGACGGTGCCCTACTACGAGTTCCGCGAAGTGCTGGCCGTGCGCGATGCCGATGCTGCCCGCTTCACCAGCCTGTCTGCGTTGGCGGGGCGACGGGTCGCGACGCTTGGCGGCACCATCGCCTACGAAATCCTGCTGCAGGCCCAGGCGGACCACGGCGTCACGCCTGTGTCGTACGACGATGACGTGCATCCGTACGAAGACCTGGTGAACGGCCGTGTCGACGCCGTGCTGCTCGACAACGTCCTCGCCTTCCGCCGCGCAAGGACAGTGGCGGGCTTCACCGTACAGCCGCAGAGCGTGGCCATCGGCCACTACGTCGGCGTGTTGTCGGCGGGGAACGCGGCGCTGCGCGATCGGTGCGATCTCTTGCTGAAGGCGGCCATGCAGGACGGCACCATCGAGCGGATCATGCGCACGTGGCAGGTCTGGAACGACGACCAGCCGCCACTGCACCGCACGGTGCTGGCTGGCGAGACCGTCGAGCCGGTGACCGGCCTCGACACCAGCCGTGCCGTGGCCCGCGTCTCGCGCTGGGAGGCCGCCCGTCGGTACCTGCCGTCGCTTCTACGCGCCGCGCTCGTCACCATCGTCCTGTCCTGCCTCTCGATGGCGCTCGCGATCGTCCTCGGCATGGTCATCGCCAGCGGCCGCGTCTACGGCCCGCCGCTCCTGCGCGCGCTGCTCACCGGCTATGTCGAGCTGACCCGCGGCACGCCGATCCTGCTGCAGCTCTTCGTCCTCTATTACGGCATCGCCACAGCCATCCGCCTGCCGGCGTTCGTCGCGGCGTTCCTCGGCCTGGCGCTGAACTACGCGGCGTATGAGAGCGAGATCTATCGATCGGCACTCGAGGCGATCGGCCGCGGACAGCTCGAAGCGGCGCGCACGCTCGGTTTCACCGAGTGGCAGATTCTCCGGCTGATTCGCGGTCCGCAGGCGTTCCGCCTGGCGCTGGCGCCGATGACCAACGACTTCGTCGCGCTGCTGAAGGACTCGTCGCTCGTCTCGGTGCTGACCGTCGTCGAGCTGACCAAGCAGACGCAGATCTTCGCCACGAATCTGGGAAGCTGGGTGGTGCCGGGCGCGCTGTGCGCCGGGCTGTATCTGGCCATGTCGCTGCCGCTCTCGTCGCTGGCGCGGAGGCTCGAGAAACGATGGCAGCAGCCCACGGCCTGAGCGCGTCGCCCGTCGTCCGGCTGCGCGACTTGCGCCTGCGCCGCGGCATGCGAACGGTGCTCGACGGCGTGTCGCTCGAGGTGTTGCGAGGGCAGGTGGTGGCGCTGATGGGCGCCTCAGGCTCGGGCAAGACGACAACGCTCCGCGCGATGGCGGGGCTCGAGCCGTTCGAAGGCGGAGAGGTCGATGTGGACGGCGTGGTGCTGGCCGCCGGTGCGCCGGCGCCGGCGACCGTGCGCCGGCTGCGGACGAAGGTCGGCATGGTGTTCCAGTTCCACTGTCTGTTCGAGCACCTGACCGCGATGCAGAACGTCTGTCTGGCGCAGGTGCACGTGCACGGCCGCTCGCCCGCCGAGGCCGAGGCGCGCGCACGCGAGCTGTTATGTCAGCTCGGCGTGGAGCACCGGGCCGGGGCTCTGCCGCGCGAGCTGTCGGGCGGCGAGGCGCAGCGCGTGGCCATCGCGCGGGCGCTGGCGACCGACCCGCCGGTCCTGTTGATGGACGAGCCGACAGCGTCGCTCGACCCGGCGCGGCGCGACGAACTGGCCCTCATCGTCCGCGACCTGGTGACGCGCGGGCGGACGATCATCGCCGCCACGCACGACGAGGACTTCGCCGAGCATGCCGCGACGCGGGTGGTCCGGATGGTGAATGGACGGGTTGCCGACGGGACGATTCAAGGCTGACCTGGCTGGGATTTGGTCAGTTTTCAGGCCAGAATCCTTGATCTGCCTTGGAAGGGTTGTATACTACGCCGGTCTGGTGGCTATTCCCGCCTGCTTCGCCCGCGCCGAAGGCCGATCGAGCTACGTCCCTGTCTCGTTCCCTCCTGCACGTTCATGCCAAGCCGACGAGTACGCCACTTTTGTGTGAGGAGCCAGTATGGGTCGCAGGCTTTACGTTGGGAATCTCCCCTACAGCGCTGGTGAACCGGAGCTCAAGGAGCTCTTCAGCCAGGCTGGGGATGTCGAATCGGTGCGCGTCATGATCGATGCCGCCACGGGCCGCGCCCGCGGTTTCGCGTTCGTCGAAATGGCTACTGACGAGCAGGCAGAGAAGGCAACTACCGAGCTCAACGGCTTCTCGATGGGCGGACGTGCCCTGACTGTCAATGAAGCGCGTCCCAAGCCCGAGGGTGGCTTTGGTGGTGGCGGCGGCTTCGGCGGCAATCGTGGTGGTGGCGGCCATGGCGGCGGACAAAGAGAGCCTCGCTGGTAATGGCACCGAAATCCTGGTCCAAAGGCGATCGTATCGTGCAGCCGACCTACGGCGCCGGCACCATCGTCGAGTACAACGAACATCACGTCGTGGTCGAGTTCGACGAGGCGGGGAGGAAGACCTTCTCCACGCGCCTCGTCACCCTCCAGACGACGAGCGAACCTGCACCTGCGAAGTCCGCGCGCAAGCGCGCGCCGCGCAAGACCAAGAAGAAGGAAGTCGAAGCCGACGCCGACGACGAATAGCGTCGGGTCTCGGCATCACTTCGCCAGATACGCGGCGGGCCCCCGGGCCCGCCGTTTGTCGTTTCAGGCCCCGCCCTCAACCGGTTCCGCCCCTCGCGTCAGCGACAGCACCACCGGCACGAATACCAGCGTCACGAGCGTCGACACCGTCAGGCCGCCGATGACGGCCAGTGCGAGCGGCCGCTGCATCTCGGCCCCTGGGCCGAGCCCGAGCGCCAGCGGCAGCAGGCCGAACAGCGTGCACAACGTCGTCATCAGGATCGGACGCAGGCGCGTGCCGCCGGCGCGCCGCAACGCCTCGCTCCACGCCACGCCGTGCCGCGACAGCAGCAGCGCGTGGTCCACCAGGATGATGCCGTTCTTCACGATCAGGCCGATCAACAGGATGAGGCCCATGAAGGACGACACGTTGAGCGGTGTCCCCGTGAGCAGCAGCAGCCCGAACGCACCAGCCAGCGACACCGGTGCCGCCGACACAATCACCAACGCCGCGGTGAAGCGGCGGAACTGCGCCACCAGCAGGCCGAACACCAGCAGCAGCGCCAGGGCCGACACGGTGAGGAGCGACCTGAATGACGCCTGCTGGCTCTCGTACTGCCCACCAATCTGGTAGCTGTAGCCGACCGGTAACCGCTCGGCCTCGAGCGTGGTCCGGACGTCGTTCACCACCGCCCCGAGGCCACGTCCTTCGAGCCGTCCCGAGATGGGCAGCATCTGCTTCAGGTCCTCGCGATAGAGCTGCGCGGTGCCCTCCAGGGGCCGCACGTCGGCGAGCGAGTCGAGCGGCACCACCGTGCCGCTGCCGGTCGTGAGCGGAAACGTGCGCACCCAGGCCGGATCGAACCGGTAGCTGTCGGGGTAACGGACGCGCAGGTCGACCAGCCGATCGCCCCGCCGTACCTCGGAGGCCACCACTCCCAGCAGGCCGGCCGATAGCTGTGTGGTGACCTGCTCCGGCGTGAAGCCGGCGCGCGCCGCGCGCGTGGCATCGATATGCACCTGCAGTTCGGGATTGCCGAGGCGAGGCCCGACGACGTCGACCAGGCCATCCACCGCACGCAGCCGCTCGGTCAGGTGCTGCGCCAGTTGCAGCAGCGTCGGCAGGTCGTCGCCGAACACCTTCACTTCAATCGGCTCGGGGTTGCCTTCCAGGTCGCCGAGCATGTCCTGCAGGAGTTGGACGAATTCGATCTCGACACCCGGCACCTCGCGCGCGAAGCGAGCGCGCTGGTCGCTGATGACGGCTTCCGAGCGACGCGTGCGTTCGGCCACCGGCTTCAGCCGCACGACGAAGTCGCCGGTGTTCTGCTCGGTGGCGAACAAGCCCAGTTCCAGCCCGGTGCGCCGCGTGAACCCCTGCACGTCGGCGTCCTGCTGGAGAATGGCCTCCACGCGCCGCAGCATCGCATCGGTGTCCTGCAGCGACGTCCCGGCGGGCGTGGCGTAGTCGATGACGTAGCCGCCTTCATCCATCTCCGGCAGAAATCCGGTGTCGAGCCTGAGGAACAGCAGGGCGCCGACGACGGCCACCGCGATGGTACCGGCGATCACGAGCC
>CALQBJ020000229.1 GCA_943328785.2 Bifidobacterium breve
CCATGAAGACGCCAGCGACCTGAGCCAGGACGTGTTCCTGCGCGCCTATCGCGGCCTGAAGGCGTTCAAGGGGAACGCGGCGCTCGGCACCTGGCTGCACCGCATTGCCGTGAACACCAGCCTCAACCGCGTCGCGCTGAAGACGCCGAAGAGCGAGCCGCTGGAAGAGACCGAGCCCGCCGATACCACCAGCGAGACGCCCACCGAGCGGATGCTGCGCGACGAGCGCGCCGTGCGCGTGCGGGCCGCGGTGGCGAAGCTGCCGGCGAAGCAGCGGGCGGCGCTCATCCTGCGCACCTACCAGGAGCAGTCGCACCAGGAAATTGCCGACGCGCTCGGCACATCGGTCGGCGCCGCGAAGGCGAACGTCTTCCACGCGCTGCAGAACCTGAAGAAGCTGCTGGGGGAGTTGTCGCCATGACGCACCTGTCTCCCGACACCTTCGTCGACCTGCTCGACGGCACGCTGGCTGAGGAGACCGTGCCGCACCTCGCGACGTGCAACCGCTGCCGGGAGCAACTGGCCGGGCTGCGCGTCACCTGGCAGGCGGCCGCGGCTGTGGACGTGCCCGAGCCGTCGCCGCTGTTCTGGGACCATCTGTCGGCCCGCGTGCACAACGCCGTCGCGGCGGACGAGCAACCGCGCGCGCCGTGGTGGCGCGTCGACTGGTCGTGGACGTCGGTCGGCCTCGCCGGTGCGGCCGTGGCGGCGCTGGTCCTCGTGCTGTTCCTGCAGATGCCGCGGCCGGTGGCGCCGGCGTCCGGCACCGCGAGTGCCTCAGGTTCGGGGGCAGTCGCTGGGGTTGCGAATCCCGAGCCTGTGACGCCGCTGCCCGACGATGAGTCGATTGGGTTGATGGCCGACCTGGCCAGCGATCTCGATTGGGACGGCGTGGCCGAACTCGGGCTGGCGCCGGTTGGCGGTGTCGAAGGGGCCGCCTCGGAGATGAGCGCCGACGAGCGGGTGGAACTGCAGCGCCTGCTGCACGAAGCTCTGCTCGAAATGTAGCGGCGGACCGCGTCGCAGTACGTAGCTGCCGACCTTCAGGTCGGCGACAAGCGCACCTGAAGGTGCGCGGCTACACTCGTCACGTCGTAGCTGCGGACCTTCAGGTCCGCCAAATCGGATCGCACCATGACGCTGACCAAACGAATCGCAACGTGCACGCTCGGACTGGCGCTGCTCTCTGCCAGCGCCGCCTCGGCGCAGGGCCGGTTGCCGCGCCGCAATGCCCCGCTGGCGCAGGGCGACGGTGTCTCGCCCGGCGAAATCCAGAAGCTGTTCGACGCATACGTCGTGATGCAGGCGCAGCAGGAACTGCAGCTCTCCGACGAGCAGTACCCGAAGTTTCTGGCCCGCGTGAAGGCGCTGCAGGCTGCGCGGCAGAAGGGGCTGGCCGAGCGCGGACGCCTCATCCAGGACTTGCGCCGGCTCGACAACGCGCCGTCGCTCGACGAGCGCGCCGCCCGTGACCAGATGAAGGCGCTCGCCGACGTCGACGCCCGTGTGGTCACCGAGGTGCGCGACGCCATCGCCAGCATCGACGAGGTGCTCGACGTCCGCCAGCGTCTCCGCTTCCGCGTGTTCGAGGGGCAGATGGAACGCCGCAAGTTCGACCTGCTGATGCGAGCCAGACAAGCGAACCGCGCCAGAAACCCCTAGTTGCGGAGGTTAGAGGTTAGAGGTTAGAGGTTAGAGGTCAGGAAGTGCAGCCCAACCTCCAACCTCCGCCCCCGAGTGGTACACTGCGGGGCGCCCGTGTCTCAGCCCGTGAACGAAGACCCGCTCGACACGCCACTTCAGTTCCTGAAGGGAGTGGGCGATAGGCGTGCGGCCGACCTGGCCCGCGTCGGCCTTCATACCGTCGAACACCTGCTCTTCCGCTTCCCGCTGCGATACGAAGACCGCAGCCGGATGCTGCCCATCGCCTCGGTGCGTCCGGGCACGCGCGCCTCCCTCACCGGCCGGCTCGTCCATGCCGGGCTCCGCACCACGCGGCGCCGCGGCTTCATGATCTTCGAAGCCATCCTCAGCGACGATAGCGGCAGCATCATGCTGACGTGGATGAACCAGAAGTTCCTGGCCAACGTACTGAAGGCCGGCCAGCACCTCGTTGTCTACGGGCTGGCCGAGATGAAGGGGCACGGCGGCCTGCAGATCACCAATGCCGACTTCGAGATCCTGGACGATGAGGAGGGGGGCGAGACGCTGCACACCGGGCGTATCGTCCCCATCTACGAACGGGCCGGTGCGGTCACGCCGAAGCAGCAGCGGAAACTGGTGTTCGATGCGCTGCATCGCCTGCCGCCCGACATGCGCGATCCGCTGCCCGAGGAAGTGCGGCAGCGCCGCGGCTTCCCGACGCGCTACGCCGCTCTGCACGCCACCCACTTCCCGCCATCGGATGTCGACCTCGAGACACTGAATATCTTCGACTCGCTGGCGCAGCGCCGGCTGAAGTTCGACGAAGCGTTCGAGTTCCAGTTAGGCACCGTCGCGCGTCGTCGTCTGGCGCTCGCGGAACAGAAGGGCGGCACCATCGTGGTGACGCCGCAGATTCGCGAGACCGCGAAGCGGGTGTTGCCGTTCAAGCTGACGCCAGGACAGTTCAACGCGCTGAAGGAGATCGTCGACGACCTGCAGAAGCCGCACCCGATGAATCGGTTGCTGCAGGGCGACGTCGGCGCGGGTAAGACCATCGTCGCGCTGCTCGCCGCCGTGGTGGTGATGGAGAACGGGCTGCAGGTGGCGTTCATGGCGCCCACCGAAATCCTGGCCAAGCAACACTTCGCCACCCTCTCGACGCTGCTGGTCACGTCGCGCTTCCGTGTCGCGCTGCTCACCGGGTCCACGACCGCGGCCAAGCGCCGGCAGTACCTCGCCGAAATCCAGAGCGGCGCCATCAACCTCGTCATCGGGACGCATGCGCTGGTGCAGGGCGACGTCCTCTTCCATCGCCTCGGCTTCGTCGTCATCGATGAGCAGCACCGCTTCGGTGTGCTGCAGCGCGCGACGCTGCGCGAGAAGGGGCTGCACCCCGACGCGCTGGTGATGACGGCCACGCCGATTCCGCGCACGCTGGCGCTGGCGATGTTCGGCGATCTCGACTCCTCGTCCATTCGCGACCTTCCGCCAGGACGATTGCCGATCAAGACCCGGATGATTCCGGACGCGCGGCGCGACGAGATGCACGAGTTCGTGCGCAGCGAACTGCAGGCTGGACGCCAGGCCTACGTCATCTATCCGCTAGTGGAGGAGTCGGAGAAGCTCGACGTGAAGGCCGCCACCGAGATGGCCGACACGCTGCAGCAGCAGGTGTTCCCCGAGTTCACCGTTGGCCTGTTGCACGGCAAGATGAAGAACGACGCGAAGGACCGCGTGATGAAGGCGTTCGCGGCCGGCCAGATTCATCTGCTGGTCTCCACCACGGTCGTCGAGGTCGGCATCGACGTGCCGAACGCCACGGTGATGGTGGTCGAGCACGCGGAACGGTTCGGCCTGTCGCAGATGCACCAACTGCGCGGACGCGTCGGGCGCAGCCAGCATCAGTCGCACTGCCTGCTCGTCTACCAGACGCCGATGTCGGCCGAAGCGAAGGACCGGCTGTCGGCGATGGTGGAGACGACCGACGGCTTCATCATCGCCGAGCGCGATCTGCAGTTGCGCGGTGCGGGCGACTTCTTCGGCACGCGCCAGGCCGGTCTGCCCACCTTCCGGATGATCGACCTCGACCGTGACGGCGGACTGATGGATGAGGCGCTGCAGGACGCGGAGCAGTCGTTCGCGCTCGTCGTCCGTACGCCGCACGACATCAGCGAGCTGCTGCGCTCGTGGTCGGCGCGCTTCAGGCTGATGGAGGTCGGGTAGGCGTCATGCGAGTCATTGCTGGCGTGCACAAGGGGCGGACGCTGAAGGCGCCCACCTGGGACGGACTGCGGCCCACATCGGACCGGCTGCGCGAGACGCTGTTCAACGTCATCGCGCCGCGTGTGGCCGGGGCGCGTGTGCTCGACGTCTACGCGGGCACCGGCGCCCTGGGGATTGAGGCGCTCAGCCGCGGCGCCGTGCATGTGACGTTCGTCGACAGCGACCGGCGCGCACAGGCGCTGATTGCCGAGAACCTCGAGCGGTGCGCGATGTCCGGGGGCTATGCTATTATCCGCGCGTCTGCCAGCCGGGCCGTCGCGGACGTGCGGCGCGGCTCCTCGTTCGTGCCGTTCGACATCGTGCTGCTCGACCCGCCGTACGATCATCCGGTTGCAGAGGCTCTTGACGGCGTCGACGCGCTCGTAGCGCCCGACGGCCTGGTCGTCTTCGAACACGCGAAGCGGTCGCCGGTTCCGGAATCCATTGGCCGCCTGACGCTCACGCGCGACCTGGTGTCGGGCGACAGCGCCCTGGCCTTTTACGCATGCCAACCCTAGCCGTCTACCCCGGTTCTTTCGACCCGCTCACCAACGGGCATGTCGACATCATCACGCGCGGCGCGCGCCTCTTCGACCGCATCATCATCGCCATTCTGATCAACGCGGAGAAGACGCCGCTGTTCACGAAGGCCGAGCGGGTGGAGATTGCGTGCGAGGTGTTCAAGCATGTGCCGAACGTCGAGGTCGATACGTTCGACGGCCTGCTGGTCGATTACGTGGAGAAGCGGAAGGCGCAGGTCATCGTGCGCGGCCTGCGGGCCGTGTCCGACTTCGAGTTCGAGTTCCAGATGGCCCTGATGAACCAGCGGCTGAATGGCAAGATCGAGACCGTGTTCATGATGCCGGCGGAGCAGTACACCTACACCAGTTCCCGCCTGATTAAGGAAGTGTTCAGGCTCGGCGGCCGGGTGCACGGGCTGGTGCCGGACATGGTGGAAGAACGTCTCCGCACCAAGATCGCCGCGCGCACGCCAGCCTGATTCCTCGCCACCCTGCATGACTGCACTCGCCCGACGCACCACGCGCATTGCCTCGTCACCGACGATGAAGGTGACGGCGGCTGTCGATCGCCTGCGCCGCGAGGGCGTGCAGGTGTGGGACTTTGGTGCGGGTGAACCCGACTTCCCGACGCCGCCCGCGGTCAGCCAGGCTGCGCACGCCGCCATCGACGGCGACTTCACGAAGTACACGCCGGTGGGCGGCACCCTCGAGCTGAAGCGCGCCATCATCGCGCGCTACAAGGCCGACTACGGCGTCGAGTATCGCGAGAACGAAGTCATTGCCTGCGCCGGCGGGAAGCAGGCGCTCTACAACACGGCGCTGACGCTGTTCGATGCCGGCGACGAGGTCATCACGCACGCGCCCGGTTGGCCGACGCTGGTCGAACAGGTGAAGCTGGCCGATGCCGAGCCGGTGGTGGTGCGGACGCGAGCAGACGACGGCTTCGCCCTGACCGCACAGCTCTTCCTCGACGCCATCACGCCCCGCACGAAGGGCATCGTCCTCAACTCGCCGTGCAACCCGACCGGTGCGCTGATGACCGAAGACGCGCTCACGGCGCTGGCGAAGGAGACGTCGCGGCGTGGCATCTGGCTGGTCATCGACCTCTGTTACGAGCAGCTGATCTACGACCCGTCGCCGCACAACCTGCCGGCAGTCATCGAGCGCCACTGCAAGGACCTCGGTGTCATTTGCGGTTCGGCGTCGAAGGCCTACGCCATGACCGGCTGGCGGTCGGGCTGGTCGCTTGGGCCCGCTGCGGCGATTGCCGCGCAGCACGCGCTGCAGAGCCATGCCACCTCGAACGTGTCGTCGATTACGCAGAAGGCGACGGTTGAGGCGCTCACGGGCTCGCAGGAACCCGTGGTGCAGATGCTGGCCGAGTACCGCAGACGGCGCGACGCGCTGCACACCTGGCTGACGGCCGATGCGCGGCTCACCATCGTGAAGCCGGCTGGTGCGTTCTACCTGTTCGCCGACGTGAGCGGGGTTCTTGCAGAGTCCGGCTTCGTCTCGTCGCTGGCGTTTGCCGACGCGCTGCTGAACGAAGCCCGTGTGGCGGTCACTCCCGGGGAAGCGTTCGACGCGCCTGGGTTCATCCGCCTGTCGTATGCGACGTCGATGGACACGCTGCGTGAAGGCACCGCCAGGTTGCTTGAATTCATCGCGCGGCGGTGACCGTGACGCGTGAGGGTCCGGCTAAAGCCGGACACTACGCGGAACACGCCGTGACAGTCGTGCAGCCGTAGTGACCGGCTTCAGCCGGACCGAAGCATCTCTTCGCCCTGTAGTCGTCAACCTCTAACCATCGACAGAACGTCATGCCTACATCCCAGAAGCGCCAGCCCGGTGGGCGCCCCCCAAACGGACCCTCCACGTCGGACAACGTCGGCAATCAGGC
>CALQBJ020000230.1 GCA_943328785.2 Bifidobacterium breve
CGCCGCGCTGGCGGTGACGCGGCTGCGAACTGTCGTGCAGGCGCGAGTCCCCGCCACTGCCGGGCCCGCCGCGGCGGCGCCGCCGATGGCGCGCACGCTGCGTATCGGCGTCACGCAGCGCACGGGCGGCTACACGGTCGCGGCGATGCCGCTCGACGACTACGTGGCGGGCGTGACGGCCGGCGAAGCCGAGAGTGCGTCGGCGCCCGCGGCACTCGAGGCGCTGGCGATTGCCGCCCGCACCTACGCCCTGGCCAATGCCGGCCGCCACGCGGCCGACGGCTTCGACCTCTGCGACCTGACGCACTGCCAGGTGCTCCGTCGCGCCACGCGCGCATCGACAGCCGCAGCGGCGGCGACAGCCGCCACCTATCTGTCGGCCGGCGGCCGCGTCGCCGAGGTGTATTACACGGCGTCGTGCGGCGGGCACACCGAGAAGCCCTCGGCGGTATGGCACGGGGCACGCGACGAACCGCACCTGCCGTCGCGCCCGGACGAGTCGTGTGGCGGTGAGCCAGCATGGTCGTCAGAGATTGCCGCGCGCGACCTGCTGCGTGCGCTTCGCGCAGGCGGCTTCACGGGCGAGACCATCCGCGGCGTCAGCGTGATTGGCCGCACCGGGTCTGGTCGCGCAGCGTGGTTGCGCATCGACGGCGTCACGCCCGCCGTCATCTCGGGCGAGAACCTGCGCTCGCTCGTCGGCCGCGTGCTCGGCTGGCAGCATGTCCGCAGCACGCTGTTCGAGGTGACGCGCACGCCTTCGGGCTACAGGTTCGCGGGACATGGCGCCGGACACGGCGTCGGCCTCTGTGTGGTGGGCGCCGCGCAGCGGGCCCGTAACGGTGCCGATGCGGCCGCCATCCTGCGCGCATACTATCCCGGCCTCACACTGCGGACCCTTGCGGCTGGCGACAGCACGCCGGCGGTGCGGGTCGTGTTGCCGCTCGAACAGGAGGCCGCGCGGCGCGACGTCACGAACCTTGTCGAGCGGAGCCTCGCCGACGTCGCGGCTCGCCTCGGAACGACGGCTGCCTCACCGGTGCAACTGCGCTTCCATCCCACTGTCGAAAGCTACCAGCGGGCGACTGGCCAGCCCTGGTTCACCGCGGCCGCCACGCGAGGCGACCGCATCGACCTGCTGCCGCTGCCCGTGCTGCGGCAGCGCGGACTGCTGGAATCGGCGGTACGCCATGAGCTGTCGCACGTGCTGACCGCGCGTGCGCTGAGCGGCTCGCCCCGGTGGCTCTCGGAAGGAGTGGCGGTGTGGGCCGAGCGCGGCGCGGCAGCGGCTGCTCCCGGGGCGGCATGTCCTGCCGACCCCGAGTTCGAGACGGCCGCGTCCCCCGAGGCGCTGCGCCGCGTCTACGATCGGGCCGCGGCGTGCTACGCCCGCGAACTGCAGCGCGGACGGTCGTGGAACGCGCTGGGGCGCTAGACGTTCGCCCGTCTGGCGAAGACGTGTAGCACGAGCACGACCAGCACCGCGCCGGCGAGGAACAGTGCCCCGAGCTTCACCGACACGAACGCCAGTTCGGTGAGGTCGGCCGTCATCCCGTTCGGCCGCCAGTAGACGAACGACCACAGCCCCCATCCCGCCAGCAGCGCCAGCACGGTGGTGCCAAGCGGCAGCGGGGCCAGCGCACCGCCCAGGCCACGCACGGCGCCGTTGCCGCGGGCAGCGGCCATGCCGGCGGTCGCGGCCGCCACCGCCGCGAGGCCGAGTCCCCAGCGCAGCAGCCACATTAGCCACCCGATGCCGGTGTGCAGGCCGGCCGTGCGATCGGTGCCTGCATAGCGCAGGAACAGCGCATCGATTTCACCACGGTGCAGTACCCACTGGTCGCCGATGGCGCCGGTGACCCACACCAGCGCGAGCAGCGCGACCGTTCCGAGCAGGAACCCGGGCAGCGCGCGGACGCCGCGCGCGACCGCGGTCCGACGCGCCTCTCCGCCCGCGAGGGCGATGACCGTGCCGGTGGTCACCCCGACGATCAGGGCGCCGAGCACGACCAGCAGCGTGGACAGCAGCAGCGCCAGCACGTTCGATTCGGGAACACGCAGCAGTTCCCAGTACGCGCCCCCTGCGAGCGCCGCGCCAAGAATGGTGACAAGCAGACCCGACCACACCGTGCGCGCGCTCACTGCACTCCCTCCGGCGAGACCGTGAGGGTCATCGCATCGCTCGATGCCGAGACATCGGGCACGTACATCGGCGACACGTGCGCGGGCATCGCGCTGAACGTGCCGGGCGTGGTCACCTTCAGCAGGTACCTGAACTCGTGCCGCCCGCCTGACAGCCGGTCGAGGAAGTAGACCGTCCGGTCGTCGCGCAGTTCGCGCTGGCTGCCGTAGTCCCACGCCTGCCGCCGTTCGAGTTCGTAGGCGCCGTCACGTTCGATCGCCTCGGTGCCGGCCGGGATCGGATCCTCGAGCATCAGGTAGCGCCAGTCGGCCGACCCGGCCACCGTGAGTCGCACCAGCACCAGGTCGCCGGTCTTCACCGGTCCGGCCAGCGGCGTCTCGCGATAGACGATGCGCCCCTGCACGGTGACGGGCGACAGCGTGAAGTACTGCCGCAGCATCGCCAGGCGCCTGCTGCCCGTGCGTTCGGCGGCAGCCGGCTTGTCGTAGTAGCGCACACCCGCATCGAAGTAGAGCGTGCCTTCGCCCTGCGTGACGATCCGGATCGTCGTGGTCCCGTCTCCGGCCGGTGCCTCGATGCGCAGCGGATTCGGCGCGGTCAACGACGCCGCATCGAAGCGGGCGGTGCCGACGCGCGTGCCGTTTACCAGGACCTCGGCGTTCACCGGCCGCGGCTTCTCGCCGCGCGCCTTCATGAACGACAGCAGCCCCTGCAGCGCCAGCGCCGTCTGCTTGGTACTGACCCAGTACGAGCCGGCGGTGCGGTTGGCCATCAGCCAGCGCGCCGCTCGCTCGAGCACCGGGTCGTTCGTGCCGCGGTCGGCCAGCGCCTTCAGCGCCAGTGCTGTCGCCTCGGCCGTCGTGTCGGCGAAGTCGTCGAGCAGGGCATCGGCGTCGACCGGCCACGACGCGAGCTCGCCCTGCGTGCGCGCCGCCGCGACCAGCTCGCGCGCCAGCGCGGCGCCACGCTGGTCCGTGCGAGCGTCGAGGGTCATCAGCAGATACGCCTGGCCGGTCGTGCTCATGCGCGACCGCGCATCCCACAACTCGTCGAGGGCCGCGGTGAGGTTGAACCCTTCTGCCTCGGCGCGCGCGAGCACGTAGGCTTCATAGGCCTTCAGGTCAGGGAGGGCGCGTGGATACTCGGTCCACAGCGCCTGCAATGCGCGGGCGCCGTTCGAGATGCGCCAGCCTTCCACCTCGACGCCGTTGGCGCGCGCGTCGATGAGGCCATCGACCGCGTAGGCGGTCATGAACGGATGGTTCTGGTCGGTCTTCCACCAGCCCCAGCCGCCGTCGTCGTGCTGGTAGTCGTAGAGGCGCGTCAGGCCGTCGGACACCTGCCGGTCGAGCGACCGCATCCGCTCGGTCGGCGTGAGCTGCATGTCGCTGAGCGCATGCAGGACCGTGAGGTTGGGGACGAACGACGACAGCGTCTGCTCCGTGCAGCCCCACGGGAACGAGGTGAGGTAGTCGAGCGCGCCGAGCATCGAGCCGGCCATCGACGGCGCCAGCGCCACCCGCACCGTGCGGCCCGCGGCGTTCGCCGTCGGCGGAATCGTGAACTCGAGGTTCTTCGGCTCGGCGGTGCGCACCGAACCCGAGGTGCCAGCATTGCGCTGCAGCCCCGCCGGGTTCACCGGCAGCGTCAGCGCCATCGCATCGCCGGCCACGTCGCTCGTCGCCGTGCCGGTGATGGTGACCGGCTTCACCGTGTTCGCGATGAACTGCCAGTCGGTGCGCTGCTGCCCGTTCTGTGCCACCTGCAGGGTCCGAGCGCCGGTCGCCGCACCCGCGGCTTCGCCAGAGGCCAGTCCGTCAGCCGTCACGGTGACGGCCACGGCCTTCTGCTCGGGCAGGTAGTTGTGGACGATGGCCGGTACGGTGACACGGTCGCCTTCAGTGAGGAAGCGCGTCGTGATGACACGCAGGATCAGGTCCTTCGTCGTCGTCGTGTGCGCTACCGTCGAGCCGACGTGCGTCGACGTGGTGACCGCACGGACGGTGAGGCGCCACGAGGTGAGCGAGTCAGGGTAGTCGACCTTCACGCGCGCCGTGCCCGTGGCGTCGGTCGTGACGTTCGCCGACCAGTAGACCGTGTCGGGGAAGTCCTTGCGGACGCGCGGCCGATCGGGCCGGTCGGCCTTGAAGTCGGCGAGCGTGAGCGGACGCCGCCGCTGCGCCAGCAGGAGCTGCTCGGTGCCCGAGTAGCCGACGAACGGATAATCGCGCGAGAACGACGTCGACACCTCGTTGTATTCACGCCGGTAGAAGAAGCGCAGCGGATCGGGCGTGTGATCGGGGCGCACGCCGTAGAGCGCCTCGTCGACCAGACCGACGCTCAACTGCGCGCGGACCGGCGCGCCCGCGGCGTCAGTCACGTGCATCGTGAACGTCGCCGGTTCGCCCGGCCTGGCCACCGGGCGATCGGTGTCGGCGGTGATGGTGAGCTGACGCTCGACTGCCGGCACGGTGAGACGACGCTCGGCGCGGAACAGGCGATCGTCCTTGAGGAACGCGATGCTGACGTAGGTGTCGCCGATGTCGTCGGTGGAGATCGGCACATCGATGGCGCCGCCGCTGCCGGCCTTCACCACCTGGTGATACGAGATGTGCTGGTTCTCCTTCGTCACCAGCACCTGCGCGTCGAAGTCTTCGCCCTGCACCATGATGCACGCGGTGTCGCCAGGTGCGTAGGTGCGGCGGTCGGCGATCAGCTCCAGGAACCGGTCGCCGTCATCGAAGCCGTCGTCGCTCTGCCCGGGCACGTAGATGCTGGTGAGGTCGGCCACCTGGCGCCCCTCCGAACTCGTGGTCAGCCGGACCCGGTAACTGCCAGGTTCACGCGGCGCGGTCGTCGTCCAGCGCGCGCGGCCGTCGGCGTCTGTGGTGACATCGCCCTGCTGGAGGACGGTGACGCGAGGGTTGTCGTAGCCGTTGCGATAGTCGACCTGTTCCAGCACCGCGTGAACACGGATGCTGGCCTGCGGCGCGCCGTCGTAGGCGAGCGCGCGAACGCGGACGTTCGCGGCGTCGCCGGGGTTGTAGATGAAGCGCTCGGCCGCGGCCACGAGCAGCAACCGGCCGACCGTGGCGACGGTGGACGCGGAGCCAGACACCTCGCGGCCGCTCTCGTCGCCAACCGTGGCCGTGATGCGCGCCGTGTAGTCGCGGCCATCGTCACCCAGTTCGAGCGGGACGGTGATCTGCGCTTCGCCCTTGTCGTTCAGCGTCGCGGTGCCTTCGTACTCGGCCTCGCCGCCGTCGCCGTAGAACTGGTCGCCGTTGTCCTCGTCGCCGAACGCCTCGAAGCGCAGCGGCGAGTAGTAGGGCTGCCGGTGCAGCACGTACTTCACCGTGCCGCCGGCCACTGGCTGTCCGAAGTAGTAACGCGCCGCGACGGTGGCCGTGGCCTGTCCGCCCTGACGCTCGAACTTCGTTGCGGGGCGGACGGCGACATCGAATTCCGGCTTGCGGTACTCCTGCACTTCGAACGAGCCCGATGCGGTGTCGTCGCCGCTGACGACGCGGATGTTGTAGTAGCCGAGTGATGCCGTGGCCGGCAGCGTGAAGGCGCCGCTCACCGACCCGAATTCGTCCACCGTCTTGCGCTCGCGCAGCAGCACCTTCTGGCTGTCGTCGACGATCGACACCTCGACGGGGCTCGTGCCGAACGGTGTGAGGGCGCCGCGGGTGCGCCAGCGCAGCACGCTGCGGAAGTGCACGGTGTGTCCGGGGCGATAGACCGGACGGTCGGTGTAGGTGTAGCCCACCAGTTCGCGCGTGGCTTCACGAATCGTGAATGCGCCAGGGTCGGTGGCGGCGGCTTGCCCGTGACAGTCGGCCACGGTCACCAGGCTATCCGGCTCGTCCACGTCGACATCGGTCTTGAACGTGCCGTCCGCCGCGGTGGTGCCGCTGCCCACCTGCTTCTGGTCAGCGAGAATGCCGACGCGGCAGCCAGGGAGCGGATCGCCGGTGAAGCGGTTGGCCGCGAACACCAGAAGTTCACCGGGTGCGGTCTTCGTCACCAGCCCGACATCGGACACGATGACGACCGTGTAGGCGCGGAGTGGCGGGTTCACCGCCTCGACGACGTAGACGCCAGGCTGGGAGA
>CALQBJ020000231.1 GCA_943328785.2 Bifidobacterium breve
TCCACAAAGACCGCACTGCCGCAGCGCTTGCAGAACGAACGCGTCGGTTCGCAGCGTGCGCCGCACGAACTGCAGCGGAGTAAGGCGGTCTCGAGTTCCATTGGGTTCGCCTACTTCGACTCGGGACGCAGGGTGACTTGCACGTAGCGCTTCAGGTCGAGGTAGTCGCGTGCCGCCTGCCGCAGCGCCGAGGTCGTGAGCTGTCCGTAGAGCGCGCGCGGGTTGAAGACGCCAGCGACGTCCTCGCCGTTCTCCACGCTGGTCATCATCTCGTTGAGCAGATCGATGTTCTCCTGGAATCCGGTTTCCAGGTCGCGGTCGAGCGCCGCCCGCACACCCGCGAGGTGATCCGGCGACGGTCCCTCGGTGGTGAACTCACGAATCACCTGCCACGCGGCGTCGGTCAGTTCCTTCACGCGCGACGGGTCGCAACTGAAGCCGATGGACACCTGATATTCCTGCGTCGGGAACTTGCGGAAGGTCGGCTCGACCGTCACCCCGTAGGTGCCGCCGAGTTCCTCACGCAACCGGCGATGCAGGTTGCCACCCAGCATCTCGCTCACGGTCTTGATGAGCACGCGGTTCGTCGGCGTGTTCTGGAACGCACCGGTAAAGACGATGGCCACCTGGCTGCGCGGGTCGACACCCGCCACGACCTGCTTCTCGACCACGGCCGTGGGCGGACGGATGCCGCGGTCGATGGCGGCTTCCGTGCGTCGCAGTGCCGGCAGGCTCGCGAGGTAGCGCTCCACCAGCGGCTTCAGCGCCTCGAGATCGATGCTGCCGACGAAGACGAAGGTGAAGTCGCTCGCGTCGGCGAAGCGGTTCTTGTAGAACGCCATCGACCGTTCGAGGCTCATCTGGTCGACCGCAGCGGCGGTGAGCGGACGCGCCCGCGGATGGTCGTTCGTCAGCGCCGAGATGAGGGCCTGGCGGAACGCGGCCTCAGGCCGTGCCCCCTGATTCGCCAGCATCGGCCGCAACCGCGTCTTCAGTGCCTCGAACTGCGCGGCGTCTGCGCGCGGCGCCGTGAAGGTGAGGTAGATCAGCTGGAACATCTTCTCGATGTCGGCCTTGGCCGCGCCGCCGCGAAGACCCTCGTCGGTGTCGCCGATGTCGGCGGCTACCGCCGTGTTCGAGCCCGCCAGCACCTTCGGCAGATCGATCCGCGAGAAGGCGCCAATACCGCCCTCGGCGACGACCTGCTCGGCCGTCTCCGCCGGAACCAGATCCTGATCGCTGGCGAGGGAGGTGCCGCCCGGGCTGATGGCGCGGAACAGGACTTCGTCTTCCTTGATCGGCGTCGGCTTCACCAGCACACGGGCGCCGTTCGAGAGCTGCCACTCCGTCACACCAATCGCCTCGCGCGTCGTCGTGCGCACGATGCGCCCCGGCGTCGGCAACGGCGACAGCAGCGGCTGGGTGTTTACGCGGTCGACGTACGGGGCAATGGTGGCGCTGCGGATGGCGCTGATGGCGGCCGAGAGACGGGGCTGCGCCGCCAGCGACAAACCGACGCGCTCGGGCGCGGTAATCGCGACGACACGGTCACCCTCGGGAATCCAGGTCTTCGCGAGCGCGTTGATCTCGGTCAGCGAGATCAACGGCAGGAACTGCTGCGCCATCGCCTGCTCGTAGACGATGCCCGGGACCGGCTCGTCTTGGACGACGTGCCGGACGAGTTCGTCGGCAAGGGGACCAGACGGCGTCTTGTCCTTGTCGAGCAAGGCCGCGTCGAGATAGCGGATGAAGTCGAGCTTCTCGCGATCGAGTTCCGTCTGGGTGAAGCCGTGGCGAATGACCCGCTCCACCTCGGTAAAGAGGGCGGACAGGCCGCGTTCGGCGCCGCCGTCAGGCACCAGCCCGACCACCGTTGTGGCCACGGCGGAGCGCACGATCAGGCCGCGCGATGTTTCGGCTGCGAGGAACGGCGGATCCTGGCCATGCGCCAGTTCGTCCATGCGGTTCGAGAGCAAGCGGCTGAAGAGCCGCTCCACCATCTGCTGCCGGTAGGTGCCGACCGTGCGCTGGTCCTCGGCCAGCTTCACGCTGTAGACGCTCACGGTGGTGCCGCGCGATTCGCGGTCGGCCACCAGCGAGTACAGCGTGTCGCTGTGCGGCGGTACGGTGAAGAGCGGGCGCGGACGCGAGGTGAGGCGGGCCGGAATACGGGCGAAGTGCGCAATGACCATACGCTCGACCATCGCCGGGTCGAAGTCGCCGACGGCGACCACCGCCATCAGGTCGGGGCGGTACCAGTCGGCGTAGAACTGCTTCAGGCGCGCCGGGCTGACGTTCTGCAGGATCTCAGGTCGGCCGATGGGGGAGCGGTCGGCGTAGCGGGCGCCCTTCAGAAGGACCGGCATCTGCTGGTCGCGGACGCGGGTCTCGGCGCCGAGACCGAGACGCCATTCTTCCAGCACCACACCGCGTTCTTTCTCGATCTCGTCGGTCGCAAAGGTGACGTTGTGCGCCCAGTCTTCCATGATCAGCATCGACCGGTCGATGACGTTGAGATTCTCGGTCGGGATCTGCAACTGGTAGACCGTTTCATCAAAGCCCGTGTGCGCGTTCACGTGCGCGCCGAAGCGCATGCCGAGGCTCTGGATGAAGGCGGGGATGTTCTGGCCGGGGAAGTTCGTCGTGCCGTTGAAGGCCATGTGCTCGACGAAGTGGGCCAGGCCTCGCTGGTCGTCGTCTTCGAGCACGGAACCGGCGTTCACCACCAGACGCAGCTCGGCGCGGCCTTTCGGCGTGCCGTTGCCGCGCACGTAGTATTGAAGGCCGTTGGGCAAGCGGCCGGTGCGGACTTCTGGCGTGACCGCGATGACCTCGCCTGGCTGCGCCTGTGCCGCGCGTTCCGCCGGTGTTTGCGCGGCGGCGACGCTAGCCGAAAGGGCCATCGCGAGAAGCGTATGGAACAGGTGACGCGCAGATGTACGCATGGGCAGCTTCAGCCTACAACGAGTCCGGGAACAGCAGCGATAATTGATGTCTGTCAGGTGTCGTGTCCGGCCTGTCGTAGTGTCCGGCTTTAGCCGGACCCGGATCTGTCGTCGCGCCGGACAACGCCCGTTGGCATCTTTTCCGGCCCGCCCTGCCTGCCCAATCCGCCCCGCCTGCCCTGCGTCCCCTAACCCGTCATCACGCAGCGGCTTGCGGCGTCGCCGCTGATCGGCCGTCGTCGGCCTGCGGCTTGCCCTTGTGTTGGTCGACCCGGGGCGACGACCTGAACCCACCGCGGGGCCCGACCTCCCACGCGCTGGGACGTCGCGCCCGGGTCTTCATCCAAGGAGGATTCGAATGCTGCGTACTGGTGTTTCGCTTCTCGCGCTGCTGGCTTGTCTGGCTGCGCACCCCTTCGCCCAGCAGGCCGAGCCGGCGGCGAAGGCCGAGGCCCGTTCGACAAAGGCCGACTCCCGCTCGGCCAAGCCGGCAATGGTGGTCAACGTCAACTCGGCGAGCGCCGCCGAACTCGAGCAGTTGCCCGGCATCGGCCCCAAGGTCGCCGCGCGCATCGTCGACTACCGGACCAAGAAAGGGCCGTACCGGAAGCTGGAGGAGTTGATGAACGTGCAGGGGATCGGCGAGAAGAGCTTCCTCAAGCTCCGATCGCAGCTCTCCATCGGCGGCGCCTCCGCGCCGGCGGCACAGCAGCAGTAGGGCGTGATGGCGGCGTTCTCCCTCATCGAACTGCTGTTCGTGCTTGGTGTCGCCGCCACCCTCACGTCGGTGGCCGTGCCGCAACTGTCGGCCTCGCTCGACGAGGTGCACTCCGCCGGTGCGGCGCGGCACATCGCCGCTCGACTCCAGCAAGCGCGGGTGCGGGCGCTAACGCGCGCCCGCGCCACGGCGCTGCGCATCCGCGCTGACGGCCGTGGATACGCCATCACCGTCTACGAGGATGGGAACGGGAACGGGGTGCTCGCCGCCGATATCGTGAGCGGCATCGACGCACCGGTCGGTCCGCCCGAGCGATTGCCGGAGCTGTATTCCGGCGTCGACTTCGGCGCGTTGCCCGGCATCCCTGGCGCGGAGGGGAGTTCGGCGCCAGGCAGCGACCCGATCCGGCTCGGATCGGCGGACAGCGTCACCTTCACGCCGCTCGGCACGGCCACAGCGGGCAGCCTCTACCTGCGCGGTCGCGGGAGCACCCAGTACGTCGTGCGCATCTACGGCGAGACCGGGCGCACCCGCATTCTGCGGTACAGCCCGCTCACGCGGCGCTGGTGGTCGCGATGCGTCCGCACCGCGACCGGCGCCGGCATCCGCGCATGACGCCGTTCGAGTGGCGGGGCGGCCTTCGTGGTCGAATCAGGCCCGGGCACGACGTTCTCGTGATCGACCTGTCGGAGGGTGGGGCACTCGTCGAGACCAGCAGGCGCCTCACGCCAGGCGCTAGCGCGGAGATACAGCTCGACGCGCCTGACGGACGTCACACGACGCGAGCGTCTGTGGTGCGGAGTTACGTGTGTGCGCTGCTTGCCGACCTCGTGTTGTTCCGCAGCGCGCTCATCCTCGAACGGCCGGTGCCATGGCTGCGCGAGGACGCGCGGGAGCCGCGGTCGCTGCACGAGGTCGGCTGATTCGCTTCTATTCCGCGACCCACCTATCGAGGCGGCCGGCGTAGAGGTTCGCCAGATACACCGTCTTCTCGTCCGGGCAGGCAAGCTGGTGGATCGAGTCGATGGTGCCAGGTACCTTCCCCGAGCGGCCGAAGGCGCCGAGGAGCTTGCCGGTGAGGTCCATCTTGTAGACCTTGCCCACGCTGCCGACGAACATCACCTGGTTCGGGCCGTTGGTGAGGCACAGCGACCAGGGAGCGGTCGGCAGGTTCCACACCGCCTTGCGGTTGCCGTCCGTGTCGAACGTCTGGATGCGGCTGTTGCCGCGGTCCGCGACGTAGACCACGTCGTTGTTGTCCACGACGAGGCTGTGGGGTGTGTTGAAGTTCCCGGGTTGCGCACCGCGCGCGCCCCAGTCCTTCACGAAGTTCCCGTCCTTGTCGAACTTCGCGACGCGCGAGTTGCCGTAGCCATCCGAGACGAAGCTGCTGCCGTCGCGGCTCCAGCCGATGTCCGTCTGCTGATAGAAGTTCGCCGGGCCAGGGGCCGCGTGCTCGATGACGTGCGTCAGCCAGGTCCACGGCTCCGGGTTGGTGCCGAGCGTGCTGACGGTGCGGCCGTCCTTGTCGAAGTGGAACAGCATGTTGTCCGCGGCGTCGATGTACCAAAGGTCGCCCTGCCGATCGAAGCGCAGCGTGTGTGCCCCCTCGAACATGTTCGAGCCTTCACCCCACGTGCGGATGAAGGTGCCGTCGGACTTGAACTCGAGCACCGGGTGGTAGCCGCGGTTGAGGGCGACGATGTTGCCGTTCGGCGCCACGGCCACGCCGCTGAGGCGTCCGAGCACCGAGTAGGCGGGGTAGTGGAAGAAGTTCTCCACGAGATGGAAGGGCAGCGCCGGGATGGCCGGCGCTGCTGGGGCCTGAGCGCGTGTGACACTGACAGCGCACGCTGCGACGACGACGGCGCAGATCCCGGACACAAAGACGCGTGGCTTCATCGATTGATTTCCTCCTGCTCCGAGGCCCCTTCGCGGATCTATTGATATCTCTGGAGCCAAACCGAGGTCAACGACGCGCCCATGACCTCGCTTAGCACGGCTATGGTGCTGCCCCTCGTGTGCTCGACTTTGGTAATGTGGCCCGAATTGGGATGGTGGTAACCGACCTCCTGGCCGCCACCCCCGTGGTTGTGAGCGTTCATCTTGCGGCTGCTCACCAGTTGAAGGCCGTTTGGCGTGAGATTCAACGTGACAGTGGTCGTCTTCGCCGGAGCAGTATTGACCGCTGTAATTACTACCGAGTCGCCGCTCAGTAGTGCAAGGGAAGCACTGAATGGTCCGGTAGCCGTCACGGCGTGGACCGCCAGCACCCAGCCAGAGACGGTGGGATCGTTTAGGAAATCGCTGAAGGGGGGCTGTCCGTTCGGGTCCGACAAGCCCGATAGCTGAGCACCCGATATGCGTTGCCGGACTCGCAGCGAACCGCCGTCATCGACTATGACGGGTTCGCCGGCCACGTTGCGGATGCCAAGCCTGGCGTGCGGCTTGGGAGTGCGTTCTTCGGGCTTCTTGCTCTTTGCGGCCATAGTGGCTCCTTTGTAGTATTCGTTGTCAGCGAGGTGGCAGCGCGAAATCAGTCCGTCTGAAGTACCCGTCGA
>CALQBJ020000232.1 GCA_943328785.2 Bifidobacterium breve
CGCCCTGCCGACGCTGCAGGTGAGCGGCGACGTCGGCGCCATCGGCTCGAACCCAGGAGACGCACGCTGGACCTACGCCATGGCCGTGGGCGTACGTGTACCGCTGTTCGATCCCGACCGCTCGGGACGGGCGGTCGAGAACCTGGCGTCGCTCCGGCAGCGGCAGGCCGAAGCGGCCGACCTCCAGCAGCGCATCGAGGCCGAGGTGCGCACGGCGTGCCTCGACCTGAACGCCGCCGAGCAGTCGCTCGCCGTGGCGCGCGAACGGGTCTCTCTGGCGAACCAGGAACTGTCGCTGGCGCGGATCCGCTTCACGGCGGGCGTGACCAGTAATCTGGAAGTGATTCAGGCGCAGAACGAGGTGGCGGTCGCGAGCGAAAACGAGGTGGCGGCGGCGTTCAGCCTGAACGTGGCGAAGGCGGCGCTGGTGCGCGCGATGGGGGAGTAACGACGACGCGCGGACCGGACAGCGTGAGGCCGTCCGGCCCGCGTGCCGCTGCTGCGTGCTACTTCTTCTTGGTAACCAGCTTCTGGACGCGCCAGTTGATCAGTTCACCCACGTAGATCTCGTCTTCCGACGGGCAGGCGATCGCGTGGATCCAGCCGAATTCGCCGGGGTTGCGGCCGGGCTGACCGTAGACGCCGAGCACCTTGCCTTCGAGCGACACCTTGTAGACGCGGCTCGGGTAGAGGTCGCCGACGAACAGCACCGGGTTCGGACCGGGCGTCATGCAGAGGGCGTCAGGCGCGCCTGGCGCCTGCGAGCCGGTCTTGGCGTTCGGTGTCTCGCCGCCGTAGGTGACCTTGCCCTTCGTCGTATCCACCGGCACGTCGATGGTGAACTCGCGCAGGTACTTGCCCTCGGTGTCGAACACCTGGATGCGGCGGTTGCCGCGATCGGCGACGTAGACCTCGTCCTTCGGTGAGACCGCGACGCCGTGCGGCGTGTCGAACTGTCCAGGGCCGCTGCCGAGCGAGCCCCAGCTGGCCACCCATTCACCCTTCGCGTTCGCCTTGGCCACGCGTGAGTTCACGTAGCCATCGCTGAAGTACGAGTTGCCCTTCGAGTCCCAGGCGACGTCGGTCGGCTGGTTGAAGACGTTGTCGCGGTGCACCGGGATGGGGTTGCGCGGGTTGTTGTTCTCGGGCAGCGTCACCGGCAGGCCGGCGCGCTTCAGCAGTACACCCATCTGCGACGCCCAATCGGGCGGCACGTCAAGGTGCGACGACTCGCCCTTCCGCCCGAAGAGCCACTCGACGCGGCCCTGGGGGTTGAACTTGACGATCATGTTCGAGCCCTTGTCGACGATCCAGATGTTGTCCTGCTTGTCGATGCGGACGGCGTGCGCGTACGAGAGCGCGAAGATGTTCTTGCCGATCTCACGCAGGAACTTGCCGTTGGCGTCGAATTCCAGCAACTGTGCGGCCTGCGCCATGTAGGCGGCGCCAGTCACGTTGCCGCGCGAGAACACGAAGATGTGCTTCTGCGAGTTGACGGCGACGCCGCCGATCTCGCCGAAGTGCACGTCGTTCGGCATCTGGAAGAAGTCCTTGACCGGCTCGAACGGGAGCTGGGGGACGGTTTGGGCGGCCAGGGGTGAGGCCAGCAGACCGACCAGTAGGCAGGAGAAGAGCACACGCTTCACGAAAACCTCAATTCAGGATGATGTGGTGCCGGGGAAAGACCTCGGTATCCCAGCGTGCCCATCGGACGGGCGGATCAGCGTAGCGCAGAGGCGAGGCCTTGGTAAACCATAAGGATCGGGGCTGGGCGATACTTGGCACTGCGGTTCTTCATATTCTGCGGATTGGACTTCATGACGACTCAGACGACCCGGACGTTCACCCCCATCGAAACTCAGGCTGAGCTCGACGCGCTGTTCGAGCGGTCCCCGCTTGAGCCGGTGGTCATCTTCAAGCACAGCCCGACCTGCGGCACCAGCGCGCAGGCGTACGACGAACTCGCGTCTTACCTGAGCGGGCCCGATTCGACCGAGGTGCACCTGCTTGACGTGCTGCGGAGCCGCACTCTGTCGCAGGCGCTCGCCGCCCGCGCCAAGGTGCGCCACGAGTCGCCGCAGTTGCTCGTGCTGCAGGGCGGCGCCGTGCGCTGGCACGGGTCGCACTGGAACGTGACCGCCGATGCGGTGCGGGCGGCCGTCGTGGGCGACTGAGGCTGGACGACCTATCGCATCAGGATGGGTGAAGTGGAGTATGCGCGGGGAGCGGGCGGTTCGGGGGAGTCTCCCGCGCGTTCGTCGTGCTGCTGGCCTCCTCGACCGTGTCACGTTTGTTTCACAAACTATCTGGCGGGCCAGACGTCCAACCATTCAGACGACGCCAAGACCGCGTCGAAAGGAGTCCGAATGACAGGGATGACGAGCCTGCAGGTGAACGCAATTGGGGACCAGACGCCAGTGACGCTGCACGTGGCGGGCGAGGCGTGGAGGTTCTCGATCACCGGCGTATCGCGGATTGGCCGCGAACTCTTCATCTCCGTCGTCCTGCACGGCGCGGAGGTCTGCACGGCCGTCGTCCACGTGCGCGACCATATCGTGCTCGGGGTCACCGCCAAGGACATCCTCGACCGGGCCTGCGCGTGGCTGCTGGCCCGCCAGGGCGAGCGGCACGTCTACATCGAACTGGCCGAGACCTTCGCCTGGCCGGCACCGCCGGGTTGACCGGCGTCAGCGCTGCAGGCGGACGAACGTGTTCTTCAGCGCCTTCCGGCGCTCGCCGTGCAGCAGGTCGGCCAGCGTGCGGGTGTTGAGCGAGGCGACGAAGGCGTCGAGCGCCTCGCTCAGCGCGCCCTTCAGTCCGCAGTGCTTCGTGATGGGGCAGGTGTTGGTGCGCATGTCGAAGCACTCGACCAGCCGCATGTTCTGCTCGGCATCCAGGACCACATCACCCAGCCGGATCGACTCCGGCGCCCGCGCTAGCCCCACCCCACCCGAACGTCCAGGTACCACCTTCACGTAGCCGTGTTGGCCGAGCGTCTGCACGACGCGCACGAGATGGTGCTTCGAGATCCCGTACGCATCGCTCATGGTCTGCGTCGAGACGAGTTCGCCGGGGTGCGTGCCGAGGTAAATGAGCACGCGGAGCGCATAGTCTGTTGGCGCTCACGGAAAACTGACCACCTCTGCTCGATGAAAAGTGACCAGGGCCGGACCGGCGGGCGTGCCCGCCGGCAGTGATTCTACGCCGGGTGGTCAGATCGGGTCGGTGGACACCTCCTGGGCCTTGAGCCGGGCCTGTTCCCGCGACTTGATGCGGGTCTTGGCCGTGTGGCTGCTGTGGCGGAAGCGGTAGGACTCGTTGCCCGTTTCGACGATGTGGCAGTGATGGGTCAGGCGATCGAGCAGCGCCGTCGTCAGCTTCGGATCGACGAAGACGCTGGCCCACTCGGCAAAGACCAGGTTGGTCGTGATGATCACGCTGGTGTGCTCGTAGCGCTTCGACAGCAGGTGAAACAGCAGCGCGCCGCCGGACTGGGAGAAGGGCAAGTAGCCGAGTTCATCGAGGATCACGAGATCCAGGTGTATCAGCTGATGAGCGAGGCGACCGGCTTGGCCCTTCGCCTTCTCCTGCTCCAGCGTGTTGACGAGTTCGACCGTGGAGTAGAAGCGCACGCGCTTGCCGTGCCGCGCCACCGCCTCGACGCCGAGCGCCGTGGCCAGATGCGTCTTGCCGGTGCCCGTGCCGCCGATCAGCACAAGGTTCTCGGCTTGGGCGGTAAACGCCGTGCTGGCGAAGCCGGTAATCTGCCGGCGGTCGATCGTCGTCTGCTCGAAATCGAAGCCCGCCAGATCGCGATGGATCGGGAAGCGCGCGATGTGCATCTGGTAGCGGACCGAGCGCGTGGCGCGATCCGTGGCTTCGGCGTGCACCAGCTGCGCCAGCAGCGCCGTGGCCGTCGTGACGGCGGGTTGGCCCTGCTCGAGCGCGTCGGCGACACAGGCGGCCATGCCGTACAGCCGCAGCCGTTTGAGGTCGGCGATCAGATCAGCCATGGGACTCCTCCTCGCGCAGCGCGTCGTACCGGCGCGGATCGGCCAGCGGCGCGGTGGTGACGGTGAGCGCGGTGGCCACCGAGGGCGGCGGCGGCCCGTCGTTGAGCCGGGCGACCACGTTGAGCACATGGTCGGCGCTGGGCCGGCCGCTCTCGAGTACCAGTTCGACCGCGACGAGCACGGCGTCCAGGCCATGCGTGGGCACCGCCATGAGCACGCGGGCCATCACCTTGTCTCCGCCCTCGCGCTGGAGCAGGGCACGGCGCAAGCGCTGCAGCGGATCGGGCAGGTCGGCAAACGGCGCGCCGTTGCGCAACGCCCCCGGCTTGTGCGCGACCAGCGGCAGATAGTGCTGCCACGCGTAGACGACCTGGTCGCGATCCGTGGCGCGCGGGTGCTCGGCCACCACGGCCTGATCGGCGACGACGACGATCCGCTCCGGATAGAGCCGGACGCTGACGCGGTGGCCGGCCCAGGCGCACGGCACCGAATAGCGGTTCCGCGCGACGCTGATCAAGCTGGTACTCGACACCCGGGCCGGCACCTCGACGTAGCCATCGAACGGTGTCGGCATGGGCATCAGCTGCGGGCGCTCCTGCGTCCACGCCTCACGGATCGTGGTACCGGGTAGGTCGGGGTGCGGCGCCTCCCAGGCGGCCAGGCATTGCGTCGGCAGCCACGCATTGAGCTCGGCGAACGTGGCGAAGCGCTGGTGCGGGGCCTCCTGCCAGATCCGGCGGCGCGTATCCTGCACGCTCTTCTCGACGCGGCCCTTCTCCCACCCCGACGCGACGTTGCAGAAGTCCGGCTCAAACAGATAGTGCGCCGCCATCGCCGCGAAGCGGGCGTTCACGACGCGGCCCCGGTCCTTGCGCGGCGTCAGGTCGACCGCCGTCTTCATGTTGTCGTAGATGCCGCGTCCGGCCACGCCGCCCAGGCCGGTGAGGCAGCGCGTGTGCGCGTCGAACAGCATCTCGTGGCCTTGACTCGGATACGCCACCAGCCAGAACGCCCGCGACGCGCACAGCTTCATGTGCGCGAGCTGGACCTTCCGCCAGACGCCGCCGATCACGAGGCCCTCCTCGCTCCAGTCGAATTGGAACGCCTCGCCCCACCCGAAACTCAGGGGCACGAACGCCGAGCGCGCCGACACGGCCCCTTGGGCCGCGCGCCACGCGCGGATGCATTCGGTAACCCGCGCATAGCTGCCCGGAAACCCTTGCGCTTGGAGTTGCGCGTACAGCTTGAGCGCCGTCCGCCGCTCGCGCCGTGGCCGACGCGCGTCGGTGGCCAACGCCTCCCGCAGCACCGCCTCGTACGGTCCAATCTTCGTGGCGACCGTCGCGCGCCGGTACTGCATCTCGCTACGGACGGGCCCTCGCAGCCAGTCCTTGATCGTGTTCCTCGACAGGCTGGTCCGGCGCGCGATCTCGCTGATCGACAGGCCTTCTCGCAGCCGCATTCGCCGCACTTTCGCGTACATCGCCATGGTGTGCACCTCTCCATCCCTACTCGGCTTCTCCCGGTAGCGATGAGCGGAAACACCCTGGTCAGTATTCAGTGAGCAGAACCGCGATGGGCTGGTCAGTTTTCAACGAGCGGCAACAACCGGGGCGCAGCTTGGTAATCCCGATAACTGGATGGCCACATGGCTGAAGCGCGCGTACGCCAAGCCCGCCGATCCACGACGCTTCATTCTCGTCGAATTCTACTTGGCCCCCGCAGATGGCGGTCCTCCAGTCATCGCCATAGCGGGTCTGTCCCTTGCTGCGGGGTCGATTCCGAACAACCTCTGGAGCGAGAAGGGCTGGAGCTGGGAGGAGTCCCTGTCTGGTCCCTGGTTCAATGCGGCTGACTCGGCCGTCGAACTCGAGAGCGAGTCGATGCGGCGTGTCGTTCCAAGAGCGCTCCACGGCCGCGGTCGACTCGTGCCTCTTTGCAGCGTGGACAAGACCAATCTCGTCGGACTGGTTGTGGAGCCCGCGTTCGAAATGGTGCAGAGCGTGTCGCTCAAATAGCGACGCGCAGCCAGTTGACCATGCTCAACTTTCCGCGAGCAGGCCCGGCGACCCATTGGCCTCGATTCTTGGAAACCTCATCGGACCTGATTCCCGAACGGAATACACGTGCGGGCGCTGCATCATCTTCGGACAGGAAACATGGCTGCTCCTCTTCCTGGCGATGTTCGGGTGTTTGTC
>CALQBJ020000233.1 GCA_943328785.2 Bifidobacterium breve
AGGTCACCTCCATCGAGAGCGGCGACCGGAGCGTGCGGTTCAGCATCATCGACGACCAGGGAGTGACGGTCGTCGGGAGACCGACTGCCCCCGGCGCCGGCACGCCGGTGGAAACCCGCCTGTTCCCGGTGGCGTTCTTCGATCCTGAGGCGGTCGCGGTCGATCCGCCGCCTGACCTGGGCCTCGCCTGGTGGACGGCCATCGCCACCGCCGAGGACGACCCGACGCTCGCCGCCGCCGAGCGTGGCGCCCGCCGCACGTTCGCGATCGCCGCCGTCATGACAGTGACGCTGGCGGTCGGGCTCATCGTCAGCCTGCGCGCGGCGCGGGCCAGCGCCGACCTCGCGGTGATGCGCGCCGATTTCGTGTCGGCCGTGACGCACGAACTGAAGACGCCGCTCGCCAACCTGCGCGTCATCAACGAGACGCTGGCCGCCGGACGGGCCACGCCCGAGATGATTCGCGAGTATGCGCGCATGGGCATCGGCGAAGCGACGCGGCTCACGCGGCTGGTGGACAACCTGCTCGCCTACTCGCGCGTCACTGATGTCGCCGACGTCTACTCCTTCGAGCCGGTGTCGGTCAGCACCGTCGCCCAGCGCAGCCTGCAGGAGTTTGGCCCCAACCTGCACCGCGATCACTTCGCCGTGGAGGTCGACCTGCCTGACGACCTGCCGCTCGTCCACGGCGATCCGAATGCGCTGAGCCTCCTGCTGAACAACCTGATCGACAACGCCATCCGCTACTCGAAGGACGAGCACTGGCTCGGCGTGTCGGCACACACCACTGGCACGAGTGTCACCATCGAGGTGTCCGACCACGGCACCGGCATTCCCGCCGATGAACTGTCCCGGGTCACACGCAAGTTCTTCCGCGGCCGGAGTGCGGTGTCGGGCGGCAGCGGCCTCGGCCTTGCCATCGTCGACCGCATCGTCACGGACCACGGCGGCGCCATGGACATCCGCAGCCGGGACGGACAGGGCACCACCGTATCGGTTACGATTCCGGTGGCCAAGGCATGAAGAAACGAGTGCTCGTCGTCGAGGACGATCCCGTGCTGACCCGCGTCCTGTGCGACAACCTCACCTTCGAGGGGTTCGACGTGCAGGCGACCGGCGACGGCGCGCAGGCCCAGCAGGTGGCCAAGGACTTCGGCCCCGACCTCGTCCTGCTCGACGTCAACCTCCCGGGCAAGTCGGGCTTCGAACTCTGCGAAGCCTGGCGGCAACGGTCGCAGATCCCGATCATCCTGCTCACGGCCATGGGGCAGAAGGGCGACAAGATCCGCGGCCTGCAGCTCGGCGCCGACGACTACGTCACGAAGCCGTTCGAACTCGAGGAGTTGCTGGCGCGCATCCATGCGGTGCTGCGTCGCGCGCGAACCTTCGGTCACCGGCTGGTGCTCGGCGACGTGACGGTCGACTTCGGTGCGAGGACCGCGACCAGGAACGCGACGGAGCTCGACCTCACCCACCGCGACTTCGAGATCCTGCAGTACCTGGCCAGCCGCCCGCACACCATTGTCTCGCGCGACGAACTGCTCAAGGCGGTGTGGGGCTATCCGGACACGGCCGCGACGCGCGCCGTCGACCATGCCATCGCCAGGCTGCGCAAGAAGATCGAGGAGAAGCCGCACAAGCCGCGCTTCATCCACACGGTCCACGGCGACGGCTACTACCTGGCGCCGGACGGCGCGACGGACATCCAGTAGGGGCCGGGCGGTCCGCCCGGAGGCTGGAATGGCAACGGACGACGCCGGGCCTTACGGCTGCGGAGTGGCGCGACCGAGCGTACCGGCCAGCCGGAGCGCCATGCTGACCGCCTCGCTGGCCCGGACCACCTCCAGCACACCGCCCGCCTCACGCAGGCACTGCGACGCCGCGTCGAGCACGGCGAGTCCGGCACTGCTGATGTAGTCGACCTCGGACAGATCGAGATGCACTCGGCCACCAGCGGACGTCGCGGCATCGAGCGCCGAACGCAGCTCGGCTGCGCCAGCACTACCCAGACGTCCGGCGATGCGCAGCAGCACGACGTCGGTGTTGGTCTCGAGCGTGGCACGCACACTCCAGCTGTGGGTATGGTCGGTTGCGGCTGACACGGTGATACGGCTGGGATAATCTTAGCCCTTCCATAACCCATGAGCCGCACCTTCCTCCCCGTCGCCCTGCTGGTGCTGCTGACCGGTGCACGCGATGCGGCTGCCCAGTTGGTGGCCGCGGAAACAGCGGACGCGTCGGTCGTCTATATCGCGCCGACGCAGTCGTTCATCGCGCCCTATGCGCAGCGCACGGTCGAGAACTCGCTGGCGTTTCACCGGAAGCTGTTCGACTACACGCCGACCGAGCGCATGACGGTGCTGCTCACCGACTACTCCGACTCCGGCAATGCGTCGGCCGAGACGGTGCCGCACAACGTCGTCACGGCACGGCTCGCGCCCCTCAGCTTCGCGTACGAAACCTTCACCGCGAACGAGCGCATGAACTACCTGATGAACCACGAGTTCGTGCACGTGGTCACGTCGGACCGGGCGTCGAAGGGCGACCGTCGCTTCCGCACGCTCTTCGCCGGCAAGGTCGTGCCGATCGCCGAACATCCGGAGTCGCTGCTCTACTTTTACCTGACGACGCCGCGGCGGGCGGCACCACGGTGGTACCAGGAGGGGATCGCTGTCTTCCTCGATACGTGGATGGCCGGCGGCCTCGGCCGCGCCCAGGGCCCGTACGACGAGATGGTGTTCCGCTCGATGACCCTCGACGGCAGCCGCTTCTTCGATCCGCTCGGCCTCAGCTCGGAACTGACCAAGACCGACTTCCGCCTCGAGTCGAACTCGTACCTGTACGGCGGCCGCTTCATGAACTACCTGGCGTATCAGTACTCGCCCGAGGCGCTGATTCGCTGGGTGTCGCGCACCGACGGCTCGAAGGCGTACTACGCCTCGCAGTTCGCGCGCGTCTTCGGCAAGCCGCTCGAACAGGTGTGGCAGGACTGGATTGCGTTCGAGCAGGACTTCCAGCGGCGCAACATCGCCGAGATCCGCAGGTATCCGGTGACGCCGTACACGGACGTATCGCCGCGGGCGCTTGGCTCGCTGTCGCGCGCGTTCGTCGACCATGACGCGCAGTTGCTCTACGCCGGCGTGAACTACCCTGGCACGCTGGGCTACGTCGCCGCCATCTCGCTGAAGGACGGCTCGGTGCGGTCCATCCACGACATCCGCGGCCCGCGCATCTACACCGTCACCTCGATGGCCTTCGACCCCAGGGCCAAAGTACTGTTCTACACCGCCGACAACGCCGGTCTGCGCGACCTGATGCGGCTCGACCCGGCGACCGGACGCGAGCGGATGCTGTTCAAGGATTTGCGCGCCGGCGATCTCGCCTTCGACCAGGCCGACGCGTCGCTCTGGGGCATCCGCACGTTCAACGGCATCTGCACCCTCATCCGCATCCCGGCGCCGTACACCGAGTGGAAGCAGGTCTACTCGTGGCCCTACGGCGAGGTGGTGTACGACCTCGACCTCTCGCCCGACGGCACGCAGTTGGTGCTGGCACACGGCGAGATCAACGGCCAGCAGACGCTGCGCGTCATGCCGGTGTCGGCACTGCTGCGCGGCGACGCCACCGCCACGCACACGTTTACGCTCGGCACGGCCATCCCGTCGAACTTCACGTTCTCGCCCGACGGCCGGCAGCTCTACGGCAGCTCGTACTACACCGGCGTCGCCAACATCTTCCGCTTCGATCTCGCCACCACGGCGATGCAGGCGCTCACCAACAGCGAGACCGGCTTCTTCCAGCCGACGCTGATGCCCGACGGCTCGCTGCTCGTCTTCCGCTATACCGGCGACGGGTTCGTGCCGTCGAGGATCGCCGCCTTCTCGCCGCTCGAGGATCTGGCGGCCATCCGCTTCCTCGGCCACGAGACGGTCGAGAAGCGCCCGGTGCTGAAGACCTGGATGGCCGGGTCGCCGGCGGCCGTGCCGCTCGACACCCTGTCGCGCGGCACCGTGCCGTATCGTCCATTTACCCGCCTGCGGCTCGAGTCGATCTATCCCTCGGTCGAAGGCTACAAGGACACCGTGGCGGTCGGCGCCCACGTGCGCTTCAGCGATCCGGTCGGCTTCAATCACCTCACGTTCAACGCCGGCATCGCGCCGGTCGGCGGCCTCGACAGCCGCGAACGATTGCATCTGCGCGGGGAGTACCGGCGCTACGACTGGACAGTACGCGCCTCGCTGAACGACACAGACTTCTACGACCTCTTCGGGCCGACCAAGACCAGCCGCAAGGGTTACGCCCTGTCGCTCGGCCACCTGAACTACCTGATCTTCGACCAGCCGAAGCAGCTGGCGCTGAACGTGAAGGGGCAGTTCTCCGGCAACCTCGACCAGTTGCCCGAGTTCCAGAACGTCGCCGTCGACGTCTCCCACCTGGCGACGCTGACGGCCGACCTGTCGTACACCAACGTACGCAGTTCGCTTGGCAGCGTCGATGACGAAGCGGGTACACGCTGGTCGCTGATCGCGCGGGGTGATCGGGTGAACGGCGGCACGTTCACGCGCCTACACGGGACCTACGACCTCGGCATCCCGCTGCGGGTCGGCCACTCGTCGCTGTGGCTGCGTGGCGCGGGCGGCGTCTCGCCGCAGGATGCGTCAGAGCCGTTCGCCAACTTCTACTTCGGCGGCTTCGGCAACAACTACGTCGACTATCGCGACGTGAAACGCTACCGCGAGTACTCGGCGTTCCCGGGCGCGGAGCTGAACGAGATCGGCGGACGTAACTTCGTCAAGGGGACAGCCGAGTTGAACCTGCCGCCGCTGCGCTTCTCGCGGCTCGGCACGCCCGGCTTCTATGCCTCGTGGATTCGCCCGGCGGTGTTCGCGTCGGCCCTTGCCACGAACCTCGACGACTCGGCCCGCGAGCGCACGGCGACGAGCGTCGGCACCCAGCTCGATCTGAAGATCACCGCCATGTCGTCCATCGACCTCACCGTATCGGTCGGCGCCGGCGTCGTGTTCGAGCACGGGCGCGACACACGCCGCGAAATCATGGCGTCGCTGACGCTGCTGCACTAGTCAGGAGTTCTTCCGCGTGCTCGCTGCCGTTGTCGGTCTCGTCCCGGTCCTGCTGTTCCTCTCGCTGCTCGTCGTCCTCGACAGCTTCAAGCTGGTGAAGACCTCCGCGGTGGCCATGGCGATTGGCGCCGGCGCGGCGGCGGCGCTGCTGTCGATCCCGGTCACGCAGGCGCTCGAGAGCACGCTGCAGCTGTCGCCGTCAGCAGTCGTCCGCTATGCCGGGCCGATCGTCGAAGAGAGCCTGAAGCTGGTGCTGATCGGGCTGCTGCTGAAGCAGAAGCGCATCGGCTTTCCGGTGGACGCGGCGGTCCTCGGGTTTGCGGTCGGCGCCGGCTTCGCACTGGTCGAGAACATCGTCTACGTGCGGGCGCTCGGCGATGCGAGCCTCGTGACCTGGCTGGTGCGCGGGCTGGGGACCGCCATCCTGCACGGCGGCACCACGTCGATTGCCGCGATGGTCGCGAAGATTCTCTCGGAGTCGTCGCCCGACAAGCTCGCGCGGCCGCTCGCCGCCGGCTGGGTGGGCGCCGTGGTGCTGCACTCGGCCTACAACCACCTGCTGCTGCCGGCTGTCGCCTCCACGCTACTGCTGCTGATCGTGTTCCCGGTGCTCATCCTGCTGGTGTTCCAGCGGAGCGAGGCGGCGACGCGCGAATGGGTGGGCGCCGGGCTCGACCTCGACGTCGAGTTGCTGAACCTGATCTCCTCCGAGGCCTTCGGGTATACCCGCTTCGGCACCTACCTCGAGGAACTGCGCGGGCGCTTCCCTGGGCCGGTGGTCGTCGACATGTTCTGCATGCTGAAGCTCGAACTCGAACTGTCGGCGCAGGCCAAGGGGCTGCTGATTGCGCAGAACGCCGGGCTGAAGATGGAGCCGCACCCAGACGTGGCTGCCGGCCTCGCCGAACTGCGCGCGTTGCGCTTGTCGATCGGCACGACCGGCATGCTGGCGCTCACGCCGCTCCACGTCACCTCGCATCGCGACGAGTGGCACCGGTATCTCATGGCCGAAACCGGCGCCGGCCGCTTCCTGAAGAAGCGCTCCAGCTAGGGCTTCCCGCGGAACTCGCGCGCCATCGTCGCGCGGTCGAGTGCGACGCCGC
>CALQBJ020000234.1 GCA_943328785.2 Bifidobacterium breve
GAAGCCGCCCTTGAGCAGGTAGGCGCGAAAGCCCTGCGCCTCGGCGTCGGTGAGCGACATGTAGCCCGGCTCCGCCATGTACGCGACGGGGTAGCGGCCCAGGTCCGGGTCGACGAGCCCCATGACGTTGCTCTCGGTGGTGCGCGGCTTCAAGTTCGTCACATCGTTCATGATCTGCATGAAGTGCTGTTCGCCGAACGGGTAGTCGTGCGACCACGGCACCCGCTGCGACTGGAACGGCACCGGCGCTCCATACCGCAACCGCACAAACGTGAACTGTCCGGTGTAGTCGACGTTGGGCTTGATGGCCGCCCCGCGCGTCGCCTGCCACGGACCGATCGCCACGCCCTGTGCCGCGGCGGTGGCGGCGGCCGCCACTACCGCCAGCACGGCGAGGCTCCTCTTCATTTCCGGCCTTCGCGCTCCCGGATCTGCCTGCTCTTTACCGCCAGGTCCGTCACCAGAGTCTCGAGCTGCGCGTCGTAGGCCGCCGGGTCCATGCCGTCTTTTTTCAACCGCAATGCGTTGACTTGCCGTTCCAGCGCGTCGCGCTGCTCGAGCAGCGCGCGCAGCGCCGGGTCCATGTTCTGCGCGGCGGCCGTCCGCGACCGCTCAGGCGCAAAGAACTGCGCCGCCGCCAGCTTGCCCTGGCTGCTGTCGTCGATCGCTGCGTGTTCCGTCAGGATGTGGCCGCCCTGCTCGTAGGCGGCCTTCGTCTTCGCCACGGCGAAGTCGAACGCTTCCTGCACCGAGACGCGGCCGTTGCGATCGCGGTCCGCCTCTTCTGCATCGAGCGCCTGCACGAAGAACTCGGCAAAGCGGGTTTCATTGCGTTCGCCGCCGGTCTTGGTGGCGGTGACGATCGTGCGCGCCGGCCCCGCGAGCGCCTGGATGAAGGGACCGCTCGCACTGCTGGTGTTGACGAAGGTAATCGACTGCGTCGGGAAGCGGCCAAGCAGCGTGGCGTAGTCGCCGGCGGTCAGGTCTGGCCCTGGCAGGTTGAACGCGGCGGTCTTGCCGTCGGAGCTGCCGTGGCCGATGAGCAGGACGAAGATCGCGTCGTTCGCCTTGGCCTTCGCGGCCAGATCGGTGAACGCCTTCGTGACGTTGTCCTTGCTCGAGCGCGACGTGATGCGCGGGTCCTTGTCCGGCGCTTCGCCGAGCCACTGCACGTTCGCGTCGAGGACTCCGCGCTTCTTCGCCGCATCGAGCGTCGCGCCGGCCCACTTCTGGAACTGTGCCGTGTGCTCCTCGTCGCCGCCGACACCGGTGATGACCAGCAGGTGCACGTCCTGGGCGCTGGCGCGCACCGGCGTGCCCAGCACGATGAGGCACGACAACAGGGCCAGGAGGGGCGGGAAGGTCGGGACGGTCCGGCTGAAGCCGGACACTACGCGGAGCGCCCTGATGACCTGTGACTGACGACTGGCGACTACGAAGTTCATGCCAGCCCTCGCTGCCGGCGATAGCCCCACTCGGCCGCGATGAGGGTGAGGAGCGCCAGGAGAATGATCGGCATGTCCCACAGGTCGCGCTCTTCGACGACGGTGACACCGCGGCCGCTGTAGTTGATGGCTTCGGGCAGCGACGCGGCGTTCGACGGCGTGAAGAACTGTCCGCCGGTGTCTTCGGCCACACGCGTGAGGAGCGACGAGCGCATCGCGGCGTCGAAGTACTCCGCGTCACCGGCTGACGCCCGTGCGTGCATGGTCGTGGTGCCCAGTTCCTTGCCGTCGCGCACGGCCGAGGTGCGCACCTCGTAGGTGCCGGCTTCGTCGGGCACGAACTGGCCCTGGTATTCGCCGTCTTTCGACACCGTCCACTCGAGCGGCACTTCCGACGTCTTGCCCGAGGGCGACGTGATCGTGGCCAGCACCTGCGCGTCGTTCACCTCGACGAACGCCGGGTCGACCACTTCAGCGCTCAGCTTCATCGGTTCACCCGGTTCGACGCGGTCGATGCTGGTGGTGATGTTCACCGGTGCGGGCACGCCGTCGACGAGCCAGCGGATCAGCCGGCGCCAGAAGGTGGCGTGCGTCATGTCCTCGACCGGCACGGCGGCATCCATCTTCCAGAGCCACGAGTCCTGAATCGGGAAGGCGAGCGACTTGCCGCGGCCATACCGCTGATAGGCAAGCACCACCTGTTCCTGCCGCGTGTCGGTGGTGCCGGTCAGTAGCACCGTTGCGCCCGGTTTCACCGAGCGCACCTGGTTCACGGCGGTGACCGCCGGCATGCCTTCCCACTTGGTGGCGGACGCCTTCTCGTTCTCGGCGAGTTGCGTCACCGGGTAGAGCGCGCCGGCCCGGGTCGGCCGCACCGACAGGTGCGTGAAGTACGGGCCGCTGTTGCCGCCGCGCGCGCCGCCGTCGAATTCCACCGGCAGTACCTCGGCGACCGGTGTCCCGGCCCAACCGCCTTCGGCGAATGAGCGGCGACCACCGAGCATCAGCAGGCTGCCGCCGCGCTTGCTCACGAAGTCGGCGAGCATGCGGAGCTGGTCTGGCGAGAACGAGGCCGCTTCGACGCTGCCGAGGATGATCGCCCGGTAGGCGAACAGCTCTTCACGCGTCTTGGGGAAGCCGCCGACCACTTCCTCGGCGCTGCCAACGTCGAGGCGCAGGTACTTGTCCTCGGCGGTGCGCTGCAGGATGGTGACCGAGAGGTTCGGATCGTCGGCGACGGCGCGGCGGACGAACTTCATCTCGGGGCGCGGTTCGCCTTCCATGTAGAGGACGCGTTCGCGCCCATCCGTCACCTCCACCAGGGCATCGCGCGCGTTGTTCTGCGTCACCTGCTCGCCCTGCTGCGGTGCGACGTGGAACGAGAACAACCGCGCACCGGCGTCGGTGGCGGTGAAGTTCACCCGAACGGTGGCCGACTGGCCGTCAGCCGGCAGCACCACATCCTGCGTGCTGACGATGCGCCCGCCGTCTTCCACCTGCAGCGGCACGGTGGTGCCGGCGTAGCCGGTCTGCGAGATGACGACGTCCACGGCGAGCGACGTGCCCTTCAGCGTGCCGCGTGGCGTTTCGACGCGGGTGATCTGGATGTCGCGCGCGAAGTGGTCCTGCCCGACGCCGACCGAGAATACCGGAATCTGCCGCGCCTTCAGGCTGGCCAGCGACTCGTCGAGCGTGTCGGCGGAGGTGTCGGCGCCGTCGGTGATGAGAACCAGGCCGGCGAGCGGCAACCCCGACAGCTCATCGCGCGCGCGTTCGAGTGCCGTACCGAGCCGTGTGGAGGTGCCGCCGTATTTCAGTTCGCTGGTCGTGCCGAGGCGGTCGGCCGACGAAGAGAAGCGGAAGTAGCGCAGCACGAAGCGCTTCGACAGCGCCTGGGCCAGCGCCCCGCCTTCGCCGAACTGCTGCTGCACGAAGTCGGTGCGCGGCTTCTCGTCGGTGTCGGCGATAGTCATGCTGCGCGAGTCGTCGATCAGCACGCCGAGGAAGTTCTGCTGCGGCACGGCCGCGCGCAGGATGAGCGACGGCCGGAAGAGACAGAAGAGCAGGAGCAGCAGCAGGGCGAGCCGGATGCCGACCAGCACCGCACGCTCGCGCGGGTGGCCCTGGCTCTTGATCCCGCGGTACGTGATCAGGCTGGCCGCCGCCACGGCAGCCACCAGCGTCAGCGCCAGCATGCCAGCGCGCGACGTCGCGAAGGTGAAGTCCCCCTGCCGGAACACGAAGGCGGGGTACTTGAATAGAAGGTTAAACAGCCAACTCATCTCGGTCCGCTTGGCGGCATTCTCCCCGGAGCGTCACGCGGCCAAGCATAGCCCGGGACGGTTCGATTGCAACCCTTGAGACGCGCGTACTCGGCGGAAAGTCTCACGACCGGCCGGCAATCCTTCCACCTGCGCCCTCGACTGGCGCCGTTCCTTTAGTACTATCGCTACATGACCGTGCTCGTCGTGGCGACCACCAACCAGGGCAAACTGCGCGAAATCCGGGAACTCCTTGCGGGGCTCCCGGTCGACGTGCGCACGCTGGACCACTTCTCACCTGTGGTGCCACCCGAGGAGAACGGCGCCACGTTCGCCGAGAACGCGCGCCAGAAAGCGCTGTATTACGCCGGCGCCACCGGACAACTGACCGTGGCCGAAGACTCGGGGCTCGAGGTGGATGCGATGGGCGGCGCGCCAGGCGTGCAGTCGGCCCGCTTCGGCGGCGAGCACAGCACCTACACCGAGAAGTTCGCGCTTATCTACGAGGCGCTGGACCGCGCCGGTGTCGCCACGAGCACCGCCCGCTTCGTCTGCGCGCTTGCGGTGGCCGACGGCGACCGCGTGCTGTTCGAGTCGCGCGGCACGGTGGAAGGGGAGATCGTCCGCGAGCCACGCGGCGACGGCGGCTTCGGCTACGACCCGATTTTCTTCTACCCGCCGTTCGGTTGCACGCTGGCCGAAGTGGGCGAGGCCAAGAGCACCATCAGTCATCGCGGCACGGCGTTCCGCGCCCTGCGCACATGGCTCGGGACACGCTGACCGCTCACCTCCAGTCCCCAACCTCCAGCCTCCATGTTCATCCTCTCTACCGTCGTCCCCTCGGGCCGCTCGTTCGATGAATGCCAGCGGATGTTCGCGCTCGGCGCCGACGACCTGCGGTTGTCCATCCTTGGCTGCGGCGATGGCCCCGCCAGCTTCAATGCGGAAGCGACGCAGCAGGGGCGGCGCGTGACCGCGTGCGACCAACCGCATGCGTAACCTCACCTGTCTTCTGGTGCTGACGCTCACCCTCGCAGGCTGCGGCTTCGGCGGGCGCGCGAAGAAAGACGACCCTGCCGCGACGCTCGCAGCGGTGCAGGACGCGCACGCGGCCTACGTTACCGCCATCAACGCCAACCAGCTTGACCGCTGGCTTGCCTCGCTGAGCGACGATATCGTCTACTTCGTGCCGAACCGGCCTGCGGTGGTCGGCAAGACGGCGGTGGGTGAGTGGGTGGGGCGCTATCTCCAGGAAGTGACGACGCGGTGGACCAAGCCGGTCGCCGACTTCAGCGTCAGCGGCGAGTGGGCCTTCGGCCGCTACACGTACACAGCTAGCGACTCCATCATCATTCGCGACCCCGAAACCGAAGGGGGCGGCACGGCGAACGATTCGGGCTGGGGATTCGTGGTCTATCACCACGATGCAGACGGAGTGTGGCGGGTGGCGCGTGATGGGTGGGGGTCGGATCGCCCGGCGCGGTAGGCGCGCCCCTCAGAACTCGAAGCGCGGCTGCGTGTCGTCCTTGTGCTCGCGGTGATGCGGCACGTGGACAACGCGCGAGAGACTGGTGTCGGTGGGCCAGTAGCGCTCTTCGTGCTCGAGCAACCACTGCTTCCGCTCGAGTCCGCCGCCATAGCCGGTGAGTGAGCCGTCGGCGCCGATGACACGGTGGCACGGCACGATGATGGCGATGGGGTTCGCGCCGTTCGCGAGGCCGACCGCGCGCGACGCGTTCACGGTGGACGACGCCTGCGCCGCGACCTGGCCATAGCTGCGCGTCTCACCGGCCGGGATGGCGCACAGCATCTTCCAGACCCGCTGCTCGAACCGTGTGCCGACCGCACCGAGTGGCAACGCGTGCGGGTCGGAGGCGGCACCCGCGAAGTAGGCGTCGAGCCAGGCGCGGGTCTGCTCGATCACGGCGCTATTTCCGTCGTCAATCGTATGGGTGGACACGAAGCGGGAGAGCCGCGTGTGCAGGCGCGACAGGCGCGTGTCCGACGAGAACTCGAGCGCGCAGAGCGCCTCGTCCGAGGCAAACGCCAGCATCGGTCCGACCGGTGTCGTCAGCGTCGCTCGCACAAGGCGCATCGGGGCTAACCGGGGAACTTCACGAGGTGACCGACGATGGCCCGCTGCTGTTCCGCCAGCTGCCGGATGCCTTCGTCGGCCAGCGCCAGCAGCGCGTCGAGCGACGCGCGATCGAACGGCTGGCCTTCCGCCGTGCCCTGTACTTCGATGAAGCGGCCGTCGCCGGTCTTCACGATGTTCATGTCGACTTCAGCGCGCGAGTCGTCCTCGTAGGCCAGATCGAGCAGCGCCTCGCCGTCGACGATGCCGACGCTGATCGCCGCGACCGAGTCGTTGAGTGGAATCGTGCGGATCGTGTCGCGCGAACGCAGCGTCTCGAGCGCCAGCGCCAGCGCGACGAAGGCGCCGGTGATCGACGCGGTGCGGGTGCCGCC
>CALQBJ020000235.1 GCA_943328785.2 Bifidobacterium breve
GGCGAGCACGCCGAGGTCCTCCGGCCGCCTCGGTAGAACTTGCAGCCACACATCGCCCATTTCGTCCGACGAGCGCGGACCGTACTGGACACGTCTCGGCACCTGGCCCGCCTTCGGTTGGTGCCCCGAGCTGTTGTCGTAGGTGATACGCATGGAAACAACGGTGCCGCGCGGCAGCGCCACAGGGGCCGCGTAGCGGTAGAACTCCTGCCAGTGAAAGTCCCAGTTGCGGATCAACAGCAGAGGGACCACCTGGCCCGACGGCAACGTGGCCGTCGCGCGAATCTCGCGGCCCAGAAGGTGGGCGTGCGGGTAGACGCTGACTGCCTCGACATCGACGGGAAGGGTGTACGCATCCTCCACCGCATACGCGGCGGCGCCGCCGGGAATATCGATCATGGTGGACGTGAGCTTCACCATGAACGGCACCCGCGATGGGGGCGTGTCGCTGAAGTACACGCCGATCGTGGGCTGCAGCACCACGGGGGACCCGCCTGGCAGCATGTGCAACTGGACGACCAGGTCTGTTCCAGGGTCGAGCCGCCACGCCATGTCCGGCTGATCGAAGGACGCCGTGCGCCCTGGCGTCCACCCGACGAAGTGGCCATCGGGACTATGGAAGTCGTCCGAGAACATGCCCTCGTAGCCGGGCTCCCGGTCCGCGTCATCGAGACGCCGCGACTCGCCGGTCGCATCGACGCCAATCACGGCGTGGTGCACCGACTCCGCGTGACCTGGCAGGAACTCGACGCCGCGCACGAACACCGGTTTCGACAGACTGACCGGCACTACGAAGTTGCGAAAGACGTCGCCGTCGCCGGCCCGCAATGTGTAAGGGGCTGGCAGCGTAACAACCAGGTCGGGCGTCCCCAGTTGCCACGCGGCTGCTGCGTCGGCTGGCGGCGCCGGCGCGGTGTCGCCTCCACGAACCAGTCCCTGCTCTGCCCACTGCCGGATGGTCGCGATCTGGCCGGCCGACAGGCTGCGTGCGTTGGCGAACGTCCCGACGCCAGGCTCCGGCAGCCACGGCGGCATCTCTCGCGACTCGACAGCGCGCACGATCTGCGCGGCATGGTCACGCACTTCGTCGTAGGTGAGCAGGCTGAAGGGCGCGATCTGGCCAGGGCGGTGGCACGAGACGCAGTTGGCGTACACGATGGGCGCGACATCGCGCGCAAAGGTGGGCGGCGTGGCCGACGGCGTCTCCCGGCACGCCGCGCCGCACACGGCCAGCGCCGCCACGAGGCCGGCACGAACGGTCATGGGTGAATGATGAACGGAAAACGACTACCGGGCCGCGCCGCGTGCGACGCGAAGACCGTCAACGGTGCCGGCGGATATACCGTCGCCCCCGAGCGTGAGAATCCTGAAACCCTGCTGCACACGCGCAGCAGCGTCGCGGGCGCTCGCCGTAATGGCGACGGGGATGTTCCGGCGTTTGGCGGCCGCCAGGACTGTCTGGATGGCCGTCTCGAGATCGGGCGCACCTGGCGCGGACGCGAGCGAGAGTCCGAGGTCGGCTGGACCGATGAACAACGCACTCACACCGGGCACCGCGAGGATTTCATCCACCTTCTGCACACCCTCGAGCGTCTCGATCTGGATGAAGCTGAGGAGTTCACCGCTCGGATCGAGCGGCCACAACTCGGCGCGCTTCTGGTAGTCGGGCACACCCCACAGCCATACCGCGGCTGTCGGCGAGAATCCTCGACGGCCCATCGGTTCACCGGGTACCTGGGGCACCCTCGGGTAGCGCATGGCGGTCGTCGCCTGAATGGCCTGCTCGCGGTTGCTGATGGCCGAGAACATGATGCCCATCACACCGAGGTCGAGCGCCTGCTTGACGGTAAAGGTAATGGGCTCATAGCCGTACTGGGGCAGGCGGATGATCGGCGTGACACCGGGCTGCAGGTTGCCCTTGCGCGCAATCTCGGCGCGGTTCGTCATGCCGAGCAGGAAGGCCTGCAACCGTTCGAGATCGAAGACACCGTGCTCCATGTCGATGACGACGAAGTCGGCCTCGGACGCGGCGACGGCGCGCGCGTTCTCGAGCGAGCGGTCGGAGGAGATCAGCCCGAAGATCGAGCCCCCCTTGCCGAGGATCTCCGCCGCGCGGTTCAGGCGTACTGGCGGCAACGGCTGCTGCGCCCGAAGAGGGACACCCGCCCCTGTCAGGCCAAGCACGACGGCTATGGACAGCATGCACCTGGACATGGCGGCACCTCTGGCGGACGCGGGATGGTGGCGGGTCGGGGGTGCTGCCCGAAGCGGCACCCCCGCTGGCGAGCTAGAAGGCGTACTTGATCTGGAACCGCACGAGGCGGCCGCTCAGGATGGTGTTCGGGTTGCCCAGCGTGGGGCCGTACGCCGTCCGCAGCGTCAGCGCCGCGTTGTTGTTGGCGACGTTGAACATGTCGATCTGCGGCGTCAGTCTGATGCGGCCCACGGTCACCGCCTTGGAGAACGCGAGGTCGAGTTGTGTCACGCGCGGCATCATGATGGTGCCGGGCTCGTCGAGGAACACCGACACGTTCGACTGCACCAGGGCCGGCAGTTGTGTCCGGGTGACGTTATAGGTGTACAGCCGCATGTGGTTGTCCGGGCTCTGGGCCAGGAGCGGCGCCGGCGGCGCGCCCGTGTTGAACCCGTCTGCGCTCTGGAACACGCCGCTGAATCGGATGTCCCATGGCAACGGGTACGCCCATGTCAGCTTCACCGTCTTCGCCCGGGGGATGTTGTAGAGCGTCTGGTCGCAGAATCGTAACTGGTTCGGGTCGCCCACCTCGCAGGTGTTCGAGATGCTGCGGCCGACCGACACACCGCCGGCGATGCTCATGCCGTTGTTGCCACGGGCATTCATCGTGAGGTCCACGCCGTTGTAGCGGCGCCAGTTGGTGCTCGACGTGGTGTCGAGGTCGTTCACCAGCCCGAGGAACGGCCGCTGCAGGTTGTAGATCGGAATCGTCTGCCCGTTGTTGCGCGGGTCGGGGATGCTCACCAGATCGTACGCCGTGAGCGGAACGGCGAGGCTCTTCGTGTAGAGCAGGTTCTTGTACTCGCGCCGGTAATAGTTCACCGAGACCGACAGGCGGCTCATCAGCTGGTGCTGCACGCCGAGGTTGTAGAGAATCTGGTAGGGTCGCTGCAGGTCCGGATCCGGATTGATGTTGCGCCGGACGCCGAGCGTGGCGTTGTTGGCCGCCCCGAGTTCGTTGTCTTCGGCGATATCGTTCCCGTTCAGGTCGGTCCAGGTGACGATGTCGCTGCCCTCCTGGAGCGGGTTGTACTTCGCCGCGAAGCCGGTGGCCTCCTGCTGCATGTACTTGCCCACGCTACCCTTGACAGCCGTCTTGCCATTGCCAAACAGGTCGTAGGCTGCGCCGATGCGGGGCGCCCAGTTCTTCCAGTTCGGCAGGTTCTCGATCGCGGCGAAGCTGCGCGCCGGCACGAAGCGGCCGCCAGGGGCCGATTGCTCGGGCACGCTGCCACGGATCGCCTCGAAACGGATGCCGGGGTTCAGCGTCAGGTGGTGGAGCGTCCACGAATCCTGCAGGAACACGCCCATCAGCAGATCGAGGTTCGAGCGGGCGCTCGTGATCGGGAAGTTCCAGCGCTGGACGGAGTTCGGCACGCCGTTCGAGTAGCGCTGCACCATGTCGCCGTTGGCATCGCGCCAGCTGTTGATCCAGCCGCGACCCCATTGCACACCGACGCGGAACGCGTGCGACCCGGTGACGTACGACGAGGCGACGTAGAGGTTGTAGAACGGGAAGGTGTCGCGGAAGTCGCGCGTGGCGGCCACGGAACGGCGCCCGGTCACGATGTCGACGTGCGAGACCGAACCGTACGGCGGCAGTTGCTGCGCGTCCTGCACCTCCGGGCGGTAGTGCAGGGTGTAGTCGTAGTAGTTCTCCGAGAAGCCGGCCTCGAGCAGCAGTTTGCTCGAGAGGGTCGAGGTCCACTTCGCCTGCGTATCGAACGACGAGGGCGTGCGCTGCACCACAGTCGCCTCCGGCGCCACCGTGCCGAGCTCGATGTCACGATGACCTCGGAACTTCGGCAGGAAGTCGTACAGCGCCGTGAACTTGTTCTTCTGGTTCACCTGGCCGGTCACCCGGTTGGTCCAGGCGCGCACATCGTTGTCGTCCACCACCTGGTTGCCTTTGGCGTCGAGGGCGTTGGGCGCGAAGTTGTTGTAGCCCCAGAACCGGGCCGACGTGAACCACCACAGCTTGTCCTTCTTGAGCGGGAAGCCGAGGCTCGGGTTGTAGTCCCACGTCTTGTCGATCTTGGCCGGCGCTGTGACGCCCTGCAAACGCTGCGAAGCGTCGACATTCTGCGCCTGGAACTTCGTGCTCGAGTAGAGCGCGACGCCGTCGCCCTTGATCTGGTTGCTGCCTTCCTTGGGAATCATGTTGACGGTGACGCCGCCGCTCGAGTACTCCGCGTTGGCGCCGCTCACCTGGTACACGTACTCCTGATAGGCGCCGTCGTTGTGGTACACGCCTGGCACCGACCCGGAGCTGAGGCTCGACGAGATGTTCATGCCGTCGACGAGCATCGCCATGTCGCCGCCGGTCGAGCCTGCGCTGATGACCGTGCTCTGCTGCATAGCCGTCGACCCGCCGACGTCGAAGCGGCCCATGCTGACGCTCGGCAGCGTGGCCCCGATGGTCTGGTAGTTGCGCCCGGTCGGCAGGGCGTCGAGCACGGCGCGCGTAAGCACCTCGCGCTGCTGCGTCGTCTGCACGTCGACAATCGGCGCGGCGCCCGACACCGTGATGCTCTCCTCGAGGCCGCCAACCTTCATCTCGGCGTTGATACTCGCCGTGAAGTTCGCCGACAGCTCGACGCCATCGCGCTTGACCATCGAGAAGCCTTCGAGCGAGAAGTTCACCGTGTAGACGCCGGGCCGGAGGTCAACGATTTTGTACTGGCCCGAGGTGTCGGTCGTGACGCTTCGCGTCTTCTCAATCAGTGCAGGGCTGGCCGCCTCCACCGTCACGCCCGGGAGCACAGCTCCCGAGGTGTCCCTCACGACCCCGGCAATGGCGCTCTGGGCATGCGCTGCACTGGGCAGCAGCATCCAGAGCGCGCTCGAGACGACAGCGAGCAACAACCTGCGACGCATCCGTGTACTCCTCCCGACCGAACGTGGGAACGGTCGTTCCGCGGCCTGAAACCGCCTTCAAAACGAGGCCCAGTATAGCCATACCGCCGGGCATCGTCGTTGCGATGATGGGCCGCAGAACGCGAATTCACGCAATCCACACAGCCTGGCAGGCGTGGAAGTACGGGTCCGTTGCTGTCCGGTGCCGCGCGCCGCGCGCGGGCGCTCCTCGAAACGGCCTCGCGCGCGTAGCAGGAACACCTATCGAGAGAGGACCTGTACGAACGCCGTCCCTCTTTGATACAGGTCGAGGCGTCGCTCGATCGATGCGCGCACATCAGCCTCGGCAGTGGCGGGCACCAACCGGAGCGCCAGCTTCGCCGCGTCGATGGCCGGCTCGAACGCACCAGACGCGGCCAACGCTGCACCGAGCACATCAACCGCCCGCGCATCGGCCGGCTGACGCGCCGCAACCTCGCGCGCAAGCGCGAGTGCTTCTGCCGGGCGCCGCACCCCGGCGTCCGGAGCGGTGGCCAGAACCCACGCCAGTTCCTTCCGCGCGTCGAGCCAGCCAGGCTTGATCGTCACGGCCTCGCTGAACAAACGGACGGCCTCCGCCGCGTCGCCGAGGTTCTCGCGCAGCAGGCCGGCCGCGTATCTGGCGTCGGCCTGCGCCGGGTCGAGCCGGGCCGCGGCATCGTACGCCTGCAGCGCCGCGTCGAGACGCCCCTGCCGCTGACGCAGCACACCCAGGTTGTACCGGACGGTGCCCGACGCTGGCAGCAGCGCTACCGCCTGTTCCAGCGCGGCCGCCGCCTCGTTGGTGCGTCCGAGCGCGCCGAACGCCAGGCCCAGACCCTGCTGCGCCAGTCCGTGCGAGGAATCGAGGCGAAGCGCCTGCGTGAACGCCTCGGAGGCCTCCAGCGCACGGCCCATCA
>CALQBJ020000236.1 GCA_943328785.2 Bifidobacterium breve
ACCTGTCTCGCCCTGGTGAGCCAGTCGCGCGCCTGATCGGTGTCGCCCAGCGCCAGCAGCGCCTCGGCACCACCCACCCAGCCACCGACCACTTTCGGGTCCAACCTGACCGCTTCGTCGTACTGCGCGAACGCCTCGCGCAGTTGGCCCGCTGCGCGGAGCGTGTCGGCGAGGCGCAGTCGCGCCTCGGGCATGTTCGGTGCGAAGCGGACCGCGGCCTGGTAGGCGGCGAGCGCCTCGGTCCGCTGTCCCCGCTGCGCCATGATCGCGCCGAGGCTGAAGTGCGCTTTCGCGTAGTCCGGGTGTCGCCGGAGCACTTCGCGGAATTCGCGCTCCGACCCGGCCGCATCGCCCGACGCAATCAGCGCGCTCGCCATCCAGTAGCGCAGCGCCGCATCGTCTGGGGCGACGCCGAGCCCCTTGCGGAATGCGGCGACCGCGCCGGTCCAGTCCTGCGCCCGCAGCGCCTGCATGCCGGCCGCTTCGTGCGACACCGTGCTGTCGAGTACCACCTCTGCCGATTCCATCAGCGGATCGGCCATCACCGGTGCCACGTTGCCGCGACGCAGCAGCAGCGGCTCCGCCTTGTCTGCGGCGCCGACGTGGCGGTATGCCATCGCGAGCGGATAGTGCACGACCGACGCCCGTGGATCCGTCCGCAGCGCCTGCTCGAGATACGACACCGCCTCGCCGTAGGAGCCACGCGCCAGCGCGGCGCGGCCGGCACCGAACAGCGCCGACGCCGAGTTCGGGCTTTGCGAGACCGCCGTGCCGAACGTGGCCTTCGCCTCGTCATTGCGACCGAGGTCGAGCTGCATCTCACCCAGCCAGACCAGCGCGGGCACGTACGCTGGTTCGAGTTGCGCGGCGCGCGCGAACGCCACCGCGGCCCGCTCCCGATCGCCCGCTCTGAGCGTCGCGTGTCCGAGCAGGTAGGGCCACCGCGCCTCGTCGGGTACCAGCGCCGCGGCCTGTCGATAGCAGAGCCGCGCGTCGTCGAAGAATGTGGCCGCCAGCAGCACGTCGCCGAGCTGGCCGTAGCGTGCGGCGCGTTCTTCGAGCGATGTCGCTGGATTTGCCAATGCGGCGCGAAGCACCGCCTCACGCGCCCGTAGTTGCGCGCGCACCGGAGTCGCCACGTTCGACAGATCGGGGAGCGCGACCGGCACGAGTGGCTCGTCGGCAGCCGGTACGACTGCCGCGGGTGTCACCGCACTGGGCGCGGCGTTCGAGGCTGTAGCCGGTGATGCCGCGGGCGCCGGCCTCTCCGGGCCTGGCGAGCAGCCAGCCGCGAGCAGCGCCGACAGGACACCTGCGTGGATACCGCAGCGCCGCAGCATGTCGGCCGTCATCGCGCCTGCCCCTGCACCAGCGTCGTGTAGCGGTCGATGGCTACTGACGACCATTCCTCGCTCGTGCCGTCGGGCCACGTCACGCGGACGCGCGGCACCTCGGTCGATGTCCCGAGGCCGGCGAGCACGAGCGGGTCGTTGGCTGAGGCGTAGCTGCCGTCGGCGCGAGCCCGCCGCACGAGTACGGGACCAGCGGATCGGCGCACCTCCACGCGTGCGCCCACCGCGTCGCGCCGAGCGCCCTTGCTCACGAGGCGCAGCCCCAGCCAGTGATTGCGCGCGCCGAGGTTGTTGACGAGCAGGCGCACCGGGCCTGCGCCGTTCATGACGAGCACGTCCGTGTCGCCGTCGTTGTCGATGTCGCCGAATGCGGCGCCGCGCCCCACATCGGCCGTGGCGAACATCGACCCGGCGCTGTTCGAGACGTCCTCGAAGCGGCCACCGGTGTTGCGGAACAGCTGCCGGCGTTGACCGAGCGGGAACGGGTCGCCTGGACGCGCCAGCGTCTTCACGTTCTGGTTCACGTCGCCGTTCACCGTCAGCAGGTCGAGCCAGCCGTCGTTATCGAAGTCGAGCCACGCCGCGCCGAAGCCGGTGTACGGCAGGCTCGGGCCGCGGATGCCGAGCCGCGCGCTCTGCTCCTCGAAGGTGCCAGTGCCGTCGTTCACCCATAGTGAACTGCCCTGGCTGATGAGTTCGGTCACGAACAGGTCCTCGTCGCCGTCGGCGTCGAAGTCGCCGGCATCCACACCCATGTTGGCCTTGCGCTCACCCGAGGCGCCGAGCGCCGCGCCCGCACGCAGCGCGGTGTTCGTGAAGGTGCCGTTCTTCTGGTTCATCCAGAGTTCGTTCTCCTGCTCGTCGTTCGTGACGAACAGGTCGGGCCAGCCGTCGCGATTGAAGTCGGCGGCCACCGCGCCAAGCGCCGGACCGAACGCCTGCGCCACCCCCGACGGGATTGTCACGTCGGTGAAGTGCCCGTTGCCGGTGTTGTGATACAGCCGGTTCGGCTGCCCGCCGTACACCTCCGGGCGGCAGTAGTCGGGGGCGCCGGACGGCCCGAAGCAGGGCGTGTGCGTGGCGAGCGTGTAGTTCAGGTAGTTGCCGACGAACAGGTCGAGCAGGCCGTCGCGGTCGTAGTCGAAGAACGAGGCCGACACGCCCCAACTCGCCGGGTCGTCGGTGCCCGACGCCTTCGATACGTCGGTGAAGGTGCTGTTGCCGTTGTTGCGGAACATCTGGTTCCGGCCGAACCCGGTGAGGTAGAGGTCGACGAAGCCATCGTTGTCGATATCGCCGGCGGCCACGCCCATGCCGTAGCCGCGTGGCCGGATGCCGCTCTGCGCCGTGATGTCGGTGAAGTGCAGCGTGCGCGTCCCGTCGGCGGCCACCTGCAGTTCGTTGCGATACAGACGGTCCTGCAGCGGACCGGGCGGCGGCGGAATCAACGGCGTGCCGGTGCCGAGCATCTGTCCCTGCACCAGGTACACGTCGAGGTCGCCGTCGTTGTCGATGTCGACAAGGCCGGCGCCAGGCGCCATGATCTCCGGCTGATAGAACTTGCCGGTCATGCCGTTGAAGTGGACGAAGTCGAGCCCCGTGTCCTTCGCGCGGTCGGTGAACCACTCGCCTGGCGCTGGGGCCGGTTGCGGCTGACCGCCGCTGGCTGCAGGAGCGCCGCCAGTACCGGTGGCCGGCGGAGGCGCGGAGCAACCCGCGAGCAGGGCCGAGGCGAGGGCGACAACGATGAGTGCACGCATGAACGGGATGATTATTCCAGACCGAGCCGTAGCCCTGAACCACTAAACTGAGGGGCGCCCCGAGCACGGCCGGGGCGCCACATTTCTGACTCACTGGCAGGCACATGACTCAATCGAACAAGTTCAGCGCACGCATCACGCAGCAGAAGTCGCAGGGGGCCTCGCAGGCCATGCTCTACGCGACCGGTATGACCGAAGCCGACATGGCCAAGCCGCAGGTCGGCATCTCCAGCGTCTGGTACGAAGGCAACCCGTGCAACATGCACCTGCTGGACCTGGCCAACGCGGTCAAGGAGGGCGTGACCGCGGCCGGCCTCGTCGGCATGCGTTTCAACACCATCGGTGTCAGCGACGGCATCTCGATGGGCACCACCGGCATGAGCTACTCGCTGCAGTCGCGCGACCTCATCGCTGACTCGATCGAAACGGTCATGGCCGCGCAGTGGTACGACGCGAACATCTCCATCCCCGGCTGCGACAAGAACATGCCGGGCTGCCTGATGGCGATGGGACGCCTGAACCGTCCGTCGCTGATGGTCTACGGCGGCACCATCCGCGCCGGGCACGGCGACCAGGGTGAGAAGCTCGACGTCATCTCCGCCTTCCAGAGCTACGGTGCGTTCATCGCCGGCAGCATCACCGAGACGCAGCGTTGCAAGATCGTGCGCGATTCGTGCCCGGGCGCCGGCGCCTGCGGCGGTATGTACACCGCGAACACGATGGCCTCCGCGGCGGAAGCACTCGGCATGAGCCTGCCCTATAGCTCGTCGACCCCCGCCGAAGATCCGCAGAAGCTGCAGGAGTGCCGCGACGCCGGCGTCGCCGTGAAGCGCATGCTCGAGATGGACCTCAAGCCGCGCGACATCATGACGCGTGCCGCCTTCGAGAACGCCATGGTGCTCATCACCGTGCTCGGCGGCTCGACGAACGCGGTGCTGCACCTCATCGCCATTGCCCGCTCGGTCGGCGTCGACCTGACGCTCGACGACATGCAGGCGGTGAGCAACCGCATCCCGATGCTGGCCGACTTCAAGCCGAGCGGCCACTACGTCATGGAAGACCTGCAGGCGGTGGGCGGCATTCCGGCCGTGATGAAGATGCTGCTCGAGGCCGGACTCATCGACGGCACGTGCATGACGGTAACGGGGAAGACCCACGCCGAGAACCTCGCGGCGCTGCCAGGGCTCACGCCGGGGCAGCAGATCGTGAAGCCGCTGTCGGACCCGATCAAGAAGGAAGGGCACATCCAGATCCTCAAGGGGAACCTGGCGCCCGACGGTTCGGTGGCGAAGATCACCGGCAAGGAAGGGCTGCGCTTCGCGGGTCCTGCCCGCGTCTACGACTCCGAGGAGGACATGCTCCTCGGTCTCGAGCAGGGGCAGATCACCAAGGGCGACATCATCGTGATCCGCTACGAAGGGCCGAAGGGCGGCCCGGGGATGCCGGAGATGCTGACCCCGACCTCCGCCATCATGGGCGCCGGGCTCGGCAAAGACGTGGCGCTGCTCACCGACGGCCGCTTCTCCGGCGGCTCGCACGGCTTTATCGTCGGGCACGTGACGCCGGAAGCGCAGGACGGCGGGCCGATTGCGCTGGTGAAGAGCGGCGACCGCATCGTGATCGACGCCGAGAAGAACATCATCGACGTGGAGATCAGCGACGCCGAAATGCAGGCGCGCCGCGCCGCGTGGGTGCAGCCGCCGTTCAAGGCCGAGCGCGGGACGCTCGCCAAGTACATCCGCCTGGTGAAGAGCGCCAGCGAAGGCTGCGTCACTGACGAACCGTAGCGCGTTCCGATTCTGGCGGTACGTAGCCGCGAACCTTCAGGTTCGCTGAACCTGGCGACGCGGAGCTGGCCACGAGGCCGCTCCGCGTTTCCATCGCCCGTGCCAGGACTTCAGCCTGCGGCTTCGACCGCCGCGAGCGCCCGGCGCAGCTTCGCGTCGGCCTCCTGCGCGACCCCGGCCAGCGCGGGGTTGCCACCCACCACCCCCAGCGCCGCCACCGGCGCCATCGCACTCACCACCGTCCGCCCCGCGTCATCCTCGTAGACCACCACGTTGCACGGCAGTAGCAGGCCCACGTCGAGCTCGGCCTCGAGCGCGCGGTCGGCCAGCACGGGATTGCAGGCACCCAGAATCGTGTACTTGCGGATGTCCTTGCCGAGCTTTGCCTTCAGCGTGGCGGTCATGTCGATGGTGGTGATGATGCCGAACCCCTCCGTCTTCAGCGCCGCGGTCGTCTGTTCGATCGCGGTGTCGAAGGGGAGGTTGGTCGAGACCTGTAATCCGTAAGCGGTTTCGCGCACGTTGGGCATGCCTGCAGGATGCAATGTCGATCGATTGGTGACGCCTCACAGCCCAGGTTGCATGTGGACGCGCAAGGCCGGACACTACGGAGACCATGTCACTGCCCGCATCCGAGGCGCTACGTCTCGAGTCTCTGATCGTTCCGACACCTGGCGGTATCGCCAGCCGCATTCTGGGCAAGGCCCCGGGAGGCAACATCACGCTGTTTGCCTTCGACGCCGGACAGGGGCTGACCGAACACTCGTCGCCCTACGACGCGCTGGTGCTGGTACTGGAGGGACGGTTCGTGCTGACGATCGGCGGGACGCCGATCACGGCGTCGACGGGTGAACTGGTGAACATGCCCGCGACCGTGCCGCATGCGGTGGACGCGGTCGAGCCGTCGCGGATGCTGCTGATGATGCTGAAGTAGCTCCGGCGAGAGGGCGCACCTTCGCGCGACCTCCCGCCGGACGTCACGGAGAACCCTCTAGTTGTTCTTCTCGATCGCGGACGCGAGCACCACGCCGTCCGTCTGCTTGCTGCCCGTCACCTCCACCTTCACGCCGTTTGCGAGGGTGGAGCAGCTGATGCCGTCGAACTTC
>CALQBJ020000237.1 GCA_943328785.2 Bifidobacterium breve
GTGCCTGTTCGAGCTCCTCCCGCAGGCTGCTGTCGGCGTCGCCGCTCGTCGTGCGCTGCGCATCGAGATCGCTGTACAACGCGGCGGACGTTCGCTCCAGGTCGGCGTGGGCCTGCGACAACGACGTGTGGGTCTGCTGCAGGTCGCCGTGCGTGCGTTCGAGCTCGGCGTAGCGGCGCTGGAGGTCGGCGGCGCGCTGCTCGGCGTCGGCTGCCGCCTGGCGAAGCGTTGTCACCGCATGTTGTTCGCCGTCGGCCGCGCTGGTCGCGGCGGAAATCGCGTGCCGGAGGTCAGCCGTGACGACACGTTCACCGTCGAGCAGTCGGGTGAGCGACTCGACCTGCGCCAGCAGTTCCGCGCGAGCCTGTCGTTCGGCGGCCAGCGCCGTTGCCGTGGCGGCGATGTCCTCGCGCTGCGTCGCGTCGCTGTGTGCGGCCTGTGACGCGGCGAGCTGCGCGGCCTGATGCGCGGCGTCCAGGTCGGCTCGCAGGCGGTCGTTCTCCTGCGCGCGCTCGGCGAACTGCTGTTCCTGCTGCTGCAGGCGCGCTTCCGCGTAGGAGCGCTGTTCCGCCGCCGTGCGCGCCGTCTCCTGCTCGCGGGCCACCGTCTCCTGCGCCGCCTCGAGATCGAGTTCGAGCGATGCGATCCGGTCGCCGGCCGCCACACGGTCGGTTTCGAGCGACGTGACCGTGGCGCGGGCTGCGGTCAGGTGCTGTTCCACCTCGGTGGCGCGTCGCTCCGCCGCCGCGAGCTGACGTTCGAGCTCGCCGGACCGAACGGCCGCGTCCCCTTGTGCCTGGCGCAGCGCCTGTGCCGCCTGCCGTTCCACGGCGATCTGCTGCTGCGCGGCAGCCAGTTGCTGTTCCAGGGCGCCGACCCGCTCCAGCGCGTGGGTGCGTTCGATGGTGACCCGCTCAGCAACCTCGCCTGCCTCCACGACCTGCGCCTGGGCGTCGGCGACCTGCCGTTCCAGCCGCGCGAGCGAGCGGTCGAGGTCGCCGCGGGACGCGCGCTCGGCCTCGAGCAGTTGGGTCTGCTCGCGTGCGGCCTGCAGGACGGCGTGCTGTTCGGTTTCGAGCAGGTCGAGTTTCTTCTGGGCGGTGTCGAGGTGCTTGCGCAGCTCGGAGGCACGCTTCCGCTCGGCTTCGACCGCGGCGAGGTTGCGCGCTTCGGCCTCGAGCATCGAGGCTTCGCCGTCACTCCTGATCTGCAGGCAGGCACGGGTGGCGGCCGCCTGCGCCTCGGTCGTGGCCAGCCGGGCCAGCTCGACGATGAGGCCCGTGAGCGAGGAGGTGCGCGACGGGTCGGCCAACGCGGCATCGAGCTCGGCAAGCCGGGCGTCGATGGTGGCACGCAGCGCATCGAGCTGACGCTGTGCAGATTCGAGCAGATGGACGTCTCCTGATTCGCGTGACGTCTCGAGGCCGTTCGCCGCCTTCATCGTGTCGTTTATCGGCGTCTGGCCGATAAACAGTTAGGACATGGAGAGTCAGCCGGACATCGTTGCGGCCGCCGAGGCCCTGCGGACGTGGGTGCGCGGACAGCGCACCTCGTGGACTGCGGGCGATCGTGCGGTGCTGGAGCCGCCAATGGCCTTCAGGGCGCCCGCGCCGCCCGTCGTGCTGCGCGCGCCAGCCGCCGTGCCTCCGCCTCCGCCTCCGGCTGCCCCAGCCCCGGCCGTCGAGCCGTTCCCCGAACCCGCACCGTCGGCCGAATGGCCGTCGCCGTCCTATCCCGGCGGCGCCACGGTCATCATCGCCGCGACCGCCGTCTTCGAGCGCACGTGGGTCAGGGCCGCGCTGGCGGCGCTGCTGGTCCTGGCCATCGGCGGCGGCTCCATGGTGATGTCACGCCGGTCGGCGCGCGCCATCGGTGCCGCGGCGTTCGTCTCCTCGCCAGTCGGCTCCGAGGTGTTCGTCGACGGTGCGCCGGTTGGACGCACACCGGTCCGCGTCGAACTCAGGGCTGGCACCCACACGGTCGAGTTCAAGATGAACGCAGCCACCCGCACGCAGACGATCGCGGTGAAGCAGGGGACCGAACTGCCGGTGATGGTGGACTGGAGTAAGAAGGCGATCGGCAGCCTGCAGGTGAACTCGACGCCCACCGGGGCGAAGGTGAGCGTCGACGGCAAGCTGCGCGGGCAGACCCCGTTGACGCTGGACGACCTGCCGGCCGGGCCGCATACGGTGCTCATCGACAGCAGCGAGGGCACCGTGCGGCGCAAGGTCCAGATCGCCGAGGGGGTCACCGAGACGCTCACCGAGTCGATCTACCCCGGGTGGCTCCACGTCTCGACGGCGATCGAGGTGACCGTTCTCGATGGCGGCAAGCCGGCGCTGCTCGACGACAGCCACCGCGTGCTGCTCACGCCTGGCACCCACACGGTGCGTATCGAGAACCGCGAGCTGGCGTTCAGCCAGACGCGGCAGGTGGAGATCGAGCCCGGTGGCACGACGAAGATCGCCATCGAGGTGCCCACATCGACGCTGTCCGTCAGCGGGTCGACCGGTGCCGACGTGTTCGTCGACGGCGTGAAGGCCGGCGAGACGCCGTTGGTCGAGTTCAAGGTGGCGCTCGGCTCGCACGACGTCATGGTGGTCGACACGTCCGGCGTCACGCGGCATGCCTCCGTCAGGGCCACCACGAAGCCGGTGCAGCTCGACATCAGCTTCGATCGGCCGTAGGCTGAAAAAGTCGGGCGGTCGGCTGCCGGCTGACGTAACCTTCACTTTGTGCCACGGACCACGGGAGTCTGGTCGCGGGCATCCGGTGTTTCCAGAGGAGAGTTGTCTATGAAGCGTTGTCTTGCAGTGCTGTGCGGCGTGCTGGCCGTCTCGTCGACCGCCATGGCCCAGGCGCCTGCCGCGGCCGATCCGTACGCGGCCATCGTCGCCGCCGCTCCGCCGAACCAGCGTGAAGGTGCCACGGTCATCAAGTGGAAGTCGGACTTCACGTACGACACCTTGAAGAAGGGCACGAACCGCATGGTCTGCTACGACCGCTCGGGTTTGCCGCTGCAGCAGGCGTACTCGATCGAGTGCACCAGCCTCGCCAACCTCGATCGCGTCGCGCAGAACATGAAGGCGGAAGCGACGGGCGACAAGGTCAAGTCCGAAGCGATGCTGGCCGAGTTCGAGAAGAACGGCGCGCGCGTGAAGCCGGAATACGGCTCGGTCTGGTTCCACCTGATGGGGCCCGACAAGGAGCACGTGCGTCAGCACATGACCGTCGCGCTGCCGGGTGCGACCGCGGCCACCACCGGCCTGCCAGACAAGGCGACCCAGGGCGGCGCCTGGATCATGAATCCGGGCACGACCACCGCGCACCTCATGGTGCCGGGCGAGTAGTCGACCCACCGCAGTCTTCGGATCGGACGCCCGGTTGGCCTCGCGCCGGCCGAGGCGTCCGCATCCACCTTCGCGCGCGCCGCCCTCGTTGGAATGCCGGACGCCAGTCCCATGCGCACCCTCACCGCAGTCACCCTCGCGTCCATTGCACTCACCTGTACAGCAACCGCTGGCGGTCAGCGTCCGCGAACGAACCACACTGACCGGATCGCCGATCCGTGCACGCTCGGGTTCACGCCGATCTCCGCCATCCAGGGCAGCGGCACCACCGTGGCACTCACCGGCACGCAGAGTACAAAGGGCGTGGTGATCGCCGACTACGAGGGCGCCAGCCCGGCACTCCGCGGCTTCTTCATCCAGGCGGTGACCGGTGACGGCAACCCGGCGACGTCGGATGGCCTCTTCGTCTTCGAAGGATCAAACGCAGACACGGTGAGTGTCGGTGACCTCGTCCGCGTCACCGGGACGGTGGGCGAGAACCAGGGCCAGTCGCAGATCAGCGTCGGCACGATCACGACGTGCGGCGTCGGTGCGATCGCGCCCGTCGACGTGCGCCTGCCGTTGCCCGCTGCCGATGCGCTCGAGGCGTACGAAGGCATGCTGGTGCGCTTCCCGCAGGCACTGACGGTCACCGAGCACTTCCAGCTCGGACGCTTCGGCCAGGTGACGCTGTCGAACGGCCGTCTCCAGCAACCGACCCATGTCGTGGCGCCTGGCGCGCCGGCGCTGGCGCTGCAGGCCAGGAACGACCTCAACCGGATCATTCTCGACGATGGCTCGCAGGCGCAGAACCCGGACCCGATTCCGTTTGCGCGAGGCCGCAGACCGCTGTCCGCGTCGAACACGCTCCGCGGTGGCGACACGGTCACTGGCCTCGTCGGCGTGCTGACCTACACCTGGGGCGGCAACGCGGTCAGCGGCCCTGCCTTTCGCGTGCGTCCAATCGGTGCGCTCGGCGGTTCGGTGAACATCGTCGAGGCGAACCCGCGTCCTGCGTCGGCGCCCACCGTCGGCGGGACGGTGAGGGTTGTCGGGATGAACCTGCTGAACTTCTTCAATACGTTCGATGGCCTCCCGGACACGGTCGACAACTGCCGCAACGGCGTGGCCGGTCCGGCCACCGATTGCCGCGGCGCCGATACGCAGGCCGAATTCGACCGGCAATGGCCGAAGACCGTGGCGGCGATCACGGCCATGCATCCTGACGTGCTCGGCGTGAATGAAATCGAGAACGACGGCTACGGTCCCGGGAGCGCGCTGCAGTTCCTGGTCGACAAGCTGAACGCGGCGACCGCACCTGGCACCTGGGCGTTCATCGATGTCGATGCGAAGCGCCGGCAGGTGGATGCGATGGGCACTGACGCCATTCGCGTCGCCATGCTCTACAAGCCGTCGATCGTGACTCCCGTCGGTGTTACCGCTGCGCTCAACCACGCAGCGTTCGTCACCGGCGGCGATAGTGCCGAACGGAATCGCGCCTCACTGGCGCAGGCCTTTTCGGTGAACCGCAGCGGGGCCACGTTCATCCTCAACGTGAACCATCTGAAGAGCAAGGGCTCGCCCTGCGATGCGCCCGATGCCGGCGACGGCCAGGGCAACTGCGCGCAGGTGCGCGTGAACGCGGCGAACGCCCTGGCGGCCTGGCTGGCCTCGGACCCGACCGGTACCGGCGACCCCGACGTGCTGCTGGTGGGCGACTACAACTCCTACGCGAAGGAAGCGCCGATCACCGCGCTGAAGGACCATGGCTTCACGAACCTGGTCGACACCGCGCTCGGCCCGGACGCCTACTCCTACGTGTTCGATGGTCAGTGGGGATATCTCGACTACGCGCTGGGTTCCGCCTCGCTGCGACCGCAGGTGAGTGGCGTGGGCGAATACCACATCAACAGCGACGAGCCGAGCGTGCTCGACTACAACACCGACTTCAAGACACCGGGACTCGTCAATAGCCTCTACGCGCCCGACCAGTTCCGCGTCTCGGACCACGACCCGGTGGTTGTCGGTCTCACCCTCACCGCTACACCGCGGTGAGCGGTACCGCCGGGCCCAGGCGCTAGAAGCGCAGCAGCCGGGTGGCCTTCACCGCCAGCGTGCGGTTCAGCAGCGCCGCGCTGCCGCGTGAGGTGTCGCGGCCGTCGCTGTAGACCAGGAACAGGTCGCTGCCAGGACGGAATTCCCACCGAAAGCGGACGCTGGACGACAGCGTCTTCGCATCCACATTGAACTGCATCAGGCTGCTGACGAACAGCCGCGTCGTCGGCGTCCAGGTGACGCGGGTCGCCAGGAGCCGCGCATCGAAGTCGCCGTAGGGCAGCCGCACCCAGGCGAGCGAGACGCTCGGTTCCAGGGCAAACTGCGGCAGCAGCGCGACGCGGCCCGAGTAGCCGGCATCCGTGCGCGTGCCCTCGTAGAACCGTCCGGTCGACGCGCTGAACCGGCCAGCCACGCGGTGATTGTTCGCCAGCGAGTACGACGCGCTCGCCGTGGTGTTGTCGTAGCCGGCCCGCGGGACGGTGACGCGCGGCGCGATCCGGAACGCCGCCGGCAGCAGTTCGTACTCCTGCACGACCTGAAC
>CALQBJ020000238.1 GCA_943328785.2 Bifidobacterium breve
AAGCCGCGCACCGAAGAGACGGCCAGCGCGGCTGGCGAACTCGCGGTCGACGGCGCCACGGCGCTGCGCTACAACGCCTACAAGATTCCGCTGATGCGCAACCTCGTGAAGCGCGCCATCCGCGGACACGCCGCTGCGGCGACGACGTAGACCGAACCAGAACGCAACGGATGAATAGACGTGCGACCAGTCCGCGCCCGGGCATTTCGGCCCGGGTCCGGCTGGTCGTGGCTCGTTGGAGGCAGATATGGATTTTCTGACGTGGGGACGTAACCCGTGGGGGCAACGAATCCTCACGCACATCTCCTGGGACCTGTTCTGGGCGGCGCTCTTCGCTGGCCTGATCTTCCTAGTGGCGCACGCCAGTTACATGATCCTGTCGTCGAACAGGAAGCGCGGAAAGACTGAAACAGACGCCCTCGAGGCCGCGAACAAGGACCTGCCGGCGCTCATCACGCGGCACTCCTTCATGGCCCGTGCATTCCACTGGGTGATGGCGTTCTCGATGTTCGCCCTGCTATTTACCGCATTCCTCCCGATCGTGGGCATCCGCTTTGCCTGGGTGGAATGGCACTGGATGGCCGGTCTGCTCCTGACGGCCTCGATCATCTACCACATCATCCACGCCACGTTCTTCATGGACTTCTGGTCGATCTGGATCGGTCCGAAGGACATCCCGGACTTCCGGGCCGAGATGGCCGCCGAACTGTCCGGCTCAGACGAGGGCCCGAAGACCGGTAAGTATCCGCTCGGCAATCGGCTGTACCACCTGGCCCTCGTGGTCGTGGGCCTGTCGGTCTCCATCAGCGGCATGGTGATGATGTCGCGCGTGCGCCAGCCGATCTTCGAGCGCAACCCGTACATCATGGCCGACACCACGTGGGGCCTCACCTACGTGCTGCACGGCGCCTGCGGTATCGCACTCGTCGGCCTGGTCCTCGCCCACGTCTACTTCGCGCTCCGTCCGGAGAAGTTCTGGATCACGAAGTCGATGCTGTTCGGCACCATCACCCGTCGTCAGTACCTCGAGCATCACGATCCGCGCCGGTGGAACGTGAAGGGCTCGAAGCCGGTTGGTCGATAGTGAGCGCACTCGCCGCACAGCTCGCAGACGCGCGCACTGAACTCAGCGCCCGGTGCAACACCGTCGAAGAGGCGTACGAGTTCATGCTCGCCTACGCCGGACAGGGCCTTGCCAGCGATTCCGGCAGCGCCAAGGGCGGTCAGGTTCGCGAATACCTCGTCAAGGCGGAGGCTGCGCTGATCAGCCTCTCCTCTTTCGTCGGGACCTTCTCCGCGAAGGCTGGCGGCGCCGCTGAACTGGCGCCCTACGCGGCCTTCATGGACGTGATCGATCGCGATGCGCGCGCCGCGCGTGCCGCGATCGCGCTGGTCATCGCACAGCCGTCCATCAGCTCGCAGGTCATCGACAATCTCAACGCGTCGATCCACCTGCGCGCGCTCCTCACGGACCTCTTCCTCATCGACGAAGTCCTCAAGGGGCACAAGGTCTAGTCCCGGAGTCCGGACGGTCAGGATGGTCAGGACGGTCGGGAGCCACGGGTTCCCGACCGACCCACCTTCCCCGCCCTCCCGCCCTTACTACCCATCCAGGCCTCACTAGAATGGACTTCCTCACCGCCTTGCGCTCCGGTTCGCCGGTGTTCGCGGCGGAGCTCCGGCCGCCGCGTGCGGAACTGGCGTCTGCCGAAGGCATGGACGCGTGGATCGACACTTACCACGCAGTTCGCCGGCTGACCCGGGAAGGCACCTACGTCTTCTTGACCGATAGTGCCGTCGGCGCAGAGGAGGAAGACAACCTTCGCCATCTGGTGACGAACCTCCAGCACGACGTTCCGCGTGAGCGCATCGTGCCGTTCATGACGTCGAAACACCCGATGGAGTACTGCCTGTCGTACGCGGAGCGGGCCAGGCAGAGCGGCTTTCCCGCCCTCGTCGTACTTGGTGGCGACAAGGCGGTTGGCTCGCCGCGCTGCGTCGAGCACGCCTGGCAACTACGCCAGATTCTTCGCGAGCCCGACAACACCCTGGCGCTTGGCGGATGGGCCAACCCGCACGCTGACCCCGAGACGCAGGTCAGCTTCCTGCAGGCCGACAACTTCAGCGCCGAGTTCTACCTCACGCAGGTCGTCAGCCATCACGACATGCCGGCCGTGACGCGCTTCCTCAGCGCGGTACACACGCGCGGCGTCGAACTCCCGGGCGTCTTCGGCGTGTTCTATTACCGCAGTGCCAATCCCCGAACGCTCGACGTACTGAAAGGCTTCCTGCCGGTGCCGGCCGAAGGCTTGACGCGGGAGTTCGCGGCGGGCGCCACCCCTGAAGATGTCTGCGCGCGGACGCTGCGCGCCCTCGTCGATGCGGGGGCACGACACTTCTACATCAGTAACCTGCCCGTCGCGCGCGCCCAGATCATCCTCGCGTCGATCCTCGCCCGCGCTGGTCTCTGACCCGCGGCTCTGCGCCGACGTGTGCGGCTGCGCTCTGCGCACGTGGCGTCCACCATCGACGCGCAGCGTCTCGCCCGTAATGAAGTCGTGATCGAGCGTCGCCAGCACCGACTGCGCCATCTCCCCTTCACCGCTCCAGCGGCTCGCCCCGCGCCGGTAATCCGAGCCACGGTCCCTTGACGCTGCACAGTCGAGCCGATTGGATGGGGCGTCCCGCCAATTGGGAAATGGCGTCGCGTCGTTGATAATGCCCTCCACCGCTGCGCTCCGCTCGCCGGAGACCGGCGCCGGCGCCGGCAGATTGACTGCCCGCCAATACTGCGAGGAACCATGTCTGAGAATGTCGGCTTCATCGGTCTGGGTGTGATGGGACGTCCCATGGCCAAGCACCTGCTCGCTAAGGGCCACTCGGTCGTCGTGTTCAACCGAAGCACCCCAGCCGTGACCGAACTGGTCGCCGCCGGCGCCATCGCCGCCAGTTCGCCCGCAGACGTGGCGTCACAGGCAAGCATCATCATCACGATGGTGCCCGACACTCCAGATGTCGAAGCCGTGATCGCGGGGCCGGCTGGCATCCTCGAGACGATGGCCACCGGGGCCGTCGTTATCGACATGAGCAGCATCTCGCCTGTCGCCACCCGCCGCCTCGCGGCACTCGTTGCGGCGCGCGGTGGCACCATGCTCGACGCGCCGGTGAGCGGTGGTGAAGTGGGCGCCATCAACGCCACGCTCTCCATCATGGTGGGCGGCGACAGCGACGCCCTGGCGCGCGTGCGCCCGCTCCTGGAATGCATGGGAAACCCGGAGCGCATCGTGCACGTCGGCCCTGAGCCCGGTGCCGGACAGACGTGCAAGATCTGCAACCAGATCGCCATCGGTGGTGCCCTTGCCGGAGTCAGCGAGGCCTTCGCGCTCGCGCGCAAGGCGGGCGTCGACCCCGCCAGGGTGAGGGAGGCGCTCCTCGGCGGATTCGCCGCCAGCCGAGTACTCGAGGTACACGGCGAGCGCATGCTGAAGCACAACTACGTGCCCGGCTTCCGGGCACGGCTGTATCAGAAAGACCTGCGACTGGCGAACGAAGCCGCCGCTGCCATCGGCGTTGCCATCCCGGCCACCGCCGTCGTCTCGCAATTGCTGAACGCGCTTGTCGCCGCGGGTGGTGCCGACCTCGACTACTCCGCGCTCTCCACGGTGCTGTTCGACCTCGCCGGACTCGACACGCCGAAGGACTAGAACGGTGTCCAGTTCGGTGTAGTGTCCGCTTTAGGCGGACCCCAGAAAGTCCGGCTAAAGCCGGACACTACGGACTACACCGACACCGAAACGGCTCTAGGTCCCGCCTTGCCGAGGCTCGAGCAGTGAGATAACGTCGGACGCGATGGCGACCCTGTATCCCTTCCGGGCCCTGCGGCCCATCGTGTCCGCCGCTGCTGACGTCGCCGCTGTTCCCTACGATGTCGTGAACACCGCCGAGGCTCGCGCCCTTGCCGCAGGAAACCCGCGCAGCTTCCTGCGTGTGTCTCGTGCCGAACTCGAGCTGCCCGCCGACACCGACCCGTACGCCGACGCGGTGTACGCGCGCGCGGCGGACAACTACCGTACGCTCACCGCATCATCGTTCGAGCTGGAGGCCGAACCGAGCCTCTACTTCTACCGCCTGCGGCTGGGGACGCACGAGCAGATGGGGCTCGCCGGCTGCTTCTCGATCGACGAATACGATCGCGACATCATCAAGAAGCACGAGCGGACACGCCGCGACAAGGAAGACGATCGCACGCGGCACATGCTGGCGCTCGGTGCGCAGACCGGTCCGGTGTTCCTCACCTATCGCGCGTCGGCCGACGTGAACGACCTGGCGCGGCAGATCGGCACCTCGGCGCCACTCATCGATGTCACCGCGCCCGATGGCGTGCAGCACACGCTGTGGCGCGTCGGCGGCACCGACCGCGACGGCCTCGTCGCGGCCTTCTCGCGGATCGCCACGCTCTACATCGCCGACGGCCACCATCGTGCGGCCAGCGCGGCGCGGACGCGAACGCAGATCGCCGCATCCGGCACGACGCGGCCGTCGCTGGGCGATGGCGCCGACTCCAACACCGTCCTTGGCGTCGCCTTCCCGCACGATCAAGTGCAGGTGTTGCCCTACAACCGCGTGGTGCGCGATCTCGCCGGCCTGTCGAATGAGCAATTCCGGTCGGCGGTGAGCGAGCGCTTCCACGTGGCGCCTGGGCCCGCGACGCCGGTCGAGCGCGGCGAGATCGCGATGTACCTGGCCGGCGCCTGGTACACGCTGGTGCCCCGCGTGGCCCCCAGTGCCAGCGATGCCATTGCGGCGCTCGACGTGAGCGTGCTGCAGGACTACCTGCTGGCGCCAATCCTGAAGATTGCCGACGTGCGCACCGACAAGCGCATCGACTTCGTGGGCGGCGCGCGCGGCACCCGCGAACTGGAGCGCCATGTCGACGCCGGCACGTTCGCTGTCGCCTTCTCGCTCTATCCCGTCTCGGTGGCGGACCTGATGGCGGTGTCGGACGCCGACGCCATCATGCCGCCGAAGTCCACCTGGTTCGAGCCGAAGCTGCGCGACGGCTTTCTCATTCACGTGGTATAGCCATGAAAGTCCTCGTTGCGGACAAATTCGAAGAGAGCGGTATCAACGGCCTGAAGCTCGCCGGGTGCGACGTGATCTTTCAACCAGACCTGAAGGATGACGCGTTGCGCGACGCCATCGCGGCGACGCAGGCCGATGTGCTGGTTGTACGCGGCACCACCGTCACCGGCGCGATGCTCGCGGCGGGCGCGCTGTCGCTCATCGTGCGCGCCGGCGCGGGCTATAACACCATCGACGTGGCTGCCGCATCGCGGCGCGGCATCTACGTGTCGAACTGCCCGGGCAAGAACGCGATTGCCGTCGCCGAACTGGCGATGGGCTTCATCCTCGCGCTCGACCGGCGCATTCCTGACGGTGTCGCCGAACTCCGGGCCGGCAGGTGGAACAAAAAGGAATACTCGAAGGCCCACGGCGTCTACGGCAGCACGCTGGGCCTCATCGGCTACGGAAACATCGGAAAGGAAGTCGCGAAGCGCGCCCTCGGTTTCGGGATGTCGGTCGTGGTCTGGAGCCGGCGCTTTGCGAACGGCGAGGCGCAGCCCGACCTGCCCGTGGCTGTCGTGCATCGTCCTGAGGCGGTGGCCGAAGCGGCTGACATCGTGTCGGTACATGTCGCCCTCAGCAAGGACACGCGCGGGATGCTCGGCGACGACTTCTTCGGCCGGATGAAGCCGGGTGCGATGTTCATCAACACGGCGCGTGGCGAAGTCGTCGACTACGCGGCGCTCGAGAAGGCGGTGAACGAGCGGGGGATCCGTGCGGGTCTCGACGTGTTCCCTAGCGAAC
>CALQBJ020000239.1 GCA_943328785.2 Bifidobacterium breve
GCAGGGCGGCCGCCGCGAACAGCGCGATGACGGTGGCGCTGCGGGCGATGCGGAAGACGTAATGGGCCACTCAAGGACAGTGTAGCGCGGTGGTCATTAGTCTTTGGTCATTGGTCGTTGGTCGCGCCAGCTGTCGAGCTGTGCGGCTCAGAGCCAACGACCAATGACTCATGACCAACGACAAACTAAAGGTTGAACATCATTCACTCAGGTTTTATACTTAGGCTCATATCATCTCTGAGCGGATTTCGAGGAAATCAATGAGCAAAATCATCGGCATCGACCTGGGCACCACCAACTCCGTCGTCGCGGTCATGGAAGGCGGCGAACCGGTCGTCATCACCAATCCCGAAGGCGGACGCATCACCCCCTCGGTCGTCGCGTTCACCAAGTCGGGCGAACGGCTGGTGGGGCAGGTGGCGAAGCGCCAGGCCGTCACCAATCCCGAGAACACGGTGTTCTCCATCAAGCGTTTCATGGGCCGTCGCTTCGACGAAGTCGGCGAAGAGATGACCATGGTCCCGTATCACGTGGTGCCAGACGGCCAGCGTGTCACGGTAAAGGTCGACGGTCAGGTCAAGCCGCTCACCCCGCCGGAAATTTCGGCGATGGTGCTGCAGAAGCTGAAACAGGCGGCGGAGGAATACCTCGGACAGCCGGTCAGCCAGGCGGTCATCACCGTTCCCGCCTACTTCAACGACGCGCAGCGCCAGGCCACCAAGGACGCCGGCCAGATTGCCGGCCTCGAAGTGATGCGCATCGTCAACGAGCCGACCGCGGCGGCGTTGGCGTATGGGCTCGACAAGAAGAAGGACGAGACGATCGCCGTGTACGACTTCGGCGGCGGCACCTTCGACATCTCCATCCTCGAAGTGGGTGAGGGCGTGGTCGAAGTGAAGGCGACCAACGGCGACACGCACCTCGGCGGCGACAACCTCGATCAGCGCGTCATCGAGTGGATCATCGGGGAGTTCAAGAAGAGCGAAGGCATCGACCTTGGCAAGGACCGCATGGCGCTGCAGCGCCTGAAGGAAGCCTCGGAGAAGGCGAAGATGGAGCTCTCCACCGTCATGGAGACCGACATCAACCTGCCGTTCATCACCGCCGACCAGACCGGCCCGAAGCACCTGCAGATGAAGTTGACGCGGGCGAAGTTCGAGCAACTCGTCGACGACCTGCTGCAGAGGACCGTCGGGCCGACCAAGCAGGCGCTGGTCGACGCGGGCGTCGACCCGTCGAAGATCGACGAGGTAGTGCTCGTCGGCGGTTCGACGCGTATCCCGAAGGTGCAGCAGATCGTCAAGGCGATCTTCGGCAAGGACCCGCACAAGGGGGTCAACCCGGACGAGGTCGTGGCGATCGGCGCGGCGATTCAGGCGGGCGTGCTCGCCGGCGACGTGAAGGACCTGCTGCTGCTCGACGTCACCCCGTTGTCGCTCGGCATCGAGACGATGGGCGGCGTGATGACCGCGCAGATTGCGCGCAACACCACGATTCCGACTCGCAAGAGCGAGACGTTCTCGACCGCATCCGACAGTCAGACGAGCGTCGAGATCCACGTGCTGCAGGGCGAGCGTTCGCTGGCGCGCGATAACCGCACGCTCGGCCGCTTCCACCTGGACGGCATCCCGCCGGCGCCGCGCGGCGTGCCGCAGGTCGAGGTCACCTTCGACATCGACGCCAACGGCATCGTCAACGTGCAGGCGAAGGACCTCGGCACGGGCAAGGAACAGAAGATCACCATCACCGCCTCGAGCGGCCTGAGCAAGGACGAAGTCGACCGCATGATGCGCGAGGCCGAGTCGCACGCCGACGAGGACAAGAAGCGTAAGGAAGAGATCGAGAACCGCAACAAGGCGGATCAGGCGGTCTACGGTGCCGAGCGCTTCATCAAGGACTCGGGCGACAAGCTGCAGGCGGCCGACAAGACGGCCATCGACGCGGCCATCGAGTCGCTGAAGAAAGCCCTCGAGTCGAACGACGCCACGGCGGTCGCGCGCGAGATGGAGAACCTCACGCAGGCGCAGCACAAGGCCGCGGCCACGCTGTACCAGCAGGCTGCTCCCGGTGGCGGCCAGGCGCCGGGCGGCGACGGCCCGGGCGCCGGCGAGACCGGCGGCGGCGCGTCAGGCGGAGCGGCCTCGTCCGGCCCGCAGGGCGACGTGATCGACGCTGAAGTGGTCGACGACAAATAGCATTGCCACGTGCTGATTGCTGATTGCTGATTGGAAAGGCACGGTCCGCTGCCGCGGCGTGCTGCGCATTTCCAATTCGCAGTCAGCGATTCGCCATCAGCAATTCCATGGATTTCTATCTGTTGCTCGGGGTGGAGCGGGAGGCGACGGCCGCTGATATCAAGCGTGCCTACAAGCGCCTTGCCCGCAAATTCCATCCCGACATCAACCCCGGCGACCGCCTGGCGGAACAGCAGTTCCGCCAGATCGCCGAAGCGTACGAAACGCTGGTCGATCCCGATCGCCGCAGCCGCTACGACGCCGGCGGCGGCCCGTCGGTGACGGTCGATGCCGTCACCTTCGGCTTCGAAGGGTTCGACTTCTCGATACGCGTGAGCGGAGAGGCGGCGCCGACCTTCGGCGATCTCTTTGCCGACGTGTTCACGCAGCGGGCGGCGGGGCCGGCGCGTGGCGAGGAACGCGGGCCCGACGTGCACGCCACGTTGCGCCTGCCGTTCGAAGACGCCCTGCGTGGCGGCTCGCGTCAGGTGACGGTGACGCGCCTCGTGCACTGCCGCGGCTGCCGCGGCACCGGGCACGTGTCGATGCCGGAGGGGCCCTGTCAGCCCTGTCACGGCACCGGCGTGGTGAAGTCGACGCGCAGTCATATGGTGTTCTCGAAGCCGTGTCCACCGTGCGGCGGCACCGGCGTCCAGGCGGTGGCGCGTTGTCCCGAGTGTCACGGCCGGCAGCTGGAGATGCTGTCCGAGTCGGTCGTCGTCGGACTGCCGGCTGGGTTACAGGACGGTGCGCGCATCCGTCTCGATGGCAAGGGGCACGCCGGTGCGAACAGTGGACCGGCAGGCGACCTCTACATCGCGGTGGAAGTGGAGCCGCATCCGCGATTCCGGCGCGATGGCGACGACCTCCACCTGACGGTGCCGGTCGCCATTCACGAAGCGGCGCTCGGCGCGAAGATCGAGCTGCCGTCGTTCGATGGTCCCGTCCGGCTGCGGGTGCCGCCGGGCACGCAGTCGGGGCAGCGGTTCCGCCTGAGTGAACGCGGCGCGCCGTCGCCGCGCGACGGACACCGCGGCGATCTTGTGATCGAAGTGCGGCTCGTGCTGCCGCGGTTGCTCGATGAACGTTCGAAGGAACTGCTTCGTGAATTCGGCCGCATCAACGGCGCGGACGTGCGCCAGGAGCTGGCATGAAGAAGACCGGCAAAGCCTGTTTCATGATCAGCGTGGTGGCGCAGAAGTACGACATCCACCCGCAGACGCTGCGGCTGTACGAACGTGAAGGGCTCCTCACGCCGTCGCGCACCGACGGGAACACGCGGCTGTACTCCGAGGACGACCTCGAGCAGCTCGAAACCATCCTCTCGTTGACGCGCGACCTGGGCGTGAACCTCGCCGGCGTCGAGATCATCCTGAACATGCGCCGCAAGATCGAGCGCATGCAGGCCGAAGTGAACGAGTTCATGACCTACGTGAAGACCGAGCTGTCGCGCGGTATCGACGCCGCGTGGGAACAGCGCCTGTCAACCGCGCTGGTGAAGTCGACCCCAACCGACCTGGTGCGCGCCTCGACGCCGACCCAGACGCCGGCGCCGCCGGGCCCGCCGGTGCCTCCGGTCGACTAGGGCACGCCCCTACTGTCCACCAGCGACGGGCGACGGACGGCCACGCACGAAGACACGACGTTCACGACGGATAATATTCTTCGAGCGCAGTCTCTTCGTGGCCTTCGTGCCTTCGTGAAGGTCGGTAGCTCACGTCCGGCAGCGACCTACTGCTGATATACTGCCGACTCGGTTTCGACCCGGATACCTGCTGCCCCTCATGCCCTGCGAATTCTGCGACGACACCGGCTGGAAACCTGTCGAGGACAACGGTGTCCGCAAGGTCGTGCGCTGCGATTGCAAGCGCACCGAGGCGGGGCAGATGCGTCTGGCCAGCGCCAATATTCCCAAGCGCTACCAGCACTGCACCATCGCCAACTTCACGGCATACAACGAGTCGCTGAAGAAGGCGGCCGCGCGTGCGGCACGCATCGCCGAAGAGTTCCCGGCGGTCGCGAAGGGGCTGTTCCTCGAAGGGCAGCCTGGTGTGGGCAAGACCCATCTCGCGGTGGCGGTGCTCAAGCAGGTGATCCAGACGAGCGGCGCCCGCGGCATGTTCTACGACACGCGCGATCTGCTGCGCGTCATCCGCAGCACCTACGACCCGTCGACCCGCGCCACCGAGCTCGACGTGCTCCGCCCGGTTATGACCGCCGACCTGCTCGTGCTCGACGACCTCGGCGCCGAGAAGACTTCCGAGTGGGTCGAAGAGACGATGAACCTCATCGTCAACACCCGCTACAACCAGCGGCGGCTGACGATCTTCACGTCGAACTACAAGGACATTCCAGACGACACCGATCCGAACGCCCTGCTGTTCCGCATCGGCCATCGCATGCGCTCGCGTCTGCACGAGATGTGCGACTTCGAAGTGCTCGACGGCGCCGACTACCGCGAGTTGCCGACCAACGGCGGCCCGGAAGATTTGATGATGATGTGGAAGATGCGGAGCAAGTCGCTTCCGTCGCCAGGCCGCAGCGGCGGACGTCAGGCGCGCGCCCAGCTCAGGGAACCCGGACTGCGCGACGGCAAGGCCGACCTCAAGTGGAGCGGCGGTCGAGCCGGACGCGGATAGTCCCCATGGTGCGGCTGCTCCTGCTGCTCCTCGGGTTGTGCACGGTCACGCCCCCGCTGTTCGCCCAGGCGCCGGCACCACCCGCTTCCGGTGCGGCCGTCTCCACGGCGGCCCAGCCCTCAGCCGGGGCCTTGGCCAACGCAGAAGTCCTCCTGTTCTTCGTGCGCGTCGACGCGGCCGACGCGTTGCAGCTGTCGGCGTTCATGCGCACGCCCGGCTACACGATCTTCAAGGAAACCGGTCCGCTGGTGTCGGAGACCGGCCCCCTGATCTACGCGCTGTTCCCGACCGGGCCGTCACCCGCATCCGCTGACGTCATCGAGAGCGCGAGCAGTTACCTCGCACAGCGTGGTGCCAACCGCCTCGAACTTGCGCCGGTGATCGACTTCGGCGCGAGCGCCCAGGCTCGGCCGGCCGCGCGCAGTCCCCAGGCTGCGGCAGCGGCATCGGCTCCGGCCTCAACGCCGGCGTCAGCGCCGGCCGCCGAGGCGTCGAGCGAGTCGATTGCGCAGGGCGACTGGCAGTTCTCCGGTGAACGCGGCCTGCTGCTGCTGTTCGTGAAGACCGGCAAGGACGCGCTGTTCACGAGTGTGCTCGATACCCTCCGTGCGGCGCTCGCGGAGAGCCCGGATGCCCGCCGTCGCGAACAGGCGCGGGGATGGCGCGTGATGAAGGTGACCGGCAACGGCCCCTCCGGCACCGTCCTCTATCTGTCGCTGCTCGACCCGGTGGTGCACGGCGTGAACTACGCCCCCTCATCCGTCTTCGCCGAAGCGCTCGACGGCGAGGCGCTCGCGCGCGCCTACGCCGACTACTCGGAGGCGTTGTCGTCGTTCAACCTGATCGACCTGCAACAGGTCCGCCCATGACCAGCCGCTGTGAACGGGAGCGGCTGGGCCTCTACGTCCATATCCCGTTCTGCTCGGCCATCTGCAACTACTGCAACTTCAACCGCGGCCTGTTCGACGCCGAGGTGAAGC
>CALQBJ020000240.1 GCA_943328785.2 Bifidobacterium breve
GCATCGGACGCTACGTCTTCATCAGCACCGTCAGCACGTATGCTTCGCTGGCCGTGACGCCGATCGTCGAGACGCACGCGCTGCATCCCGAGGCCGACGAGTCGCTGACGCAGGTGACGAACGAGACCTACGGTCCGCTGAAGGTGACCTGCGAACGGATCGTGCGCGAGGTCTACGGCGACCGCGTCACCATTCTTCGCCCGCAGATCGTCGCCGGCCCCTACGATCCGACCGGACGCCACACCTACTGGGTGCAGCGCGCCATGCGCGGCGGCGAGGTGCTGGTGCCGAGCGATGGCACCGACCATGTGCAGGTGGTTGATGCGCGCGATCTGGCCCGCTTCGCCGCGATGGTCGTCGAGCGCAACACGCCAGGCCTCTTCAACCTCGCCGGTCCTCGGCTCACCTGGACCGCATTCGTCGAGGCCCTCGGCATCTCAAGCCCGGTGTGGGTGTCGACGGAGATGATTGCCACCGCTGGCCTGACGCTTGCGGACCTGCCGCTGTTCGTGCGCGACGGGTCGGACCGCGCCGGCGCGATGCACGTCGGGCACGACGCGGCCACTGCCGCCGGTTTCACCCACACCGACGCGGCCGTCACCATTGCCGACACGCGCATCTGGCTGCGCGCGCACCCGATGACGCCGGTGCTGACGGCCGATCGCGAAGCCGACATCATCGCCATGTCGCGCGGCATCCGTCCGGGCTCGTAGACTCGATGCTCAGGCTCAGCAATCTCGACGACGTCCGCGCCAGGCTCGAACGCGATCGCCACTGGTCGGCCTTCTCGCTGGCCGACCTCGACCCGCCCTACGCGGCGCACGCGCACTGGTTCGGGTCGCCGGAAGGCGACGATGTGGTGCTCGTGTACGATGCGTTCGACCCGCCGATCGTCTTCATCCAGGGCGCCGAGGTTCGCTGCGAAGCCGTGCTCGCCGAAGCCGAGGTCGTCGCGGCGACGCAGCGCGCCTGGCTCAACGTGCAACCGGCGCACCTGCCGCTGGTCGCGCGCGTCTTCTCGTCGTTCGAGTCGCGCGAGATGGTGCGGATGGTGCTCGAGCGCGGCGACTTCGTTCCGATGCCCCATCCAGGCGTCGTGCCGCTCGGACCGCCGGACCTCGACGAAGTGCTGCGGTTCTATGCCGATGAGGCGCCGGCGTTCTTCCGGCCGTCGCAACTTCACGACGGCGTCTACGTCGGCATTCGCGACGAGGCCGGGCTGGTGTCCATTGCCGGGACGCACGTGCTGTCAGAAACGACGAGCGTGGGCGCGCTCGGCAATGTGCACACCAGCGCAGACCAGCGAGGGCGGCGTCTGGCGGGTGCGGCCACGGGCGCCGTCGCGCAAGCGCTCTTCGACCGCGGCATCCAGACGATCGTCCTGAACATCATCGCCACGAACGAGGCGGCGCGATGCGCTTACGAGCGGGTCGGATTTCGTGAGTACTGCCGGTACTTCGAGGGGCCGGCTGTTCGCTCGCTGGCGTCGGCCGGCCGCTAGCGGCGCCGGAAATCCTCGGCGATCCCACTCCAGAGCGCGGCCCTGGCGTCCAGTGCGCGTTGCGCTGCGTGCGCGGCCTCGCGCCACCGCACCTCGCTCTCTCCGCACAGGGCCTCGAGCAGCGCAAACCCCTGGTCCGCGTGCTCGTCCCCGTCGAGCGCGATGTGGCGCTCGAGGTACTGCGCCATGCGCGGCGCGTTCGGGATGGCAGCGAGGAGGCGGCGGAACATGTCCGGGATGGCGTCCTCGCGGCCGAGGGTGAAGGCGGCGGCCACCTCGTACACGCTGCCGTGCTGTGCGAACGCGAGCGTCTGGCGAACGAAGGCGCGCGCGGCTTCTGGCATCGGCGCAAGGTCCATCGCTGCCTCTACCGACGCGCCAGCGCGGAGCCCCTCCACGAAGCGCGTGGCGGGCGCCGTGTCGGCACCAACCTCCTGCATCGCCGTCAGGTAGAGTTCAAAGTGGCTGACGATGACGCCGTCCACCAGGTCTGATTCCTCATCGAGGACAATGGCGTTCACCAGTCGGCGCGCCGCCGGTGAACCGACCGGCAGCCAGGGGACATCGACGCAGGTGACGCGCCGCTGCAACGCCTTCAGCAGCGACATGAAATCCCAGACAGCGTAGACGTGACGTGTCATGAAGTGCGCGAGGTGCTCGCGCGTGTGCATTTCTGAATAGAGCGCGTGTTCCATCACGCGCTCGCGCGACGCGCGCACCTGGTCGAGCAACCATCCCCGTCCACCCACTGTCGTTGTCGTCGTCACCACATCGCCCTCCGCGCCCCACTGCGCAACTCTCATTATGGACGTGCGAAGCCGCCGCGGCGGTCCCGTGCTGGAGCGGCCCGGTCGACGTTGTCCGCTGGTGTGCGTTGCTGGCACGCGCGCGGTGGCGGCTTTCCTGGCATCGCTCGCGTGGACCCATGCATTCCATCCGCACCGCACGCCGGAAATCTGCAATGCTGTAGCGCATGAAACGACGCTCCTTCCTCACCCTCGGGGCCGCCGGCGCACTCGGACTCACCGCCGGTTCGCGCCTGCTCTGGGCGCAGGCACCGAACCTCGTGCCGCCGCTCAGTCAGGCGCCGGTGCCGGTGGCGGGCGACACGCTGTCGCCGGGGAAGTGGCGTCTCGGTATTTCCGACAGCGAACGCGACGGCACGGTTTACGTGCCGATGTCGTACAAGCCCGGTGTTCCGACGCCGCTGCTCATCATGCTGCACGGCTTCCGCGGCACGGCCGAAGGGGTGCGCGTCACCTTCCCGCTCGCTGAAGAGTACGGCGTGATCGTGCTCGCGCCCGAGTCGCGCGATGTCACGTGGGGACAGTCGATCCCGGGCTTCGACGAAGACGTCCGCTACATCGGGATGGCGTTCCGCTGGATCTCGGACGTGCTCAGCGTCGACACCACGCGCGTGGCGATGGGCGGTGTCTCTGACGGTGCCAACTACGCGCTCAATATGGGGCTGGCGTACGGCGACACCTTCAACCACCTGATGATCTTCTCGGCTGGCCTGTTCACACCGTTCCGCAGGGAAGGCAAGCCGAAGGTGTTCCTCGCGCATGGCACGCGCGACGAGCAGATGCCGATCGATCGCACCGCGCGCCTGTTCGTCCCGCAGTTGCAGGCCGACGGCTACGACGTCACCTACCGCGAGTACGACGGCCCGCACGGCGCGCCGCCGCCGGTGGTGCGTGAAGGGTTCGAGTGGTTGGCGGGAAAGAAGGGCTAGCCGCACGGCCCGCCGCCGCATTTTCGACCTGCTGAAGCCGGACGGCAACCGCGCACCGGTCTGTCCGGCCGCGATCAGGGATAACCGACCGCCAGTTGTTCGCGTAAGCGTGAGGATCCCGATGCATCACGTTCCCGGGGGGCGATGCGTGTGGCTTGCGCTGGGGGTTGCCGTCGCGTGTGCCACCGTCCTGCGTGCCCAGTCGTTGGCGCCGCTGAACCCGCGCCGTCTCGCCACCAACCCGCTCATCACCGTGTCGTCGTCCTCGACGCTTGGCGGCAACGTCAACGGTCCGACCGTCATTCGCGTGCCGTCGTGGGTGGAACGCCCGATGGGGAAGTACTACATGTACTTCGCCAATCACCTGGGCGAGTTCGTGCGGTGTGCGTACGCCGACGCCGTGACCGGGCCGTGGACGATTTACGACCCCGGCGTGCTGCACGTCAAGGACACGGCGTTCTTCCGCGCCCAGCCCGATCCGCCCGAGACGCGCGCCGACTTCTATACCCACGTGGCGTCACCCGAGATCCTGGTCGACCACGCGCGTCGCCGCATCGTCCTGTGGATGCACGGGTGGTGGACGGGTGGCGAGCGCTGGCCGGCAACCCCGCCTGAGGCACGGGCCTGGGCGCGCGCCAGGGGCTACGGGCAGTACACGCAGGTGGCCGAGTCCAGCGACGGCGTGCACTTCACCGTTCGTCCAGCGATCACGAAGACCAGTTACCTGCGCGTCTTCGAACGTGGCGGCTCGTTCTACGGCGTGTCGCGCCTCGGCGTCATCGCGCGGGCCTCCGACCCGATGGCGTCATTCGAGCTGGGACCGAGCCTGTTCCGCGGCACTCCCTACGCCGGCCGCGTGCGACACGTGGCGCTGGTGCTCAGGGGCGACCGACTCTTCGTGTTCTTCACCGGCATCGGTGATGCGCCCGAGCGGGTACTGATGTCCACGGTGATGCTGACCGGCGAGTGGACGACGTGGCAGGCCTCTGCACCGGTGGAGGTGCTGGCACCGCAGGCCGCCTATGAGTGCAGCGACCTGCCGAACGCGCCGTCCGAGGGCGGCGACATCGACGGCCCGGCACGCCAGATCCGCGATCCGTTCGTCTTCGAGGACGAGGGACGCGCGTTCCTGTTCTACTCGACCTGTGGCGAGCAGGGGATTGCGGCCGCCGAGATCACGCTTCCTTAGCGCGCGTCACCTCGACGTCGCTGCCGACCGTCAGGTCGGCCCGGTCCGGCGAACCTGAAGGTTCGCGGCGACGACACGCGGATGGTCGGCACCGAAGATGGTGTCGCCTTCAGGCAGAGGGGGAGGTCCGCTCCTTACGTGGTGCGGGCCCTGGTGGCCGCCAGTCCCATCGCGCCGGCAGTGAAGCCGGCCTCGAGGAAGAACGACGCCAGCGGATGTAGCGAGGCGGACAGGCCGTTGAGCTCTTCGATGAGCATGCCGCGCGGCGTGTCGCCGCCGCTGCGGGCGTGGTCGAGCAGGGCGCGCGCCACGGCCCGTGCCACACGGCTGCGTTGCGGCTCGATCTCTGGGACCCACATCAGCAGCATGCGCTCCCCCCGGGCGAGGTAGCCGGCGAGCGCACCGTCGACCAGAACGACGAGGGCGCCCACCGTGCGCGTCGCGCCGCGTCCGGTCGCTGTGCCGAGCGCCGGCCACTTGAGCGTGGCGCCATACGGGTTGGCCGGATCAGCGGCCGCCAGCGTCACCACCTGCACCTCGTCTGGCGTGTCGCGCATCAACCGCAGCAGGTCGAGTGCGGCCGGCATGGCGAACTGTGTGGCGCCGAGGCCCGCGATGAAGTAGCCGCGGCGGATGCGTCCGCTCTCTTCCATGGCCTTCAGCACCGTGTAGATCGGTCCGAAGCCGCCGGCCAGCGTCTCGTTGGCCATCGACTCGCGGGTGACCACACCGTGACGGCTGAGGAGTTGCTGCGTGGCGGCAGCGGCCCACGCCGTGGTCTGCTGCCGGGTACGGGCCCGGGCCGCGATAGTGCCCCGTGCGATGGTCGTGTCATCCGTTCCCACAGGGACGAGCGTCCAGCGCCCTTCGGCCGACGGCGGCACGAGGCGCCGCGAGCGGAACGCCGCGGTGTGGCGGTCGGCGCGTCGGCGCGACGTCACCCGCGCCTGCGTGAAGGCGCGCAGCGCGTGAACGCTGTCGTTCGTCACCAGCCCCTGCCACACCAGGCTCCACAACGCATCGACTGTGTCGGCGGGGTAGCCGCCGCCAGCCGCGTCGAGCAGCGGCGCAAAGAACGATGCGCCGCGGGCACCGAGCCACTGGAGGATCGCCGACTCACGCGCGGAGTGCGCTGGCGCAGGAGCCGTGGTCGCGGGTGCGGTGGTGGCCGGCCGCCGGCCGCTGGTCACCACCGGGCGTGCATTGGTCGGTGGCGGCAGCAGGCGGGGGAGGTGATCGGCGAGATAGAGCGCCACCCGCCCGTCGCGTTCGCCGAGCGGCTCCACGCCCACCCACACCACTTCACCTGCGCCGACCACGGCGTCGAGGTCGCCGGGTTCGTACTGGTCCAGCCGTGACGCGAGGATGCCGGTTTCGAGGATGGAGGCGGGCAGCGGCGCCCCCTGCA
>CALQBJ020000241.1 GCA_943328785.2 Bifidobacterium breve
GAGGAGCGACTGGCCGTGGGAGAACGTGCGTATGACCGTGCCTCCTTCGAACGCGCCCTGTTCAGTCCGGCGCCGATGGGGGAGTTCACCGCGCCTGAGGTGGACGTGATTGCCGCTGGCGAACATGCCGGGCCGATCCTCGGCGGCACGGTCACCAATCTGCTGGCGTCGCTCGGCACGCCGTTCGCCTTCGATCCGCCGCAGGGCTATGTGCTGTTCTTCGATGAAGTGGGCGAGCGCCCCTACCGGCTGGACCGCATGGTGCTGCAGTTGCGCCAGAGCGGACTCCTGGCGCGCGCCGGTGCGGTCGTGATCGGCGAACTGCCGCGCTGCGACGAACCCGGAGGCGGACTGACGGGGCGTAGCGTCATGGCGTCGCTGTTGTTCGACTTCCCAGGACCCGTGCTCGCCGGCTTTCCCTCTGGCCACACCACCGGCCCGCAGCAGACCATCCCGCTCGGCGTACGTGCGCGCGTCATCGGCGACCGCCGCGCTCCGCGCCTTGTCATCGAGGAGCCCGCAGTCCAGTGACCACACGCGTTCATCTCATCGGCATCTGCGGTACGGCCATGGCCACGCTGGCGGCCATGCTCAAGCGAAAAGGGCTCGATGTCCGCGGCTCCGACGCCGACGTCTATCCGCCCATGAGCGACTTCCTCGCGGCGGAAGGCATCCCGGTCTTCAGCGGCTATCGTGCCGAGCAGATTACCTCCGACCTCGACTTCGTCATCGTCGGCAACGCGATCTCGCGCGGCAACCCGGAACTCGAGGAAGTGCTCGAACGGAAGATCCGCTACTGCTCGTTACCCGAGGCCATTCGCGAACAGTTCCTGTGGGGGGCGCGCTCGATCGTGCTGGCCGGCACGCATGGCAAGACCACGACGACGGCGCTGACCGGCTGGGTGCTGACGCATGCCGGCGTCGACCCGAGCGTGCTCGTCGGCGGCATCGCCAGGAACTTCGGCGACCACGGCTCGAGCTACCGCATGGGGCAGGGGCGCGACTTCGTCATCGAGGGCGACGAATACGACAGCGCGTTCTTCGACAAGACCGCGAAGTTCCTGAAGTACCTGCCCGACATCGCCGTCATCAATAACATCGAGTTCGACCATGCGGATATCTACGCCGACATGGATGCGGTGACGACGGCGTTCTCGCGGCTCGCACGCCTCGTGCCGAGGAAGGGCTTGCTGCTGCTTGGCGGCGACAGCCCCGCGGCGCTGGCGCTTGTCGGCGGCGCCGTGTCGCGTGTGCAGACGTTCGGCACCGGCGACGGTTTCGACTGGCAGGCGCACAACCTCGTCGCCGGGCCGGCGTCCACTCGGTTCCGTGTGCGGCGTAACGGCTCGCCCTTCGGCGAGTTCGAGGTGCCGCTGCTCGGCGCCTACAACGTCCGGAATGCGCTCGCCGCCATCGCGGTGGCCACCGAGATCGGCATCGACGCCGTGCGCGTGCGCGAAGGACTGCGGACCTTTGCCGGCGTGAAGCGGCGGCTCGAAGTGGTCGGCGTTGCCAGCGGCGTGACGGTGATCGACGACTTCGCACACCATCCGACGGCGGTGGCCGAAACCCTGGCGGGCCTCCGCGCCGCGAACCCGACCGCGCGCATCTGGGCGGTCTTCGAACCGCGGTCGGCCTCCTCGTGTCGCCGCATCTTCCAGGACGATTTTGCCCGCGCGTTCAGCGCCGCCGATCGGGTGCTCATCGCCCCCGTGTTCCGCTCGACGCTGCCCGAGGCCGAGCGGCTGTCGATACCACGGCTGGTGCACGACCTGTGTGCCGCTGGGCAGCGCGCCGAGGCGCCGGCGTCAGTCGACGAGATCATCGACACGATCGTGCGCGAGCATCGCCCTGGCGACCTGGCCGTGCTGATGTCGAATGGTGGCTTCGGCGGCATCCACACGCGGTTGCTCGCCGCGCTCCAGCCCGCTCGATGAACGACGTCCGCGTGGTGGCGGCCGGCGACGCTGCCCTGGTCGCCGAGTTCGACGACCGCATCGATGTATCGGTGAACCGTCGCGCGATTGCGGTCGCGCAGGCGCTTCGGCATGCCAGCCTCGTGGGCGTGCGCGACATCGTCACGGCGTACCGCACGGTCACCGTCTACTTCGACCCACTGCGCGTCGATGCCGCGGAGTTGGAAGGGCAGATGCGGGCCGCCGCCGCTGTCGAACCCGATGCACGCGAACTGGACGGACCACTCGTGCACGTGCCGGTGTGCTACGACGCAGCGTTCGGCCCGGACCTCGACGTTGTGGCGCAATTCGCCGGTATCGGCGTGCGCGAGGTGATCGACCTGCACGCCTCGCGCGAGTACCGCGTCTTCATGCTCGGGTTCGTGCCAGGCTTCGCTTACATGGGCACCGTCGACCTACGCATCGCCCTGCCGCGCCGGTCGGCGCCGCGCACCGCCGTGCCTGCCGGGTCGGTTGCCATCGCCGGCGGTCAGACCGGCGTCTACCCGAGCCAGACGCCCGGTGGCTGGCACATCATCGGGCGCACGCCGCTGGCGCTGGTATCGCTCGACCGTTCGTCGCCGTCGCTGTTTGCCGCCGGCGACCGCGTGCGCTTTCACGAGGTCGACCGGGCCGCTTTTGAACAGATCGTCCGCGCGCAGGAGTTCGTGCCATGAGCGGCGGCCTTCTGATCCTGGCGCCGGGCCTGATGACGACCGTGCAGGACAGCGGACGCTGGGGCCAGCAGTCGATCGGGGTGTCGGTGTCGGGCCCGATGGACCCGTTCGCGCATCGCCTCGCCAACGCGCTGGTCGGCAACGCGCGTGCGGCCGCGACGCTCGAGGTCACGCTCAGCGGACCGGCGGTGCGCTTCGACGACCCCCGTGTGGTGGCCGTCGCAGGTGCGGAGTTCGATCTGTTCCTCGACGATGTGCCCGTGCCGAAGGCGCGGCCCATGGTCGTCGGCGCTGGCGCGGTGTTGCGGTTCGGTGCGCGGCACCGTGGCGCGCGCGCCTACCTCGCGGTGTCTGGCGGCTTCGACGTGCCGCTGGTGCTCGGGAGCCGGGCCACGCACCTACCGACGGCGACAGGTGGCTGGCAGGGACGCACGCTGCGCCGCGACGACTACGTTCCGCTCGGTCCGGCGAGCCCGAAGCGGCACCGTGCCCCGGGCCATACGTCCGTGACGATCGACGCGGGTCCGTCGGTGGTGCGCGTCATCGCGGGACCCGATGTCGAACGATTCGCGCCAGAGGCATTGGAGGCGCTGGTGTCCGCGCCTTACCATGTGAGTGTGGAGTCGAACCGCATGGGTTTCAGGCTGGAGGGGCCGGTGTTGCGCCACGGGGTGAAGGCGGACATCCTTTCGGACGCCACGCCGTTCGGCACCCTCCAGGTGCCAGGCTCGGGCCAACCGGTGCTGCTGATGGCCGACCGGCAGACGACCGGCGGCTACGCCAGGCTGGCCACCGTGATCACCGCAGACCTCGGCATTGCGGGGCAGGCGGCACCGGGCGATGCGCTGCGATTCGTCGTGTGCAACCGCGCAGAAGCGCTTCTGGCGCTGGTGCGGCGGGAACGTCCGCTGCTCGCCCTCGAAGGGGCGCCGGCATGAGCGACGTCACGCGCGCCCTGCAGGACGCTTTCGGCACCGAGCGCCTACGGTGCGAGGCGCCACTGCGCGAGTTGACCACGTTCAAGGTGGGTGGTCCCGCACAGTGGCTGGTCGAGACCCGCGGGTCGGACGACGTGGTGAGGGCGCTGCGGATTGCGCATGACGCTGGCGTCCCGGTGGTGCTGCTCGGTGGTGGTTCGAATGTGCTGGTGGCCGACAGCGGGGTGCGGGCGCTCGTCATCCGGCCCAGGGGCGGCGCCATCGTGCCGGTTGACACCGGGCACATTCGCGCCGACGCCGCGATGACCATCAACGGCCTCGTGCGCTGGACGCTCACGCACGGGCTGGCCGGCATCGAAGAGTGGGCCGGCACCCCAGGCACCGTCGGCGGCGCCGTGTGCGGCAACGCGCACTTCGGCGGGCGGCTCATCAGCGAACTGCTGTCGTCGGTCCGGCTGTGCACACGGCAGGGCGTGATCTCGGAAGTCGAGGTATCGGCGATGGGCTTCGGTTACGATCGAAGCCGCGTGCAGACCACTGGCGAGGTGTTGCTGTCGGCAGACTTCATCGTCTCGCCAGGTGACCCGGTGGTATTGCGCGCCACGGCACGCCGCTCGCTCGACTACCGCAAGCGGACGCAACCGCTGCACCTGCCGAGTGCGGGTTGCGTGTTCCAGAATCCGGTGCCGGAGTGGGACGTGGTGCCGCAGGGCATTCCGTGGTCGGCTGGCGCGCTGGTCGATCGGGCCGGCTTGAAAGGGGCGGCGCTCGGCGGAGCCCGTGTTTCGCCGACGCATGGCAACTTCATCGTGAACGAAGGCGACGCCACTTCGTCCGACATTCGCGGCCTCATCGAGCAGTGCCGCGTGGCGGTCCGTGAGCAGTTCGGAGTGGAGTTGCGCGAGGAGATCGTCTACCTGGGCGATTTCTCCGACGTGACTCCAGATGCCGACGGCGCCACACTCTGACTAACGACTAACGACTAACGACTAACGACTAACGACTAACGACTAACGACTAACGACTAACGACTAACGACCAACGACTAGCGACTTGCGCCCTGTGACCTGCGACTTCCCCTGACACCCACCCATGTCTACACTTCTGATTGAAGGCGGTCGCCGCCTCTCCGGCTCGGTCGACGTCGAAGGCAACAAGAACGCTGCGCTGCCGCTGCTCGCCGCCTGCCTGCTCACCTCTGAGGAGTGCGTGCTGCACAACATGCCGCGCATTCGCGACGTCGACGTGATGGCGCAACTGCTCGTCGATCTCGGCGCGACGGTCGAGGGGATCGGCACGACGACGGTGCGGGTGCGGTGTCCCGAGGTGGTGAAGGACGAGCCTGACGGCGCCATGGTCGGCCGCCTGCGCGGGTCGGTGCTCCTGCTCGGTCCGCTGCTTGCGCGGCGCGGCAAGGCGATTCTGGCGCCTCCCGGTGGCGACTTCCCGGCCCGACGCACCATCTCCACCCATCTCGAGGCGCTCATCTCGATGGGGGCGCGCGTGCTCGACCTGCCGGGGCACGTGCTCGAGTGTCCCGACGGGTTGAAGCCCACCTCCATCTATCTCTACGAAGCGTCGGTGACCGGCACTGAAACCGCACTGCTGGCGGCCGCCGCGGCCCCCGGGGTGAGCGAAATCAGGCACGCCGCGCAGGAACCGCACGTCGTGGAACTCTGCAACTTCCTGCAGAAGCTCGGCGTCGGCATCACCGGCGCCGGCTCCTCGACCATCCGGATCGAGGGCGGCGGCAAGCTCGGTGGGGCGTCGCACACGCTGTGGGGCGACTACATCGAGGCCGGCAGTTGGGCGGTGGTGGCCGCGATCACCGGCGGCGAGATCGACGTGCGCGGCGCACGCGCCGAAGACATCGAGGTGATCGCCGCGGTCCTCAAGCGGCTGAACATCCAGTGCTCGATCGAGGAAGGCCTGTTTCGGGTGGAACAGTCGAAGCCGATGGCGGCCGGACGCATCACCACCGGCCTCTGGCCCGGCTTCCCGAGCGACCTCGTCAGCCTGGTCACCGTGCTGGCGACGCAGGCCGAGGGGCGCACGCTCGTCCACGACTGGCTCTACGAACTGCGGCTCTTCGCCCTCGAACAAATGAGCGGTATGAGCGCCGATCTGTTCCTCTGCGATCCGCACCGCATCATCGTGACGGGGCCGCGCAAGCTGCGTGGGCGTCCGCTCGACAGCCGCGATCTGCGATCGGGCATGGCGCTCATCGCCGCGGCGCTGGCGGCCGACGGC
>CALQBJ020000242.1 GCA_943328785.2 Bifidobacterium breve
GTGAACCAGTTCTGGTTGCCGGCAATGACCTGGGCCTGCGACTGCTGGCCCGCGGCCACGTACTGCGCGCCTGGTACCTCGCGCCGAATCGCCTCCGCATCATCCTCGGTGAGCGTGCTCGAGGTGCCGACACCGCCGCGCACGCCGCCGGAGGAGAAGTTGCCGGCGTTCACCGTGATCATGTTGGTGCCGGCACCCTTGATCTGATCCTCGATCATCGACTGGGCACCGTTGCCCATCGCGACGAGCGTAATGACCGCAGCCACGCCGATGATCATGCCGAGCATGGTCAGGCCGGTGCGCATCTTGTTGCGTCCGAGCGCCTTGAACGCGATGCGGAACGTCATCACGGGCGTCATGCGCTCACCGCCCCCTGCCCGCGCCGCCGCCACCGCCGCCTGGGAAGCCGCCGCCAGCGAAGCCCTGTCGTCCACCTGGCGCGCCGAAGCCAGGGAAGGCGGCCGCGGCTGGACGCGTCGACTGGCCGGCGATGGTGATGTTGGTCACCACGTCCGCACCCTCCTTCAGCTCGCCTTCGATCAGTTCGGTGAACTGGCCGTCGCTGATGCCGAGGCGTAGCCGTACCGGTTGGAGTTGGTTGGCGATGTAGGTCCAGAGCCGACCGAACGTCTCGGTGCGCGGCAGCGGGGCGAACAGCGCGTCGATCGTCGTGGCACCGGTCGGGGCCGGCACAGCCGCCACGCGCGGCGCGGCAGGTCCGGCACCACGGGCGCCACCGCCGCGTCCGCCACCGAATCCGGGATTGGCCGGGTCGAGACCACGTTCGCGCATGCGCGCCAGCATGGCCTCGCGCTCCTCGGGCGAGAGGTTCTGCATCCGGTCGGCGAAGCGGCCTCGTCGTCCGGCTCCGCTGGCATCGCCGCCGTCCTGCGCACGTCCAGGCGCGGCGTCTGCCGCAGGCGTCACCTCAGGAGTGGCAGCCGCTCGTGCACCGCCACGCGCGCCGCCGCGCGCCTGCGTGGCCTCTGCTGCCACGACCGGTGCAGCCGGTGCGGGAACTGCGGGTGTCGCTGCCGGGGCAGTGCCCGCGGCAGTTGCTGCGGGCGTGCCTGACGGCTGGCCGGTCTGTGGGGGTGCACCGCGCCGGCCACCGGGTCCGACGCCGCGGCCTTGCGGTTCTGGCGGCGTCTGGCCGAGCGCTGCGAAGACCTCGTTCGACGGGCGGAAGCGCAGCGCCGTGTTCGGGATGCGCAGCACGGTGGTGGCGTGCGCAATCTCGACGTTGACGTTCGCCGTCATGCCCGGCTTGAGCCGCAGGTCGTTGTTCGGCACATCGATCACGGTCGCGTAGGTGACGACGTTCTGCTGCACCTTCGGTTCGAGGCGCACCTGCGACACCACTCCGCGGAACGTGTCGTTGGGGTAGGCATCGACGCGGAACGTCACCACCTGCTGCGGACGGATCCGGCCGACATCCGACTCGTCGAGGTTCGCCACCACCTGCATCTTGGTGAGGTCGGCGGCGAGCACGAAGAGCGTGGGTGCCTGCATGCTGGCAGCCACGGTCTGGCCGACGTCGACGTTGCGCGAGATGACCAGGCCGTCGATCGGCGCGGTGATGACGGTGTGCGCGAGGTTCACCTGGCTTTGGTTCACCGACGCTTCGGACTGCGTGATCGCCGCCTGCACCTGGGTGACAGTGGCTTGCTGTGATTGGAGGGAGGCCTGCGCCGTGTCGACGGCGGTCTTCGAAGTATCGAGATCGCTCTGCGGCAGGAGGCTCCGCGCCGAGAGTTGCTGCGCACGCGAGTACTTCTGCTGGGTATCGACGAGCTGAACGCGGCTGCGTTCGAGATCGCTCTGTGCCTTGACGAGGTTGGCTCGCGATTGCGCGAGGTTCGCCCGGGTCTGCTGCGACTGCGCCTCGAACAGGGATGGGTCGAGGCGCGCAAGCACCTGACCCTTCTTGACGAGCGAATTGAAGTCGGCGCCCAGGTAGGCGATGTTGCCCGACACCTGGCTGCCCACCTGCACGGTGGTGACCGCCTGCAGGGTGCCGGTGGCGCCCACCGTTTCGACGATGTCGCCCCTGGTGACGGTGGCTGTCGTGACCGATGGCGGAACCGGCTTCTTCGAGTACTGGTAGTACCAGAAGCCGCCTCCGCCGACGACCCCCAGAACGAGGACGGTCACGACGAGCTTTTTCATGATGGATCAGGCCTCGACGGCGTCGCCCTTTCCGGAACGACGGAACGGATTCGAGAAACCTTCCTCGAACAGGGTGTAGACGGTCGGCACCAGCACCAGCGTGATGAGCAGCGAGGTGGTGAGGCCGCCGATGACGACGCGGGCGAGCGGCACCTGCAGTTCGCTGCCTTCGCCGATGCCGAGCGACATCGGCACCAGGCCGAGCCCGGTGGCGATGGACGTCATCAGAATCGGGCGCAGTCGCGTCCGTCCGGCCAGGGCTACCGCTTCGCGGATGCCCAGACCGTCGCGCCGACGGAGCACGTTCGTGTAGTCGACCAGCAGGATGCCGTTACTCACCACGATGCCGGCCAGCATGATGATGCCGATATAGGCCTGCATGTTGAACGACGTGTTCGTGAGCTTCAGCGCCAGCACGACGCCGATCGCCGCCGTCGGCACCGAGAACATGATGATGAACGGGTCCTTCAGCGACTCGTACTGCGACGCCATGACGGCATAGACGAGCACGAGGGCCAGGATCAGCACCGTGCGGAGCTGGTCGAACGCCTTCGCCTGCTGCTCGACCTCGGCGCCGAAGCCGATGGAGAAGTCCTTCGGCAGCATGCCGAAGAGCTGCGGCAGCTTGGCGTTCACCGCGTTCACCGAGTCGCTGAGGGTCGCTTCGGGTTCCGCGCTGACGTAGGCGATGCGCTGCTGGTTCTTGCGCTGAATCTGCGACGGTCCGATCGAGTCGGCGACGCGCATCAGGTTCTTCGCCTGGACGACGGTGCCCTGCGGTGTGCTCACCAGGACGTCGTTGACGTCGCTCACGGCCTGACGCTGGTCTTCCTTCAGGCGCACGATGATCGGGTATTCCTGGCCAGATTGGCGGAACATGGCGGCCTGGGTGCCGGCGACGTTCGTGCGCAGCGTGTTGGCCACGGTCGTGGTGTTCACACCGAGCAGGGCCGCCTTCGCGCGATCGACTTCGACCGCCAGCTCGGGACGCCCTTCATCGCGGCCGAGGCGCGCATCGGCGACGCCCGGCACGGTGTCGAGCAGGTCCTTCGCGGCCTGTGCCACCTTCCGCGCATCGTCGAGGCTCTCGCCGCGAATTTCGAGCGAGAGCCGGCCGCCGCCGTTGTTGCCGCCGGACAGGAAGCGGTTCATCTGGTTGTTGCCGCCCGACGCGTTGGCGCGAACGACGACGCCCGGGATGCCGGAGAGCTGGCGGCGCAGCTCGCGGGCAATGTCGTCGCTGGAGCGGGTCCGTTCGTCCTTCGGCTTGAGCAGGATCTGGAGGAAGCCGCGGTTGACGTTGCCGCCGCCGGGAGGCCCGAAGCCACCGCCACCACCCGCGTTGGTGATGACGTCCGTGGCTTCCGGCACGAGCTGGCTGATCGCCGCCTCGACGCGCTGCAGCACCGGGTCGGTGACCTCGATGCGGGTGCCCTGGGCCAGCTCGATATTCACCGACACCTGTCCTTCGTCGGCCTGCGTGGCGAGTTCGGTGGGCAGGGTGCGTCCGATGAACACCGCGATGACCACCGAGACCGCCGCAACGCCGACCACCAGCGCGCGGTGCGCCAGCGCCTTGTCCAGCAGGCGCGTGTAGCCCTCGTCCATACCGTTGAGGAAGCTCTCGCTGAAGCCGTACAGCTTGGCGCCGAGGGCGCTGCGCTTCTCCGGCGGCGGCGGCAGCACGAGCAGGCGCGAGCAGAGCACCGGCACCAGCGTGACCGCGACGAAGAGCGACATCAGCAGCGAGAAGACCACCACCACCGACAACTGCCGGAACATGATGCTCGACACCCCTTCGAGGAAGAGGAGCGGCACGAACACGGCGATGTGCGTGAGGATGGACGCCAGGATGGCGGACCAGACCTCTTCACTGCCGTCGATCGAGGCCTGCATCCGGTCCTTGCCGTAGTGCTCCATGTGCCGGAACGAGTTCTCCAGCACGACGATGGCCGCGTCGACGATCATGCCGACGCCCAGCGCCAATCCGCCGAAGGTCATCGTGTTCAGCGTCAGGCCGCCGAAGTAGAGCAAGGCGAACGTGCCGATGACCGAAATCGGAATCGAGGTGGCGACGATCAGCGTCGAGCGGAAGTTGCGCAGGAACAGGAAGATGATGAGGATGACGAGCACCGAGCCGAGCATCACGTGCTCTTGCACGGCGCTGATCGAACGCTCGATGAACTTCGCGCTGTCGTCCAGCATCGAGATGCGGACGCCGGGCACTTCGCGGTTGATGCGCTCGATTTCCGCGCGCACCCCCTGGGCAATCTGCACCGTGTTGGTGCCCGACTGCTTGGTGACCGACAGCCGCACGCCAGGGCGGCCGTTGATGCGCAGCACGGAGCGCACATCCTCGGTCGAGTCGCTCACGTCGGCGATGTCCTTCAGGTAGACCGGCACGCCGTTCTTGGTGAGGACGACCGTGCTCGCGATCTGCGCGAGGTTCTGGTATTGCCCCTGGCTGCGGAGCAGCAGGGCGCGGTCGCCCTGGTAGACCTCGCCGATCGGGATGTTCTGGTTCTCGCTGCGCAGCACCGACACCACGCGGTCGACCGACAGGTCGAGCGCCGTGATCTTCTCGCGCGACAGGTCGACGTGGATCTGGCGGCGGAGGCCGCCGTTGACGGTGACGGCGGCCACGCCCTGCACGCGCTCGAAGCGCGGCGAGAGAATGTTCTCCGCCAGTTCACGGAGCTGCACGCGGTCGAGGGTGCCGTCCGTGCTCTCGAGCGCGAGGCCCATGATCGGCGCCGCGTTCGAGTCGAACTTCTGGATGATCGGCGGGTCGGCATCCTCGGGCAAGCGACCGCGGACGCGGTCGATACGGGTGCGGATGTCGTCCAGCGCCTCATTGAGGTCGGTGCCCCAGGTGAAGTTCAGCTGGATGCTCGCGCTGCCTTCCTGCGCGTTCGAATTCATCTGGTCGAGCCCTGACACGGCGCTGAGTTGCTGCTCGAGCGGCCGGACGACCAGTTCCTCCATCTCGAGCGGACCGACGCCCGTGTAGCTCACACGGACGTTCACGGTCGGCTGGGAGATGTCTGGCAGCAGGTCGACGGGAAGGCGCGACAGGGAGATGCCGCCGATCAGGATGATGATCGAACTGATCATCGTCATCATGACGGGGCGCTCGATCGCAAAACGCGGAATGCTCATGCCTGCTCCTGGAATCGGATATCTGCGGACTGTCTACTGACCCGACGACGGTGCGCCGCCGCGACGGCCCCGCCCTTCGCCATTGCCGAAGCCGCGCTGCCCGCCAGGGGCGCCGGCCGGTGCTGCCCCCTCGGCGGCGCCCGCTGGCGGCGCGCCCGCAGCTGCACCAGGTCCACCGCGGGTGCCGCCCGGGCCGCCAGCACCCGCGCGTCCACCGCCGTTACCGCCGGGGCCGCCACGGCCACCACGGCCGCCGCGGCCATTGGCCCCGAGCAGGACGATGCGGTCTCCTACGCGCAAGGCCGCCGCGCCGGTGGTGACGACGCGCGTCCCCTCGGCGAGGCCGTCCACGATCTCGACGAGGTCGGTCTTCGACATGCCGATCTTCACCAGCGTGAAGCGTGCCACGTCGCCTTCGTCTGGCAGGAACACGCCCTTCGGGCCGCGCA